>NZ_CP188040.1:970100-1293466 GCF_049943125.1 Alloiococcus sp. CFN-8
ACATATTATTACCCCTTCTTCGATATTATTATAATTAGATATCTGAACGTTAGGATGAATCAAAACTGCAGCCTTTAATCCCAATTCCTCAGCTTTTAGAACAAAACGTTCTTTTAACGTAGGATCTGCTACACCACAAACGTAATACAAATTATTACAATTATTTTCTTTAATCCAGTTAAAATCCCCTAAAACTTCATATCCATTCAGATTTTTCCCAATGTTATCTTTATACTCTTCAATATATCCTAGTAACTTCCACTCATGTGTTATTTTATTTATTTCTTCAATTAGCCATGCTACTTCTCTTGCAAAACCACCGGCACCAATAATAATAATTTCTTTCATAACTATTTATGCATCCTTTCTTAATGAAACAGTAATGCTAGAATTTACCGCTTCTATAATCATATCTAAGTCCATCTGAGTTAACGCGTCATACATTGGTAAACATAAAATTCTATTAGAAATGTTATCTGCTATAGGAGTTTGTGACTGGTTTGGATTTAGCCTTTCAACCATCGACAGAGAAGGATAAAAGTACCTACGTGGATATATGTTATTACAATTTAATTCATACTTTGTTCGTAAAAGCTCCTCTTCACTATTAAATAGTATTGGAAAATATGAATAATTCATCGTACCACATTTATTGCTTTTTTGATAAACTAACCCTGGAAATAATTTATTCATATAGTATCTATACGCTCTTTCTCTATTACTGATAATTAGATTAATATCATCCAATACACATAATCCCATAGCAGCTTGAAACTCGTTCATTTTTGCATTAATTCCCAATTCAACTATTTTATCAGGACCAGCTATACCAAAATTAATAAGTAACTTTGCCTTTTCATAAAGAGAATCGTCATTAATAATTAAAGCTCCACCTTCAATTGTATGAAATACTTTAGTACTATGAAAACTTAATGTAGAAACATCACCGTAACTCAACAAACTCTTTCCATTGTAATTCACTCCAAAAGCATGAGCTGCATCATAAATAACTTTAAGATTGTATTTTCTGGCAATCCTATCTATTTCTTCAACCTCGCATGCATTTCCAAAAACATGTACTGGTAATATTGCAGAAGTTTTATCGTTGATGCAAGCTTCTAGTTTTTTACTATCAAGACAATAAGTTTCTTCATCAATGTCACAATATGTAGGTTTTAGACCTTCCCATATAACACTACTTGATGTTGCTGCAAAAGTAAAAGGTGTGGTGATTACTTCTCCCTTTAGGTCTAATAACTTTATTGCAACTTGAAGAGCTAAAGTTCCATTGGAAACAAGTAATACATGCTTCACTCCTAAAAAAGCTTCCAATTTAGTTTGTAATTCTTGAACCTTTTGACCGTTATTGGTCAACCATCCACTATCAAAAATGTCATTAACATGCCTATCAAACTCACTTCGCTTTGGCAAATAAGTTTTCGTTACATTTATCATCATTCTTCCCTCTTTCATAAAAGACGTATAGTGTTTATTTAAATATATGAATAAACTCAACTCCGTACTTTAAAATAGTTCTTCATAATCCTCATAGTAATGTTGTCTTTAGTAAATAGTAGTATGGTAACGTATGTAACAACACCAATAACAATTGCAAAAACCAATACACTCCAAGAAGTATTAAATCTAATATCAATGAATTTAACAGCAATAGTCATTCCTAACGCTGCAATTACATACTTTATATGATCACGTTTAATAATAGTAAATTTATCAAATCTTTTAACATATA
Organism: Alloiococcus sp. CFN-8; assembly: GCF_049943125.1. Lineage (GTDB taxonomy): Bacteria > Bacillota > Clostridia > Clostridiales > Clostridiaceae > JAEXZL01. Next base: position 971,851 of record NZ_CP188040.1, read on the forward strand.
CCAAACTAATTATTGTACCTATGCTCTCTGCTAATAAATAACTAATAGCAGTACCTATGTGGCCTATATGAGGAATAAGTAATAAATTACAAAGCAAACTAATAAATGCAACAATCAACTGATTAAATAGTCCAAATTTCTCATAGCCTAAAGGTATAATTCTTTGCTGGTAATTCCATACTCCTAGTGGAACCATAGTGATTAGTGGTGCTAACACAATTAGTGATATTGCAGCATCAGCGAATTCAACACCAGCGAACAAGTATATAATCTTATCTGCCAAAATAGCAATTCCAGTAGAAGCTGGTATTGATATCCAAAGTATAATGTCTACTGAGTTATTAAGCAGCTCTCTATATTTATCTTTATCATTAAGAAAATAATTATTGATTCTTGGCATTATGACATTACTAAGAGATAAGCAAATTGAAACCCCTAAATTATAAATCATTTTTGATCTGTTGAAGAATGCTACATCAATATCTCCCCGTATAAAACCTAGATAAATTTGATCTAGAATTCCATATACACTAATTACTAAAGAACTTAAAAAGAAAACTCCTAAAGCTTTTAAATGTTTTTTAGTATCAATAACTGATGGAATAAATAAGTCAATGTATTTTCTTGCATAAAAAAAATTTAGTATATTACTGAATGATAGTGCAAAAATTGAAATACCTGCATACACCACATAATCTTCTCTTACTTTAACAAATAGAAATAGTGCTATAATAGATAAAATTTTGAAACTAATACTTCTTATAGTAATATATTTATAGTCCTCAATACCTTGAAAAAACCAATCCAAAGAAAAAATATTTATTATTAGAGCTACACCTTGTACAGAAAATAAAAGTGCTTCTTCAGAAAACCTACCAATAAGAAAAATACAAGGAATATATACTAATATGGTTACAATAGTTATAATAACTTTTATAAATAATATCTCATTAAAAAATTGACTTAGTTTATGCTTATCATCTCTAATTCTTGATACTTCTCTAACTCCATAAGTTGTAGTACCAAATATAGCAAATACCAAAAACCAATTTACAACTGAAGATGAAAAATTCACTTTTCCTAGATTGCTTGCACCAATAACTCTTGATATGTATGGAGAGGTAACCAGCGGAAAGAGCATAGTTGTTAGTTGAAGTAATAGTGCATAGAATGTATTTTTAAATAGAGAAATATTCTTCATTTATTCACCTGATTTTTTAAAAATAAAACTCTAAAACTCTTTCTAAGAACTCTTTTAGATAAATATCCCCAAAACAAAAATCTACATTTTTTAGGGATTGTGTTAAATAACTCAAAGAAATCTTTTATTTGTTTTGATTTTATGGAATTAATAAAAGCTAATATAGATTTATTTATATACTCTAATGAAAAATCATATTTCCCTTTATAATACAAGTTGTTAGCATTAACTACCTCTAAATGATCTTTATACTGCTTGATTGAATCAGTTATAGAATTGTAATTCTGTTCTCCAGCTTTGCTTCTACTTCTATAGACAGACATTATATCATTCAACACAAAAACTTTACCTTTATCTAACAGAATCATACAAATTGTATAATCACCTACAAGCCAGTGAGCATATTCAACGATATCAATACTACTTGGAGATTCTATTACAAAATTTCTAAAAACTGTAGCTACAGCAGAATAATAATTTCCTTTTAAGAATTCCTCTATAGTAAATTCTTTTCCTGTTAAAGCAATTTCAGGATGCTGTGCAATAACCTTATTATCTAAAGTTCTTTCTTCAATTCTGTGAGAAACCGCTAAATAACTTGTATTTTGTTCCAAAAAGTCAATAGTTTTCTGCAATTTAAGATTATCTATCCAATAATCATCTCCTTCTAATGTGGCAATATATTTACCTCTAGCTTTACGCCATAAATCGCAAATATTTTTCGTAGCCCCAATATTTACATCTCTCAATACCAGTTGTATTATCTCAGGATACTTTTCCTTATACTCTAAAAGTATTTCTCTAGTATTATCTGGAGAGTTGTCTTCACCAATTAATATTTCATAATTATACTCAGTATTCTGTGTCAAAATACTATCTAAGGCATTCCTTATATATTTTTCATGTCCATATGTAATTACAGCTATACTTACCATTATATCTTTCACATTCTTCACCTCAGTGATTATAAATATTTTAAAAACTTACCTCTTATTACAGTAATCACCTGCCTAAAATTCCATTTTACACCATATAATATTTTCAAATGTTTACCATACGTAAATAAATAAAATATAGTAATAACTATAATCGCCGATGGCGATTGTAGTGGCCATTTAAATACAGAGTACACCATTGAATTAATTAAAAATGCTAGTAGCATTAAACTATAAATGTTTCTTTCCTTTTCATGTATAAATATTATTATTCTTATGAAGAATCCATATAAAATAGGAAATATAATAATACCTACTATTTTAAAATCAAAATAAAAAATCATAAGATATGTATAGGCATAATTGAACATTAAACTTGTTCCAATTGGTATTTGATTATTTTGCAATATGTCTCCTATAATTGAATTAGCTGGCATATAATCTATACCAATAACTCTAATAAAGTTTCTAACTATTTCATCTATCCCCGCAAAAGTTGCTCTACTATAAAATAAACCTATTTGCTCACCATAATTTTCCACACCATACTGAAATGCTCTAAAAGGCCCATTGAAATACAAAATAATTTGTTTAAAAAACTCACTAAAACCACTTAGCAATGCCCCTATAGAAAACTCACTCCCACCCATCCTTGTTGATGTAATCCAAGACAAATATGATAGTACTACCATAATAAATATAACAATCGGCAAGTATTTATAAATTCTCTTTTTACTAAACTTAAAATCTTTTATTCTATCAATTTTATAAGAAAACAACTTATTTTTATTCATTATTAGATAAAAAATAATTGAGTACAATAAAATATCTATTATAATACTTCTACCGGAACCAATTTCAGTATATAAGAATATATTTATTCCTAACAAAATAAAAGAAGGTTGTCTATACTTTTTATAGACAATCAAATATGAGAACAATATTACTGCTATAATTATAAAAGCTTCGATAAATGTATTAAAAAATACGATCTCTATCGTACTTTCAAAAACTTTACCAACAGAATATCTATATAATCTTGCCTCTTCTGCTCCCACCATTGATACTACTCTTTTATATTTTATAAAATAGTAAGTTAATATGATAATAATAAGGACTTGTAAATATAAAAAAAATTTCTTTTCATTATATTTGCACCCAGTTAGCATTGTATTATTTGGATTTTCTTTTGACACAGCTAATTTAGTTTTATCGCCTAGTATATATCCACAAAAAAACATTATTATACCCAAAAACAACATAAGGTATATATAAGGTTTAACATTATATAATTTATATAAATTTAGTGTTGATAACCCAATCCAAAAAAACCACCAACCAACAAATATCCAAATAGCAAGTTTAGACATCTTATCCTTAATAAATCTATTTACTAAGTACAAGGAAACTAAAGCTAATAATACGACTAAAATCAACATAATTAAACCGTCACCTTTATAAATTTTTATAACAAATCTAGCAACTCTTCATGAAAGATATAATTTTATCTACTTGTATCTCCCAATTTTTATTATTTAATATAAAATTCCTAGCTTTATTTGCTTTATCAATCAACACTTCATTATCCATATTTAAAACAGAATCAATTGTATTAGCAATAGATTCTGGTGTATCATCAGGTAATACAAACATGTTTTCTAAATACTCCATGGTAAATCCGTTAAGTTTTGTACTAATTACTGGTGTGCCACTAATTAAGTATTCTATCATTTTAGATGGAAATGTAACTTGACTTATAGAATCATTTACTATCCTTGGATTAATCAGTAATGCAGCATTATTTTGTATTTTTAACATAGTATTATTATCCACATTACCACAATACTTAATTCTACTATCTCGAGTTTCATACTTTTTTATGTACTCCTCTAATGGCCCACGCCCATAAATCTCTAAGATAATATTCTTGCTTTTACATTTACCAACTCCGTTAATTAAATTTTCTATACCATTGTATTTAGTTAAGGCCCCACTAAACACAATTCTATATGGCTCGTCATTTTCTCTATTACTCCACTGTCCTCCTACAGAAACTAGTGGAGCATCTTTTATATCAAAACCACCATCAACAACTATATACTTTGAATTAGGAGAAAACATTCTAACAGCATGCTCATTTAATACTATTAATCCGCTAAAATTTTTAATATTCTTTTTTGCTGACTTATTTTCTATACTCTTCGCAGTATTCTTCAAAAAGCTACCTTTCATCTCTGGTAAAGGCGGATCTGCCAATATACAAAATGTTTTTAATCCAAATATTTTTGACACCCAAAGCACAGGGACAGCAACATAAGGATATGAATTATAGCATATAATTTTCCTATCATAATTTCTATATTTAATACACCAAAGCATTATGTGCCAAAAAGCTGTTAAAATCATCGTTATTTGCTTAATAAAAAATATATTAATAAATGGAATGCTTAAAGCCATAACATCATTAAATAGATTTATATCTTCTCGTTTAAGTATCAGCCTTTTTTCCCTCGGATATGCAGCTATAGGAACTTCAGTAAAAACAGTTAAATCATCTCTGTAGTTATTAATTAACTGTTTTATTATCCCAATTTGCATTTTATTACCTGCAACTGATGGTCCAATATATTTTCCACATTCTTCTGTTTTAATTACACTTCCTAGATATAGAACTTTCACCTTTTCACTTCCTCGATTATTTGTGCCCATTCTAAAAAATTGTCCAAGTCACAATAACTTACTTTATTCTTATATTCTCCAATAACTTCTCTATAAAGATCAATATCACCAGCCACAATCGGTAAATTGAACTGTTGAGCCTCAACAAGGGGTAACCCAAAGGTTTCTATCTTGCTTGGAAACACAAGCATATCCACGCTATTATAATAACGCAAAACTTCTTCATAACTAATATTACCTAGTAGCTTAATATTCTTGAATAAATTATATTTTTTAATATAATTAATCGCTTCATAGTCTTCACTATCTATAGTAAGGTACAAGATTACATCGTTACACTTTCTATTATTTACCAACACATTCATCATATCATAAAGTAATTCATGATTCTTATAAATAGCTGAAGATGCTGGATAAAACAGCTTATACCCTTCATCTAGGTTAATCTTTTGTACAACTGTTGTATCTATGTTACTTATAACAGGTCTATCAACAAATATTATATCTGCATTTATCCCAATCTTTTTTACAAGCGAACTTTTTAGCCAACTTGTTTGAACTATAATTTCATCTGATTCCTTCACACTTTTCTTAATTAACCAATAATAAATATATTTATAGAACCAAAGACTTCGCTCTCTTTTATTAAAAACATTCCATGTATAATCATAAAAAGGTATAGGTTGATGTAAGTAAAGCTTTTTATAAATACCTTTCCCACTAAACCCGAGGGGATAATAGTTCTGTAGAGAGTAAATGCAATCAGCTTTTATATCATATTTTTTGCACCATAAATATAAACCTATAGTGTTCCAAAAACTTTTTCCTTTATAAAAATCATTATCATTATTTTTTATTATAACTATATTTGTCTCAGTATCTGGAACAGAACAAGTTTCTGGTACAAACAAAAAATATTTTTCATCTATGTCATTGTTATCTATAAGTGAATTGATGTATTGATTTAATATGGTTAAACCACCTCTAGATGCAAGTGAGGTAGCATTAACAAGTGTAATCCCCATAATATTCTCTCTTTCTTAAAAACCATTTTTTACTTTTCTTATAATATTCTTTCTATATACAAAAAATTATTATTTAGATATTAATAAAATTTCACAAAAGAGCTTAAGCTTATATTAATCAATCGTAGTCTGCAAGCAGATTTTAAAGTATCTTAATCAATTAATATATCCTAAATAATTGTTGCAATTAAATAATTTAACAGTTTAAAATTAACTTTTAAGTTTAACATTAAATATTTTAACATAATTTTAATTAAATGTCTATTTTTACATAAAACTCTCTTAGCACAATTACTGATTTTTATATTTCAAATTGATGTTTTACTAAAATACTAAGAAAATCATAGATCCATATATTTATATTTATTGTTATAGATGCTGTTTATAGGAAAATCTCCTTGCTTGTGAAAAAACACAAGACATTTATTGACAATTTCCTCAATAGAAAGCTAAATTATAGAAAAAAAACCTCCGAAACAAATGTCGGAGGTTTACATTATTCATTTAACATTGATAAATTAAATTATTACTGTTTATATAGCGGTATTTCAAGTTCCAATACAGCCCCATCATATAGATATATCAACCTATTCATTAATCCAGCGATTCCATTAGCCCAATTAACGTCTGTAGCGTATTGATGCCACATAGTATTAGAACTACTCTCCACAAACCCAAAAACATTCCACTTCATATAATATACTGTATATTGCCTTTGATTTGATAAAGCACTATGTAAATAGTTAGAAGCAATCCATTGGGCTCCTCCTCTTATGGCTGCTGCCGGGCTAGTCCAACCTAACTTATAGGCTGTTTCACTACCTTGTTTTAATGGATCACTATCAATTGCCCCTATTCCAAAGAAATTATATACTACCATTGGAGTTACAGGAACTTTATTAACCTCATTCACTAAAACACCTTTTGCTAAGGTTGACTTTCCATAACCTGTTTCAAGCAGCGTGTGTGCAACCAAATATAAAGGATCTATTCCATAATCTCTTGCTGCATCAACAAAAGCTTGTCCTTGATTAGCAAATACATTTCCAGAACCTAAAGAATTCAAGTATTTATTCAACTCACCAATATTCATATTATCTCTATATTTATTAACAGTAAGAAATTGTAATACTTTATCGGCAGTAAGCAAATTATCCGGATTGGCATATGTATTTAATATGTTCTCATTAGCTGGAGTTCCATTCAACAGTTTATTATTTCCTCGTTCAAGAGCCCTATAACTAAATCTATCAAAAGAAAAATTAAAGTTTTTAATATAGTATTTAATGTTATTTCTATTAACATTGTTATCATAATATATCTCAATACCTATAGCAAAAACTTTTTTATTTTGTCCAACTGTTCCACTAATATCTCCATCTTCAACCCATTGTTGCCATCCAATTCCTTCAACAAAAGATCTGTATCTTATATGCCATCCAGGTGGTGCGTCTATTAGCCTAACCCTTAGAGCTTCCATTTTTGATCCCTGTCCTGTTGTACCTGCTAATTTTCCGTTGGACTCCCAAGGTTGCCACCCTATATTCTCACTATGAGTCTGATACTGAACGAACATATTTCCTGGTGCGTTATTTACCTTAATACTAATTCCTTCCATCTTAATGTTGTTATTAATAAATGATATACTATTTCCATTATAGCTTGGAAGGGACCATCCAACATTATGGTAATAACCTTCGCTCTCTAGAGAAATACTTGTATCTTTAATAAGACGAATATTTAGCGCTTCTAGTCTTTTAAATTGTCCAGTAGTTCCAGCCACATTTCCATTTGTTGTCCAATCCATCCAACCTATATCCTGAACATGAGCTTGATATTGTATATAATATCCTGACGGCATATTTTCTACACTTATCTTTACAGCTTCAATCTGTAAAGCTCGTCCTGTAGTGCCTGCCATATTACCATTTTCTGTCCAATCCATCCAACCTATGTTCTGAACATGAACTTGATATTTTATCTTAGCTCCAGGTGGAAAGTTAGTCAAATCAAGATTAAAAGCCTCTAGTCTTTTAGCTCTCCCAGTAGTTCCTATCATTCCTCCATTCCCCATCCATTCCATCCATCCAATATCCTGGACATGGCCTCTGAAGGCAATGCTCATATCCTTTATTCCTGCCTCTGCTTTAACCATTGGAAATCCAATAATTAAGAATAGGGCAAGTATAAAAAGCCTCTTAATAAACTTCATAGTACTAATCCCCCATTTAAAAGTCTGTAAAACCTCCTGATATATTAGAAATATAACAATATTGATATACTATTAGTTGCCATTTATTAACAAGAGTTAAAAAAATGTATATTATGCATCCCTCCTATTCGATAAAGTCAAAACAAACAAGCTTTTAATCCTCATGGGCTAAAAGTTATAATAATAGTATCGAATAATATTGTAATTTCTTTACATATAATATTAATTTTTCGAACTATTAATTAGAAATTCTAGGGCATTATATTTTAAGATCATGTCCGACACTTCTAATTTTTTTATGGCTTCGCTTAATTCCTTATTAATAACTTCTTTTACTAACAATTCGCCAGTTTCCCTATGATATGCTATATCTGTGTCACCATCATAAATAATATCTGAAGTAATAAAACTTCCATTTCTAAGAACAGATAAATCTTCCTTCGTATTAACTAAATCCCTTCCAACCATATAATCATTATCAATTCCCAATAAATTTAAAACTGTAGGCATAATATCTATTTGTCCACCTATGGTAGTAACTTCTTTTTGCAAGGTTATACCTGGAGCATATACTATAAAAGGAATCTTTGTTAGCTCGCCAATTACACTTACTGGAGAATTCTCTATATCTAAAAATTCTGTAAGTACCTCATTCATATCATCCTTTAAGCCCCTATGATCACCATAGAATACTAGAATACTATTATCATGCAAATTATTGACCTTTAGTTCCTCTAAAAAGTCTCCAATAGCCATGTCTACAAAAGCAATATCCTCAAGATAACTATCTAACTGTGTCTCTTCATATTTATCCTCTAGAGCAACCCTACTATCCCACTTAAAATAACCAAAGGGAAAATGAGAAGATACTGTAACCATAAATGAATAAAAGGGCTTAGCATATTCCTTTAAATACTGAACATTTTCTACAAAAAAATCTCTATCATTAATTCCCCAACCTACTACCTTATCTGTAGAGTAATATTCATTATAATAAAACTTATCAAAATCAAAGGAATTATAAGCTACATTTCTATTCCAATAGGTTTTACTACCTGCATGCATAGCAAATGCCGAGGTATATCCATTATTCTTTAACACCTTTGGAAGTGCATTATACTCATTATTAACAAAAGAAAAATAAGCTGCTCCCGTAGCCGCTCCATAAAGTGAATTATTTGCCATAAATTCCGCATCAGAGGTATTTCCACCTGCTGTTTGAGCATATACATTGGAAAAGTGTAATCCTTCTCTGGCCATTCTATTTAAGTTAGGTGTAACTTCTTCTCCCGCCACTAAAAGATTAACAACAAACTCTTGAAGTGCCTCCACCTGTACCATAATCACGTTTCTTCCACTAGCCACTCCATGTAAATCTTTATCCTCTATCATTAGTGAAGTAGAAACCTCTAAATCATTATTTTCATTAAAATAATCTCTTATATATTGAAGATTATCTTCAGATAAGTTACCTTTATTCCACTTATTTATAGTCATCTTTTTAATGTCATGGTAATGATAATACGGTAGACCTAAATTGTCTGCTATACCTTTGATCTCCCAGGTATGAATAAGTACATCTTTATGCTCTTCTGTCTTAGAATCATATATCATAGTCATAGTAAGAAATAAAAAAATAACTATTGCTAAATTTATACCTCTCTCAAACCTAATTTTTATCTTCCTCTCCTTAAGCCTTCTGACCATAAAATAAATGATAATCCCCAGAGGTATTGAAGCAAATATCCAAAAATCAGCTGGTTGTAAAAGTCTTATAATACTATCTCCTAGTTCTTTCTGATCAACCATTATCATGGGTATTAGTTCCACGGTAAGGTATTGATAATAATACCTCTGATATATCATGTCTGCTAGGTATAAAACGGATATCAATATATCCAATAGCAATAATACAAATGCTTGTCTTTTTACACTAAATAGTAAGGTCCAGGAAAGTAGGCCTATATAGATAAGAAGAGTAAAAATAACTCTACTACTATCAAAGCTTATATCTCTATCATTAAAAACAATTATCTCCTTTCCTAAGAAACATATTGGATATAGTAAAAATATAATATATTTATATAAAATAGTTCGCATATGTTCTCCTTTTCATATCTTAATATTCCTTTAAAATAGTTCAGCAATACATTTATTATATACATTATTTGTAAACATTTAATTAACCAGATAAAACAATACCTTTAACAAAAAAACCTCATTATAAAATAATGAGGTTCAAACACTCTAATATATATTTAGCTTTGCTCCTTTTCCGTTTCTTTACTTTCACTATTAATCGAGTTCTTCAGAAGGGCCACCTCTTGAGTTAATTCTCTAAGCTTTTCTGAAGTATTTGAAAGAGATAAAGTCAATCCAAATATAAGCGGTAAAGTGAAAACAAAACCAAAGAAAAACACAGCATTTGTAGGGTCATAAACTCCTATAGCTTCAGAAATAGCATTAACTATCTTAGGGAAGATAGCCATCAAAAGAATAGCTGCTCCCAAAAGCATCCACATAAGTGTATAACGTAGCTGCAATTTACCTTTTACTATAAGTCTATACATATAAATGAACGATAAAACTACAGCCATAACTAATATAACTCTAAACTTAAGCATCATTGGCCTGTAGTCCTCCAATAATATTCTTATTAGCTGCATAGGAAATTAAAATTGCCAAGGTAACCTTTATCATATAGTAAACTGCCTTCATTGCATTTATAGAAGAAACTCCCCCCTGCCTTTCTTTCATATTGGCTTCCACTTCTCCAACAGAAAAACCCTTACGAATTATAGTTACTATGGATTCAGGCTCAGGATAGTCCGTAGGATATTCCTTAGCAAAAACCTCTATAACCCTCTTATCACACATTCTGAGTCCAGAGGTAGGATCTGTAATTCTTACTTTAGTTATGGCTTTAATTAAGGAAGAAAAATATGAGATTCCTAGCCTTCTAGTGAAGCTTGACTGAAACCCTTCCCTGGAAATAAATCTCGATCCTATTACCATGTTATAGCGATTTTTCTTAAGCTTATCTAAAAGTCTATCTAAATCTCTACAATCGTGCTGACCATCACCATCAATCTGTACAGCTATATCATACTGATTTTCTAACGCGTAACGGTAGCCTGTCTGAACAGCTCCACCTATACCAAGGTTTACTGGTAGACTTATGTAATTAAAGCCTTCATTTTTACATATTTCTTCAGTTTTATCTGTAGAACCATCATTTATTATTATGTAATCATAATCGGGAACTGTTCTAATTATGTAATTCACAACATCCTTTATATTTGACTCTTCGTTATATGCAGGAATTATTATCAACTTCTTCAAATGTAACCTCCTCCTTATTTTTGTAAGTTTAGAAGCACAACACCTAATATTATTATCCCTACAGCTATTATTTTTAAAGGTGTTATCCTTTCGTGAAATATAATCGCTGAGCTAAAGACTATCAAAACTTGAGATAAGCCTGTAGTCAGAGGAACAATATAGCTAAGCTTATTTCCCCTAAGAAGTACTGTCCACAATGCAAAGCTAATAACATAAAATATTAGACCTAAGACAAGATAATAGTTCATCGACAAATTCAACTGAGGCGCCTTAAAGCTAAAGCTTAAGCCTTCACTTCCAAGCTTAATAAAAATAAGCCCTCCCACGGTAAATAGTAAATAAAAAATAATATTTAAAATCATATAACCCTCACCTAATTGTTTAGTTTGTTAACAAAAACTGCAAGCATAAAGCTTCTTATCTTTCTGCTTAATTTATGTATCCATAAATCTAAGGAGCTTAAAGGAATTTTATTATAATCCATGTGCTTTTTGACCATAAGTATGTGCTCCTCAGCATAGGTATCCTTACCGCCATTCATTAGTTTGTTTGTATTGGATACACTGTGCACTCTAAAAGCAGATAGATATTCGTCAATAAAATAAATATCACCCTCATAGGAAAGCCTCAGCCACAAATCAAAATCTGGTATAAGCTTCAGGGCATTATCAAAGCCACCTATCCTTTGAAACAGTTCTTTTTTGAATAGAGTACTACAGGGAGCTCCATAATAATTTTTGAAACGAATAGATTTTTTAGCCAAGGTCTTTCCAGAGTAAACTCCTTCTCTCGAGAGCTTCTTTTGTTTTAGCGTTATCTTATCCTGACTATTCACTATATGAGTATTGCTTACAACCATAGAAACAATAGGATTGTCCTTAAAAGCTTCCACTTCTTTTTCGACACAATGTTCATATATAATGTCGTCAGCACAGAGGAGCTTTATATATTCTCCACTAGCTTCCTCTACTGACCTATTCCAATTTCCTGTGAGTCCTTTATTTTTATCATTTATATAAAGTCTAACTCTTGGATCTGTATACTTCTTCACTATTTCCACTGTATTATCCTGTGAGCAATCATCCACTATAACTATTTCTAAATTTTTATAGCTTTGCTTTAGCACCGAGTCTAAGGTTCTTTCTAGAAAGTTTGCACTATTATAGGTTGGAATACAGATGCTAACCAAAGGTAATCCCATATATACCTCCAAATTTACATTTTATTTTTACTTAAAAGTAATTATAACATTTATTCCAATATATATCTATATTATTTAATTGTGGTAAAAATAAAAAAGAGGTTTGTTAAACCTCTTATATATATTTTACAAATTATTAACTTTATTTAAAAATACCTCTAATGCATCTTTCCAATCTCTCATTTCATCTCCTACTGTACATCGGAGCATCATGTTATCTAGAGAAGAATAACTTGGTCTCTTTGCAGCTCTCTCAACAAGCTTATCTGAAGTTATTGCTTCCACTGCACAGTCAATATTAGAGCCTTCCACAATAGCCTTTGCAAAATCGTACCAGGAACATTCACCCTTACCAGTACAATGATAAACTCCATATTCCTCTGTAACAGCAAGCTTTAACAAATGATGCGCTAAATCCTCTGCATTAGTAGGATTACCCCTCTGGTCATCTACTACTGTTAAATGACCCTTCTCCTTAGCAGCCTTCATGATAGTATAAACAAAATTTTTGCCATTATACCCATAGAGCCATGCTGTTCTCACTATAAAATATTTACTAGAATACTTCTTAATAAACTCTTCTCCAGCAAGCTTTGTTTTACCATAGACGCTTACAGGTGATGGAGTATCATATTCTTTTATAGGAGTATCTCCCTGTCCACTAAATACATAATCCGTAGATATATGTATTAGCTTAGCACCTATCTCTTCACATACGATAGCAATATTTCTAGCTGCCAATGCATTAACCTTAAAGGCTATATCCTGGTTCTCTTCACAGGCATCTACATTAGTATATGCAGCAGGGTTAATAACCACATCAGGCATAAGCTTATCGATGTAATTTCTTACCTCATTAAGATTTGTTAAATCTAAATCTTCTATATCAATACCTCTAACATCAGCAGTAGCTATAGCTTCAGGAATAATTCCTAACTCTGACTTCCCCTGTCTGATTATATTCATTATTTGGCTTCCTAATTGACCTTTGGCACCAGTTATTAAAATTTTCATAGTTAACCTCCGTTAATTAAAATATAAAATATCTCATAAATAACACAATAAGTGTATAATTGGTAGCCCAATTGATATAGGAATATAAATATCTATGGACATTACGCTCATCAGCTTCTATCTTTACAGCAGGTCCAGCTAAGGGCAATAAGAGAAGCATGGGAATAAAGTATCTTCCTTGAACTCCATCAATAGTATCCTTACCTACAGGTGTCCAGCCAGCATATAAAGAAGAAAAAATAAGCACAGCACCTAATGCAAAAGACATTATCATAAGCAGCTTATATCTTCCCTCTTCTATCGTTTCTACAAAAAAGCTTAAAAGAACAACAACACACAGGTATCCAAGAATTATGGTAAATGGTAGGGTTAAATCTAACCACCCCATTACTCCTATCATTGACTGTACATAGAATAAAAAGTTATCTACTAAAGTATCTCTAACAATTTCACTGTAGTAAAGCACATTCCTAATAGCAAACTCAATCTGTTTTCCTGTGTTTACTGCTGGAAAAGGTGCAACGCTGATTGTCAGCTCTGAATTTGCATATAAAAGCCATCCCCCTGCAGCTACTACTGCGGTAATTATTGCTCCAATAGCAAAAAAGTATTTAGTTCTACTATTTTTAAAGCTCTCATTGGGAATCATAAATAATAAAAGGAGCATCGGAAGATATACTATCTTAATTAACACAATAGCAACTGCAATAATATATAAAATAGTTTTATCTCTTATAGCCATTGTCTCTGGTTTCTTATAAGCTCTTACACATAATGCTATAAATAAAGCACTGATTCCCATAAGCATAGCGTCAGGAGATAAGGATGAAGCCTGCTGAAGGACTATAGGGAATAGGGAAATAGTTAATAGTAATTCCTTTCCAAGGGGAATAAGCTTAATAGCTGAATAGATTAAGAAAATCCAAGTAGCAAGATTGAATAATTTCCCAAGGAATATTATTCCAAGGGCTGAAAATCCCAAGAGTCTTCCTGTCAACAAACCTAAACTCTGAGGTATGTATTGTATTGGCACATAAACGGAAGATCCACCAAAATCGTAAAACTCCGTATCCTCTGGCTCCAGATCCATAGAAAAGGCCTCCTTATACCCTGCATAATCTACTTTATTTTCAGGATGAAAGGCTATATTATAATGTTCTACCTGATAAAGCACCTCTTTTAAGCTTTTAGGCAGGTAATTTCCCACACCTTCAACATTATTAATAGAAACAAGCTTTCCCGTGCTTATTTCATAGGCTCTAAAGAGATGAACAGGTTCATCGGGTGTTTGAGAAAAAGGAACGAAAAATAAGAAAAACGCCCCGTAAATTATTGAAAATAACAAAAATCCATTCTGAACAGTTATAGCATGTTTAGAAAAAATGTAGAATAACCCCAATAATGTAATAGCTAGCAGAGCTATTAAAAATATGTATAGCCTGGGATAAGTTTCTTTATCATTAACCTTAAAAGTTAGATCTCCTGTTTGCTCAATTCCATTAATATACAGGTTTCCGCTTTTAAGCGTGTCCTCTTCACTCTTATGAAGGGTTATAGAATTATCCTTATAGCCATCAATAGATTTAATATAAAAATTATAACTTTTACCCTTTGTATTTTCTATGGGCTCAAAGTCAAAGGTATAGTACTCATTATCTCTTAAAAACTCCGTATCTATAGTTACAGTTCGAAGGTTACTATTGCTTCCTTCTTCCTTTATACCAAACTCCAAGGTGCTCTTATTTGTCCTATAATAATTGCTTATAAGCACCTCCACAGAGGTAATTTTATCGGCTTCTGATTTGAAGCTCTGAGTCACTATATCTCCTGCTAGTATTTCTCCGACAGTACCTGCTGAGGATAGTTGTCCTTGATTTATATATTCCCTCTGGTCTATTATTTTTGATATCACCTCATAAAAAGGATAGCTGATTAAAAAAATAAGAATTAAAGAAAATATAGTATTTTTTGATAGCTTCATAATTTCCACCTAGTCTTATATGTATTCTATATAATTACTCTACTGTATATTTATGCTGTAAAATCATATGATTACATTATATATGTATTATTAGCAAATTTCAATCAACATAATATACACATAATCAAAAAGAAAATCTACACCAGAAAAGCATACCTGGTGTAGATCTTTTTATTTTAGCTTAACATTCACCTTTAAGGCTTCAATAGGTAAGTTTCTTCCTATGGTGCCTGCTGTATACCCATCACTCACTAAACTTTGCCAGCCAATATTCCTAATATGTGCCTGATAAGCCACCGTATATTTACCGGCATTAGGTCCTATAAGCCTTATCTCTATAGCCTCTAGATTCTTAGCGCGTCCAGTGGTACCCACTATGTTATTAACAGCAGTCCATTCCAACCAGCCTATATCTTGAACATGACCTCTATATTCTAGCTGAACACCATGGGGCATATTTGTTGCAGTTATTTTGAGGGCTTCCATAGTCAATGCTCTTCCCGTTGTTCCTGCTATTTCACCACCTGATACAGGAGCCATCCATCCTATATCCCTTACATGAGCCTCATAGCTAATGGTTGGTGCAGGCTGAACCTTTTCGGTTATCTTTATTCTAATAGCTTCAACCTTTTTAGCCTTACCAGTAGTTCCAGCCATATTACCATCTATAGCCCAGTCCATCCAACCTATATCCTGTACATGAACCTGATACTGAATGCTGTGCTTAGAAGCAGCCTCGCCTGTAAGCTTTATTTCAAGGGCTTCGATATTCTGAGCCTTTCCTGTAGTTCCAGCAAGAGCTCCTTCTTGAACCCAATCCTGCCAGCCTACATTAGAAACGTGAGCTCTATAGGTTACTCCTAATCCACTCATCTGACTCAAGGCTATGTTAAGGGCTTCTATTCCTTTATTTTTTCCTTCAGTTCCAGCCATATCTCCATTAAACACATAGCTTTGCCAGCCTATATCTCCCACATGAGCCTGATAAGAAACCCCTGTATAGCTTATTGGAGGAAGTGATAGGGCATAGCTATATTTTTCATGTAAGGTTTTAGCTATGGCCTGAGCCATATTATTTTGAACAAAACCATCGTGGATTTTTAATATATCTATGGGACTAGATATAAATCCTCCCTCTACTAAGGTAGAGGCCATATTGGTATTTCTAGTTACAAATAAGTTATGGTCCTGTGCCTTTCTGTTGGTAAAGCCTAAGTCTGAAATAATCGGAGCAAGCTTCAGGGATATGTCTCTACCCTCAACAGCTGGTTGGCTAGGTGTGCTATCGTAGGTTATGCCATCTTTTACATATAAGCCTTCCTGATCAATATTAGGCTTATAGGTACTAAAGTGGGTGCTTGTCCCATTAGCTGTTGAGGATGTGCTAGAATCATGATGTATACTTATGAAAAATATAGCCTTTGTACTATTAGCCATATCAGTTCTTTCATAAAGCTCTAAGAACTGATTACCAGTTCTAGTCATCAAAACATCATAACCATAAGCTTCAAGCCTGTCCTTAAGTTTTGTAGCTAGTAAAATATTATAATCAGCTTCTCTATAGGTTACACCATTATGAGTCGCAACAGCTCCAGGATCCTTTCCACCATGACCAGGATCGATTATGATGAGCTTTCTGCTATTTGCCTTATCCGATGGAACAGCTGTTATCGCTGCACTATTATTAGTTATTGCACTTCTATTTCTACTCAGTGCTTTTTGTTGGGAATTTCCTTCTTTTGTAACCTCAACATAATTTGTTATAGTTTCATATGTACCATCTTTAAAAGCAGCTTCAATAGCTACTTCATGACCACCTTCATTATAGCTCTCCAGGTTTACTGTAGCTTTAAATTGGTAGTTCATTATTCCCTGAAAAGTCTTATGCTCCTCTGGGAGTACCTCTAAAGGAATAAGCTCTGCTTCCTGTACATACCTACCATCTACATATACTGAAGCAGCTTCTACCCCTTCATGAGATAAAATAATTCCTTGAAAATAATATTGTAATCCACCACTGCCCTCTACCTTGTTCAACCCTTGAAGATAGACTCCATTAGGCTTTGAACCAACTTCTCCTGCACTTATCAAGCTTCCTGGGAAAACAATAAGCTGAAGAAGAACTAAAACACAGCATAAAAATACCGATAGTCTTTTATTTAATTTAACCATTAATCCTCCTTACCCATATTTGATTCAGCAAAAGAATTTATTCCCAGTAATATATTACCATAATTTATAATACTTGTGTTTATTTTCTTAAAGAATTAATTAAAACTGCTATGATAAATCTTAAATTTATCCCCATAAAAACCATCCCCTTAACCACAGATGGATATTTATTATCATAATGTTTATTGTAAAATATCTTCATTGAGGAATAAAATTCTTTTATTGTCTGCTTTCTTCTTTTATTAAAGGATGCTTTTTTATAGTGAGTTATTACAGATTTAGGATAGTAGATAATCTTATATCCAGCTTTTATTATCCTATAGCACCAGTCTATATCCTCCCCATACATAAAAAAATCCTCATCTAAGAGACCTACTTTTTCTATAACGGAGGAAGGTAAGAGCATAAAAGCTCCCATAATACAATCCACATCACTTATTTCTTCTTCAGAAATATGAGTAAGATGATAGCCTCCAAAAAATTTGCTCCTCTTAAATAGCTTATCAAGCTTAAGACTATAGGATAAGGAATTCCATGGAGTTGGAAAGCCTCTTTTGCAGGCTTTATCCAGAGTTCCGTCCTTTAAGAGAATTTTTGCACCCACGGCACCTATACCATCTACTTGCTTTGCAAAAGCAAGAGCAGCATCTATGGCTTTATCGTGTGCTATCGTATCTGAATTTAGAAGGAGTATATATTCTCCTCTTGCCATCCTGATTCCCATATTATTAGCCCTAGAGAAGCCTAGGTTTTCTTTATTTTCTATAAGAATAATTTTATCTTCAAATAACTCCTTTAGGATCTTCGGAGAATTATCTTTAGAGTCATTATCTACTACAATTATTTCATAGCTGTAGCTTTTCACTGTATCAATTACAGAGCTAA
This sequence comes from Alloiococcus sp. CFN-8, assembly GCF_049943125.1. Taxonomy (GTDB): domain Bacteria; phylum Bacillota; class Clostridia; order Clostridiales; family Clostridiaceae; genus JAEXZL01. The sequence continues at coordinate 990,498 of NZ_CP188040.1, forward strand.
CTGCCTTAGCTGTCATCTCTGAGGTATTATAACTTACAATGATTATTGATAAATCCATGGTCTATCCCCATCATCCCTTCACCATTACAAATACATTCTTTATTAATAAAAGCTGTATTTTTAAATAGTTCTTTATATTTTTAAGTCTAAAGGCCACCTTTTTTGAAGTCTTAATCCCCTTAAACCCTAGTACTATGCCTTCTTTATAGGCTTTACCTAGTCCCTTTTTATCATAAAATAGGTACTTGATCAAAAATCCAAGGGCAATAAAAGGCAGATTAAATATCAGCTGTAATAGTGGCATGTTCTTATATATAACCAAGAAATTATTCTTTGCAGTGAGCCTAGCCTTGAACTGATTATATCTGCTGCCACTGGTAGCGCTACCTACATGGTATACCTCGGCCTTACTGCAGTATATATTCTTATAACCATGAATCAAGGCTCTATAGCTTAAATCAATATCTTCTAAATAAGCAAAGAAGCTTTCATCAAAGCCGCCCAGCTCTAAAAGTATAGACTTTCTATAAATAGCAGCACCGGCACAGCTGGAAAATACAGACCTATCCTTAAGCTCATGAGTAGCCTTAGGATTTCCGTCCCCTCTTTTATAGCTCCAGCCAAAAATATTATACTCATCACCAGCATCATCAATTAACTCTTTTTCATTAAATCTAAGCATTTTACTGCAGCAGGAGAATATTTTATTATCTCTTTCTATGCAGCTAACCAAGCTTCCCAGCCACTCTGGAGTGGCTAAGGTATCATTGTTTAGAAGCACCACCAGCTCTCCACTGGCTGCTTTAGAGCCTTCATTACAGGCTCTGCTAAAACCTAAGTTTTCCTTAAGCTCTATTATTTTAATGTTAGAAGAATGCTCCTCTAGCACCTCAAGACTCCTATCCTTTGATCCATTATCTACAACCAATATCTCAAACTCCCTATATTCCTGTTTGTATAGGGAGTTTAAGCAATTATCTAGATAAGCTTCACCATTAAAATTAGGTATAACAACACTGACCTTCATTAAACCACCACTTAAATTTATAGAATATAAGCTAGCTCTTTAAGAGCTTTTTCAGCTTATTCTTTACTCTCACATAGTAATATTTTATCATCGCTATTATGGTTTTTTTATAATGTATATTAACCTTATGCCTTTTATCCGCTGAAGTCTTAGGATTCTTGCAAAAGCTCTCCAGATCACGGATAACATTTTTCCACCTATAGCTTTCCTTAAGCTTATCTATATTAGCCTTACTTGAAGAGTACAGCTTTTCATCCTCCAACATTGTGAGTATTGCCTCTGCTATTTCCTCCGGTGCCTTTTCTTCATGGCAGAGACCTATTTCTTCTCTTTCAACCATTTCAGCCATATAGTCCCCTTTTGTTAAGAGCATGGGGAGATCACACCAGATATAATCTAAAATCCTTGTTCTAAAGGAAAATCTCGTCTCCAGATTATTAAAATAAGTACTTATTCCAATATCCGATTCCAGAAGGTAGTTCTGCCTCTCCTCATAGGGAACCCAATCATTGAAAAATATAGTCTTATTATATAATGAATAGCTTTTGCTGAGCTCTATGCATTCTTCTGCAGTAGAGATATCGATAATAGCTGTAGGGTGTCCTATACCCATGAAAAAAAGCTTTATATCCCTTCTCTTTTTGGAGACAATATTCATGGCTTCAATAAGAGATAATGGATCAAACCAATTCCATATACCACCACCCCATATTATCACCTTATCCTCTTCCTCAATTCCAGGCCAAACACCCTTCAGCACCCTTTTAGTTTTAACTGGTGCTTCATTTGGAAGTCCAAAGGGAACTACACCAATTAAAGCATCCATTTTATTATCCTCTACATAGGTAGCTGGATTAACCCTATTAAGGGCTGCCAGCATTCCCAGCCAATAATCCTTTTGCTTTTCACTGGCACAGATGAAATAATCCCCAAAGGCAAGCTGCTCTAATATTAAGTCTAAATCCGTTTCATGAAACCAAAGCCTGGTTTTAAAATCTAAGTTTTTCCTTAACTCTAAATTCTCCAGGGTTATAGGATCATATATATCTACTACTATGGGCTTCTTAAGTTTCTTCAAAAAAGAATATGCTCTGAGAGCTCTTCCCTGCACCACAATGGAATCTGCATCCCTTGCAGCTATTTTCAGCTCTCTACGAACACCTTTAATTATTTTAAAGTTGATATTCTTTTCATCTATATCCGTGTTTTTATTAGGTATATATAAGCTTACATCTAAGCTTCTGCTGAGTTCTTTAGCAAAATTATAGTAGCGAATACCCGGTCCTGCCATCTTTTTTGCTATTGTGTCAGGACTTATTAGAAGTACTTTTTTCATTTACTATCTCCTTAGAAGCCTTTGTAGGAGCTTATATGGCTTCATTAAAAATCTTAATCTGAAATTTCGTTTCACAATCCAGTTGTTTATATTATTTACATTGGTAAGTAAATCAGCTATATTTCGTTTCATACTCGCTAGTTCTGAAGGATTTACTCCTCCACTAGACTTTCTTATAACCCTAGCATTATTAATGAGATTTTGTAATTCCTCTATAGATAACTCGGCTAAAGGATCATTTTCACCATTTAAGGATGGCAGTTCTATACCATCGGCTAGAGGATTTTTAGAAAATATCACCTCAGTCCTGAAGGTTAAGTTTCCAATTTCCTTTTCTTCATTCCTAAACATATCACCATAGGTATTTTCTCCGCCGGATTTCCAGAGAGTTATACTATTTCCTACCGTTGCTCCCTGGCTTTCTATATAAAAATAGAATCGTCGTCCTTCGGAATTAAGTATAGGCTCTATATCAACTCTAAGCCATGTGTTATCCTGTAAATCCTCAGCTCTTACAGACTTTTCAATAATTAATACATCTGTTTCTCCATCATAAAGCTTGAAGGTTAAGCCATGATTATTCTTTCTTTGATAGGTAGCAACAAATACCTCTACAGCACTTAAATTAGGATATCTGCATTTAAAACTCTGACCTATTCTCTCTCCATCTACAAATTCTCCTGTTATAGAATCCCTGGCAGTCTGCTCTATTTCATAAAATCTATCTAAACTAGCTAATAAAGGCTTCTTTATAGGATTGTCACAAAAGTCTACAAGAGGCTTTGTAACTCTATCCCATTTATAGTCCTCTCTATAAACATTTATATTATTAACACATTCCTCATAAAAGGCCTTATCATCGGATAATCTTATAAGAGCAATCTTCATTTCCTCTACATCCTCATAAGCTACGGTAATCCCAAGGCCATGCTTCTCTACCTCCGAAGCAAAGAAATCTCCTTCTGTAGCTATTATTGGAAGCCTTGCCCAGAGGTAATCCAGTATCCTTGTTCTAAAGGAAAACCTGGTTTCCAGATTATTGAAGTGACAGCTGACTCCACCGTAGGATTCCATAAGGAAATTTTGTCTATCCTCATAATCTACCCAATCCATGTTAAAGAACACATGGGTGTTAATTATTCCAAGCTCCTCTGCGAGAGCTATTGCCTTATTTGTCATCTCCATCTCAGGAACTGCAGGATTAGGATGCTTTATTCCTAAAAAGAAGAGCTTAATATCATCTCTCACCTTTGATATTTCATATATTGCTTTAATTAAGGTTATAGGGTCAAACCAATTCCATACTCCTCCTCCCCATATAAACACCTTATCCTCAGGCTTTAAATTTGGAACCTTTTCCTTCATAGCCTTTCTAGTACTTATAGGATCCTGGCTACTGATACCAAAGGGAACCATCCCAATAAGCTTGCTTAAATCAGAGGATAAATCATATTCCTGTGGAGTAACCTTTTTCAGAGCAGTAAGCATACCAATCCAGAAATTCATCTGAGAATCGCTGGCACAGATGAAATAGTCTCCCAGCTCCAGCTGCTCTATCTGAACCTTTGTAGTTATCTCATTATCTGCAAGCCTTATCCTCATATCCTTGTTCTTATATATCTCAAGATTTTCTATAGAAAAAGGATCATAGATATCCACTATGAGTATCTTGCTCTTAGCAATTTCCTTCAGCTCTGGCACCTGTTCTAGAATTGTTCCATGAAGTATTATTATATCGCTGTTCATGGCCAGAGAAGCTAGAGTCTGTGGGCTTTGAGGATTATACTCCACCATAGATAAATGCTCTTTTTCCATCCCATAAGGCACAGGATTTGGTATTGCCAGGAGCACATTATTATGGTTTGATAGCTCCTTTGCAAACTCCCAGTATCTTATACCAGGACCGGCCATTTTCTTACCAACCTTATCACCAGCTATGAGAAGAATTTCTCTTCTAAACTTAGTATCAAAAACTCTATCTATATTAAAGGTATCCACAACCTTCTGTATATTACCTAGATAGTCATGATCATGAAAATACTTTAATGGGAAGGGAAGGAGAGGTCTTGTAAACAGATATGCTAGATCCTCATCCTGAACCTTTCTCCTCTCTTGTATAAATTCTCTCTTCTTTGCCATAGTAGGTATATTCTTTAGAAGCTCATTAATGGCTACAAGAGTAGTGAAGTTTTCATCGTTGTTATTAATAAATTGCTCGTTACTATCTAAGGCTTTTATATCATAGGAGGAAGCATTTACATTTAAATCCATCTGCAGCCTCTGGGTAGCAAGTAGTATAGAGCTCAATATAACATTGAAGTTTTTGTCAGAGTAATTTTTATATATAGAATAAAGGGCATTTCTTTCAAAAAGAGCCTTCATCTTATTTTGATTAAAGCTTTTTGAGGTGCTGTTATGCTTGTGATAGCATACTGCCTTAGCACAAAATCTTACCTTATAGCCCATGATCCATAAGCGCCAGCCAAGATCTGTATCCTCGTAATAGGCAAAATAATCCTCGTCAAAGCCACCCACTTCTAGAAATACATCCTTTTTAATGAGAAGGGCTCCACCACAGGCAAATAAAATATCTCTGTCAGTTTTATATTTTTCATTGGCCTTATATATAGGCAGATCATAATCATCTTGATAGCCAAAACCCATGAAGTTTACAGCACCACCAGCAAAGTCAAGCTTAGTACCATCCCAGTTAAGGATTTTGCTTCCCACACAGGCATAGCTATCATCCCCAGCTGCTTCAAGAGTCCCTAGCATATCACGGAGCCAATCAGAGCTTATTCTCATGTCATTATTGATTAATGCCAGGTACTCACCGGTAGCTATCCGAGCTCCTTGATTATTAGGCTTTGCAAAGCCCAGGTTTTTTTCGTTTTTTAAAATCTTAACTCTTGGGAAGTTCTTTCTTACAAACTCTATGGAACCGTCTGTAGAACCATTATCCACCATGATTATTTCTAGCTTATCCTTAGGATAATTCAGGGCATTTATAGTATTGAAGCATTCCTTAAGGTGTATCCTGCCATTATAATTTACAATAATAAAACTTATGTTAGGCTCCATCATCTTCCTTAACACCAACCTTTATTCCTTAATAATATTTTGTATAAGTCTATTAAGAAGCTTCCTTAGTTCAGAATTTTCCTGCTTCAGCTTATTATACTTTTCATTTAATACTTTATCCTGGAGATATTCCATCTCTCTTCTTTCGTTACTTTCAATAGCTTTTAGCTGATTATATTTATATCTATAATATTTGCTACTATTGTTTAGCTCTCTAAGCTTTTCTTCTATTACCTTAAGGACATTATGCTCATCTTCAGCCTTTTCTAATAAAAGGCGGTCCTCATAATAGATTATCCTTGTATAAGGAATGCCCTCTTCGTTTAAGTAGAGAGAAATCCCCTCTTCTTCTCTTAAATCAGAAGATATCATTACCTTTATTGTATCCTCTCTTAAATAAAGAGAAGTAAAATCAATATCATAAAATTTATTATCACTTATATGAAGAGTATCTATTTTTTTTCTCACAAGGACTTCCTTCGCTCCCAGAGCCTTAATAGTAAGGGTTAATATCCCCTTTACTGCTTTTTCATGGGTTCCAAAAAGAAAGCCTAAGCTTTTTACCTTTTTATTTTTAACCTTTAGTTTAAAGGAATAATCATTTCCTAAGGTAATTTTTTCAGAAACACTTCCAGAGAGGTTTCCATTATAAACAGTGCTGGTTGAAGTCTTATAGCTTTTTATAATAGCATTCAATCCTTCAACGGAATCTTCCTTGGATAATTTCTTCAAGGAAAATACATTCTGAAATACCTCAAGACGTGGGTTTGCATCATAAAGCATTGAGTATACTAGAGGGTAGCTATTCTTTAAGCTCCCTGCAAGCTCAGTTCTATAGGTAGTAATACCCACTTCCTTCAGATCAAGATGATACTCCTTCAAGGAATTATTTATAGTATAAATCCATTCAGCAAAGGATTTTCTTGTGTAAAATTTCTCATGAGTATTATCTAAAAGTCCCTTATGGGAATAGTTAAACTTCTCCTCCAAAAGGCTTAATACAATGTCCATGTTACTGATATTTGGTATAGATACTAATATCTCACCATTAACCTTAAGCTTTTCTGCCAAAAGCTTTAAAGCCTCTGTAGGGTTCTTTAAGTGTTCTAATACATCAGCACATATAATATAGTCAAACTCTCCAGTAAGAGACTGAAACCTATCTAGCTCCTCTGGATTATCCTTTAAGCTATCAAAGTTTATGAGATAGGCATCCTCATAGAAGCCTTTTTCTCTTACCCTTGAAAGGGCAAATTCATCAATATCTATTCCATATAAGGTACATTGTCTGTTAGTATGAAGCCATTCTCCTATGTAGCCAAAGGAACAACCCACGTCCAGCACCCTGGAATTAGGCTCTACCTCATCTACTACTAGACTCAAGGAATTATTTCTGTTATCTAGGTCTATTTCATCTGCAGAATTCTCATAATGCTTTTCCTCTGTAGTGTACAGCTTGTTATAGCTCGCATTTCCTAATTCCAAAATAATACCCCCTACCTTAATTATAGATTCCACTCACACTCCACTCTAAACTTCCCATCATCTGTTCCTTCATCCTGTATGATCTGAAAATAAAAATGTCTTTCTCTAAAATCATACTGGTCAGTCTCATCAGAATTATGAAGGGCAGCGGTGAAATAATATTTTCCCCTTAAAAGCTTTGGGGCCTTTAGCTTCATCTTAAGATAATTATTTTCCTTAATATCTGTTATAACTAAGCCATCATGTCTGCAGTTATGGCCAACTAGATGCCAGCCCTCTTCACTATATATAGCAAAGCCAAATACAGCATCGGTAACGGGGTTGTTTTTCTTGTACTCCACATTTACATTGATGCTTTCACCAGGATAGAAATTATTCCTTATATGACCGTTATTATCGGTAAAATATACCTTGGTTATCTCCAGCTTTTTATTTCCATATCGATTTTCCTTGACGAACTCTTGAGCTTCATGGATGTCTAAGCTATAATTGATTTCCTTAAGCTCCTCCAGGTCGCCTTCCATGTTGTTGATCTTTTCCTCTAATTGAGCCTTATCCTCATCATTAGAATAGACAAGCTTCATATAGAGACCTATCATCTGCTCAGGGGTACCTTCCAGCATAATACCGCCACGTTTAATGAACAGTACCCTGTCGCATATCTTTCGAACAGTATTCATATCATGAGAAACAAAAACTATTGTCTTTCCACTTCTCTTAAAGGAAAGAATCTTATCAATACATTTTTTCTGAAAGTTTTCATCTCCAACAGCTAAAACTTCATCTATGACTAAAATATCTGGGTCAACATTAATAGCAACAGCAAAAGCAAGCCTCATATACATCCCTGAGGAATAATTTTTTACTGGCATATCCATAAAGTTACTAAGCTCTGAGAATTCAACAATCTTATCATACTGCCTGCTGATTTCTTCCTTGCTAAGCCCAAGAATAGACCCATACAAATATACATTTTCTCTTCCTGTTAAGTCCGCCTGGAATCCTGCTCCTATCTCTAAAAGAGCAGATACCTTTCCTTTTACCTCAATATCTCCAGTTTCTGGATAAAGAATTTTGGATATAAGCTTTAACGTGGTACTCTTACCAGTACCATTTTCTCCTATTATACCTATGGTTTCACCGGCATTTATTTTAAAGCTAGCATCCTTTAGGACAGAAAATTCCTGTATACTCAGCTTATGTCTTTTGAGAATCCTGTTAATCAGCTTTTCTTTAATTGAATAGCTTCTATTTTGATAAATCTTAAAACTTTTACTTACCTTTTTAAATTCTATTATGGCCATACTTATCCCCACTTTTGTTATATTGTTTCAGCAAAGCCTTTTTCAATGCTTCTGAACACCTTTGACCCGATAAATAGCAGTATTATCCCATAGGCTAGCATTCCTAAAAAATACTTAGGTTCTGGGATCCTATTATAAAGAACAACACTTCTGATGCTCTCAACCACTAGAGCCATAGGATTTAATAGTATTATATTTCTAAACCTATCAGGTATTAAATCTAAAGAATAAACCACTGGAGTCAGATAAAACCAAGCCATAAATATTATTTCAACAAAATGAGATACATCACGATATATCACATTTAAAGAAGAAAGTAAGAGACTCAGCCCTATAGTTATTCCAAGAAGCAGCACAAGTACCACTGGCAAAAGAAGTATTGCAGCCCCTATCTTAATCTGAAAAATAAATATTGCTAAGAATAAAACGATAAAGGTAATTAGGAAGTTAACGAAGTTTGAAAATATCAGAGACAGTGGTATTATTTCTCTTGGAAAATAAACCTTCTTCACTAAATTTGCATTGCTTATTATTGAGGTAGTAGCGGAATTTACAGAATTCTGAAAAAACGTCCAGGGTAAAAGCCCCGCTAGAAGTACCACTGAAAAATTCTCCGTATCTATTCTTAACACATATTTAAAAGCAAAGGTATATACCAGCATCATCATTACTGGATTCAAAAAGGACCAAAAAAACCCTAACACAGAGTTTTTATACTTCAGCTTAAGCTCCTTTGAGGTTAAGTTTTGAAGCAGCTCCTTGTATTTAATTATTTCCTTAATTCTTTCTATCATTTGACCACCTTTTTATACAGCCATTCATCACAGCTATTATTACTTCTTCATGTGACTTATTAAATAACAGCTATGACCATATTGTCAGATTGGTAAACTATCTTCTCAATATGGTCATAGTATTTTATTAAAACTCTATCCCAGATTCCTTAAGTGTCTTTGCATTTCTATCCTTATCAGATAAAAGAACCTCATCTATTCCTTCTAAAGGCCAGGAAATACCGATGTCAGGATCATTCCAGAGGATTCCCCCCTCGAATTCGGGATGATAGAAGTCTGTACATTTATAAACGAATTCTGCTTCCTCGGAGGTAACTAAAAAGCCGTGAGCAAAGCCTTCAGGCACATAAAACTGCCTCTTGTTTTCCTCTGAAAGAAGAACACCATACCACTGTCCATAGGTCTTTGAGCCCTTCCTTAGGTCAACGGCAACATCATATACCTCACCCCGTATAACCCTAACAAGCTTTCCCTGAGGATGCTTAGTCTGAAAATGCATCCCTCTCAGTACTCCCTTTTTGGATTTTGACTGGTTGTCCTGAACAAACACCATATCAAGACCAGCTTCCTTGAAGCTTTCATAGTTGTAGGTTTCCATAAAGTATCCCCTATGATCTCCAAAGAGCTTTTGCTCTATTATATAGAGACCCTCAATGGGGGTATTTATGAATGTGAAATTACTCATTTATTACACCTAACTTTCTATTTCAAAAATTACTTTTCAGCTTTGTACATAAGGTCATAATAACTCTGGTACTCGCCAGAGGTTACGTGCTTCATCCAGTCTTGGTTGTCTAGGTACCATTGGATGGTCTTTTTGATTCCTACCTCGAAGGTGGTTTCTGGGTACCAGCCTAGCTCGTTCTTTATCTTTTCTGGGTCTATACCATAACGCCTGTCATGGCCTTTTCTGTCTTCTACGTATTTTATTAGGTTTTCTGTAATATTACTGTCTACATTTTCACCTAAGTAATAGATAACGGTCTTAACTATCTGAATGTTAGTTCTTTCGTTATGTCCACCTACATTATATACTTCCCCTAATTTACCATCTCTAATCACCATGTCTATTGCTTTGCAGTGATCTTCAACATATAGCCAGTCACGGATATTCATTCCGTCGCCATATACGGGAAGGTCCTTATGATTTAAGCAATTGTTGATTAGTAGAGGTATCAGCTTTTCTGGGAACTGATATGGTCCATAATTGTTGGAGCAGCGAGTTATATTAACTGGCATCTTGTAGGTGTCAGCATAAGCTTTTACCATAAGGTCAGCTCCTGTTTTGCTGGAGGAATATGGGCTGTGTGGGTCAAGAGGAGTTGCTTCTGTAAAATAGCCTTCATCTCCTAAGGAACCATAAACCTCATCGGTGGAAACCTGAAGGAATTTCTTTCCTTCCTTCCAGCCTTCTGCTGTCTCCCAATCCTTCTTTGCTGCATTTAATAGATTAACTGTTCCTAAAACATTTGTAACTGCGAATATTTCAGGCATTTTTATACTTCTATCCACGTGGGATTCTGCTGCAAAGTTAACTACATAATCAATATCATTAGCTTCAAATAAGCCCTCTACCAGCTCCTTGTCACAGATATCTCCCTGAACAAAGCTGTAATTTAGATTATTCTCTACTGACTTAAGATTCTCTAAATTTCCTGCATAGGTAAGCTTATCTAAATTGATAATTTTAATATCCTTATACTTTTCAAGCATGTAAATTACAAAGTTAGAGCCAATAAAGCCTGCTCCACCGGTAACAAGATAAGTTTTCATATTAACCCTCCATAATATTTCCTTATATATAAGAGCCTTAATAAGCAATTGCTTAGAGAGGCTTGTCCATCACTTTTACGCAAATTTTTGTTCATATTCTTCACTTATTTGAACTAAATACTGACCATAGCCCGTCTTCATTAATGGCTCTGCTAGCTTCAGAAGCTTCTCCTTGCTGATCCAGCCATTTCTGTAAGCAATCTCTTCTAAGCAAGCTATATAGGTTCCCTGCACCTGCTGAACAGCTTCTACAAAGTTGGAAGCTTGAAGCATAGAGCTGTGAGTTCCTGTATCAAGCCATGCCATACCTCTTCCTAAAAGGTTAACCTTAAGCTTACTTTCCTTTAAATACTCCCTGTTAAGATCTGTAATTTCCAGCTCTCCTCTAGGTGAAGGCTTCAAGGCTTTTGCCCTCTTAGCTACAGTATTATCATAGAAATAAAGACCTGGAACGGCATAGTGGGATTTAGGCTTCTCGGGCTTTTCCTCTAAGGAAAGTACATTACCCTTATCATCGAATTCTACAACTCCAAAGGACTTAGGATTCTGAACATAATAGCCAAAGACCATGGCCCCTTCTTCTAAAGAAGCTGCTTTTCTTAATATTGAGGTAAAGCTCTGTCCATAAAAAATATTGTCTCCCAAAATCATTGCACAGGAGTCATCTCCTATAAAGTCTTCTCCTATTATAAAGGCTTCTGCTAATCCATTAGGTGCTAGCTGCTCTGCATACTGAATTTCAAGACCGAAATCTTCTCCTGTTCCAAAGAGCTCCTTAAATTGTGGCAGATCTCTAGGTGTAGATATAATCAAAATTTCTCTTATGCCTGCAAGCATAAGCACTGACATAGGATAATAAATCATCGGCTTATCATAAATTGGTACCATTTGCTTAGACATAGCCTTTGTAGCAGGATAAAGTCTGGTACCTGAGCCCCCTGCTAATATTATTCCCTTCATAATCAATTCCTCCATAATATTTCATCTTATATTTACCATTTAACCTAAATCCAGGCTAAATCCACTAGTAATTATAACCTACGTGACTATAAAAGTCCATCAATAGGCATTTTTGTTAATAAAACCGTTAATAATTGTAAGGAACATTATCCTTATATCTAAAAGCAGCGACCAATGCTCTATATAATAAATATCATGATCAATTCTCTTTTCTATAGAAGTATCTCCTCTTAAACCATTAACCTGAGCCCAACCTGTAATCCCAGGTCTCACCTGATGCTTAACCATATATTTAGGTATTTCTTCCTTAAACTTCTCTACAAAATATGGTCTTTCTGGTCTTGGTCCCACGATGCTCATATCCCCTTTTAGCACATTAAAGAATTGAGGAAGCTCATCTATGCTGGTTTTTCTTATAAAGCTCCCGAACTTTGTTTTCCTTGGATCATTTTTTGTAGTCCATTCTTTTTCTTCCTCATCATCCCTTTGAAGCTTCATGGATCGGAATTTGTACATGGTGAAGCTTTTATTGTTTAACCCGACCCTAATCTGTTTAAATATTACAGGACCTGGTGAGGTGAGCTTAATAAGTAGTGCTGTTATGGCCATTATAGGTGAAGTCAAGATTATAGCCGTGAGAGAAAATATAATATCTAAAGCTCTTTTTATAATACTATTCAGAATATTATCTAGAGGAATATATCTTATATTTATAACGGGAAGACCATCTAATTCCTCCACATAAGGCCTTGCAGGTATATATTTGTAATAGCCTGGTATGATCTGAGTTCTGATACCGTATTTCTCACAGATATTTATCACATGTCTGAGCATATAATATTCCTTCAAATCAAAGGTTATAAAAATTTCATCGGGCTTATTTTCTTGCAAGAAGCTCTCTAAGGAGCTCACCTTTCCCAGGGATCTTATTCCATAGCTTGTACTTTTACCTGGTGGCGTCTCATCATCTAATATTCCCATTACCTGATAGCCCCAATGGCTGTTATTTTTTATTCTTTCCAGAAACTCTTCTGTGAGATAGCTGCCCCCAACAAATAGAATATGCTTTTTATTGAAGCCCTTTCTTCTAATATCTCTAAGTAGTTTCCTCACAAGGATTCTTTCAGCTATGGAAAAAGCTGTACACAAAATAGCAAAAAGAAATAAAAGTATTCTTGAATAGTGAATTTCCTTGAATATAAAAAGCAGCACCGTAAATATAATTATTCCATATACGTTTCCTTTGAAAATCTTATACATCTCAGTGTACATGCTTTTTATCCTGTAAGGATTATACAGGCCTAAGTTGTAATAAATTATCAGATACAGAGGAATGATAACTATTATAGGTATAAAATATTCGTTAAAGCTAAGGTATCCAGGCTGATAATTTATTATTCCACTCTTAAGTCTAAGGAACCACGCTGCTAAAAAGGCCAGCATAAAACAAATAATATCTAGAATCAATAAAACCCCATTTAATATTTTTTGGTTTTCTTTAATCATGATAATCTCCTCGCCTGAATCAATACTAATACAATATATATCATATAATATAATATTTTTCCATTGTTAATTTATAAATTATACCATAACAGAGATAAAATAAGAAAATACCCTTTACATTGGCAAAGATTAAATAATATAATGATTAATACGGATTTTTAAAATTTTACATCGTAGTATAATATAGTAGATATTACATTAATAAGTAAACCTTTCTAAAGGTATACGAAATAAAGAGAGGTACTTTCTCATGAATAAGGAAAATAATTTAAATAACTCACAGAACAGATTAACCAAGTCTCAGAGAATTAAAAGAAGAAAACAGATTCGAAGAAAAAGAACCTTAAAAGTCCTTCTTATTTCCATGTTATTTTTATTGATTTTTGCTGTAGGCTTTGGAGCAATGTATATGAAAGGTCTTTTAGAAAATGTAGATCGCCATGAATTATCGGACACTAATGAGGACCTAGGGATAGATGATAACTATGTCAGCAAGGAATATATAACTAACATCCTCCTTCTAGGGGTAGATTCTAGAGAAGAAAATGATAGAGGTCGTTCTGATGCCATGATGATATTGACCGTGGATACAGAGCACAACAAAATTAAGCTCAGCTCTTTGATGAGAGATTCCTATGTTAGTATTGATAAACACGGTAAGGACAAGCTAAATCATGCCTTTGCCTTTGGTGGACCACAGCTGGCTATAAAGACAATAAATCAAAACTTTGGCCTTAACATAAAGGATTTTGTTTTAGTAGACTATAACGGCCTTGAGGCAATAATAGATGCAGTTGGTGGCATCAATATAGACATAAAAGACAATGAACTCAAACTGGTAAATGACTATATTCATGATTTGGCAGATCTTAAAAACATTAAGCCTAAGTATCTTCAAAAATCTGGAATGCAGACCTTGACAGGTATTCAAGCCGTTGCCTATACAAGAATAAGGTATGTGGGTGATGGGGATTATGAGAGAACCGAAAGGCAGAGAAGAGTATTATCAGCTATATTTACAGAAATAAAGGATGCAGGAATCACTACCTATCCAAAAATGGTTAACAAGCTGATCCCTTATGTAACCACTAGCTTGACTAACAGCGAAATGCTGGGTCTTGGAACTGACGTTTTAAAATCCGGAATGTCCAATATCGAGCAGATGAGATTTCCTGTGGATGGCTACTTTCAGGATAAGGAAATCTATAGCAAAACTGAAGGGATGAATCTTTGGTATCTGGTATTTAACCAGGAAGTTACCAGAGAACAGATGTATGATTATATATTTGAGGACATATCACCAGTAGCTGGAGATAGAAACAATCCAGATTTAGGCGATTAGTGAATTCTATGTTTTTTTAAACTTTAACCAATAGGTTATACAGGAAGTAAATAAACTTTTTATTTATCCTACTATACCAGCACACATAAAAGCACTTTGTATTAGATTAATCTCTACAAAGTGCTTTGTTATTTCATATGTACTTTTTAATACCATTTATACTATAGTATACCTGACAGGGGTTATCTATGAAGATAGCTCTCTATACTTCTCAGCTACCTCTTTAATGTCTCCAAAAGCAACAACCTTTCCCTTTTCCAGTATCAAGCCTTTATCACAGAGTCTTTCAACCTGATCAACAGAATGGGATACAAATAGCACTGTCACTCCTTTTGCAAACATATCCATTATCTTCTTCTCGCTTTTCCTTCTAAACTTCCTATCTCCTACAGATAAAACCTCATCAAGAATCAGGATATCTGGGTTTACTATAGTAGCAATGGAAAAGCCAAGCCTTGCCTTCATACCAGAGGAGTAGTTCTTTAAAGGAACATCAATGAATTCCTCAAGCTCTGAGAACTGAACAATCTCATCAAATTTTTCCTTGATAAACTCCTTAGAGTAGCCAAGAACTGCTCCATAAAGATATATATTTTCTGCTCCTGTATACTGCATATCAAAGCCCGCTCCTAGCTCTAAAAGAGGAGCTATCCTGCCTTTTCTTGTAACAGAGCCCTTAGTAGGCTTATATACTCCTGCTATGGTTTTTAAAAGGGTGCTTTTACCTGCTCCATTAAGCCCTAAAATACCAAGGCGTTCCCCATGGTTTAAAGAAAAGCTTACATCCTTTAGAGCCCAGAATTCATTATACATTATTTCTTTTTTTATGAATTTAATCACATATTCCTTAAGGCTATCAACCTTCTCCTTGCTGAGATTAAATTTCATGCTTACTTTATCTACCTTCAATACTTCCTTTTCCATATCAAATACTCCTTATATATGAAGAATAAAATCATCCTGCTTTTTATAGAAGAAATAAAGGCCTATAGCAATAGCTACAAGACTAAATACCAAGGAATAAATAAGCATAGTCATATCCATGGCCTCTCCAAAGACGGCACTTCTAAAATTATCTATAATGCAGTAGAGGGGATTAAATTTTAGTATCCAGCCCTTCCCCCCAGCCATCAATCTATCAGGATAATAGAATATAGCACTGGCATACATAACAAGCATCAGGGCAACTCCCCAAAGATACTCTAAGTCCCTAAAAAACACTCCCATGGTAGCTAGTATCATGCCTACTCCAAAGGATAGGAGAAGTATATTGGTAAGTGGTATAATAGCTTGAAGTAAATACAATGTCGGCCAAACCCCTAAAGCCAGTCCTACCACTGCTAAAACCACCAGAGAAAGAAGAAATATCACATAATTAAAAAGAATACTTGATAAAGGGTATAGGTACTTGGGTACATATACCTTTTTAATCATCCCAGAATTGGCTCTAATGGATTTAAGAGCTGCTTTAGTTCCTGTAGAGAAAAAGCTGTATAAAAGCCTTCCACTCAAGATATAAACTGGATATGATTTATCAGTATTTCCAAAAAGAGTACTGAAGACAAAGGTCAAAACCATCATGGTCAACAGGGGTTCAATGAGTGTCCATATTATCCCTAAATATGACCTCCTGTATTTAAGCTTTATCCCCTTCTTTATAAGCTCCCCAAGGAGAAATCTATATTTCATAAAATTTTTAATTGATCCTACCATAATATCTCCTTATATTTTAACTAATGTTTTTTTGGTATCCTTACTATTTTATCCTTAGAGAGAGCATCAATGACTCTTGCAGTATTATTTCCATCATTATATTCTACTAGAGCCTTGAATCTTTCCAGATATTCCGGCTTTTGAGGTAATAAATAATTACCTCTAATAAGCTCTGGGATATCCTCATAGCTTCTGCTCACATCTCCGAAAACATTTTCCTCATTAAGCTTTAGATAGCCTCTATATTGTCTCATGCAGCATTCCATTTCCTCCCAGCAGAAGATTACCTTCGCTCCTCTATTAAAGGCATCGTAAGCAATGGAGGAATAGTCGGTAATAAGGATATCCGTCTCCTTTAGAATATCGTCATAAGAAGCTCCCGTGGTTACGTATCTCTCCAGAGTAGTATTGACAAAGGCATCCTTTATCAGTGGATGAGGCAGTATAATAAAATCCTCCTTATACTCCTCTGGAATTCTTTCAGCAATGGAGCTTACAAACCTATAATAGCCACTCTCTTCTGGGGCTACTCTGGCAAGATTATAATCCCAAGGCCTCCAGGTAGGCATTAAAACTATCCTCCTAGCTCCCTTATGCCTCACGGCCTCATCAAACTTAGGTAGTCCCGTAATATAAAGGTCCTCTGGAAGATAGTTACCTTCTTCAATAAAATGCTCTGCTTCCTTTTTAGAGGAGACAACTATCCTAGTATTTGGAGGATATAAGCCACCCTTTCTTGCATCCTTTCTTGCTGCTGAGGCTAAGGAAACCATATACATAACTCCATGCTGAAGGAATACAAAGGATAAGCTTTTATCCTTCAGCCTCTTAACAACATATCTAGAGCTGCTTCTAAGCTCTAAGGAATGGGCTGGTGTTTCTGTACCTACAAAGGCTTTTGCTCTAAAAAATAGCATATAATGCTTCAAGGAATATTTATCTATAACATAAGGCTCACAGTCCTTAGGTATTCTATCTCTGGTACTGCTGTTTTTATCTATTACAAAAAAGACATCCCTACAGCCTCTCCTTACAAGCTCTTGAAATACTATAGAAGCACTTTCTTCAAATTTAGAAGCTTCCTTTTCGTACATTATTACGCCTTTTTTGGGCAGAAGTTTTGCAAGGTAATAGGATAAAGCTAGCTTTTTTCTTTCTTCCTGATAATCTGTAACATTAATAGGACGATTAGTTATATATACTGTATTTCCAACACTCTGCCTTAGGTATAGTGAAGTATTTTTTTCCTTAAGGGTAATGACCTTAGAGGAAAGATATCTACCCTTTCCCCCATGATAGATTTTATACCTAATGGGCTTCTTAAGCTCGTAGCCCTCCTGATCCTCATAGCCTACCAGGAGAGGAGTGTGAATCTCTAAATTCATTAATGCCTCTGCAGGAATTACTGCTTTATATAAGGAAAGAAAGCTTTGGGCTCCCTTAAGCTTGCCTCTAAATCTTATTCCCCTCCACTGCAGTGGAATCTTTACATCTCCAGCTTGAAAATACAGCTCCTCTTCACTGAGCCTATACTTCCAATGCCTAAATAGCATTACACCGTAAATAACAAAGGAATTTCCCTTATGCTTTATACTAAATATGTGATTCCTCACAGACACCTTCTTGTTGTAGAAGCCCTCTCGAGGATTATTCCTACTTAAGGAAAGATTGCCATACTCATCTATAAACAAATAGGCCTCAACTCCTCCTAAATCTAAAACCTTTATAATACTGTTAGTATCTAGAGAATAGTTCTTCTTAATAATCATTCTTTTATTAGGCTTGCAATTTCTTATTTCTGTAACGTCTATGGTGAATTCTTCTTCTCCATCCATGAGAGTTAGATATTTTTTTATAACAACTTTTCTTTTTTCACTATATCTTGCCTTCATTTCAATCTACCTTTCAAAAGTTGACTTTGCTGGAAGCAGCACCTGAAAAGCTTCCTTAAGTCTCTCTGTCTTATCTTTAAAATTGTCTGTTCTAGCATTATCATTAATGCACACTATTCCATGCCTTCCATTACTAACAGCATTGCAGGCCTCCTGGAAATTGCTTTCCTTTAGGTGATAGCAATGACCAAGCTTTGGGGATCTGGGAATAAACCTCCCTGAAGCCAGCTGCCAAAACTTCATAAGCCACTGATTTACATTAGTCTGCTGCCTAAATTTATCCCTGCAGGTATCATCTAATACGGAAAACTCCTTTTCCCACACCTCGTTAAAGGTAGCTTTTAGGAAGCTATTAGCTGTATGCTGATAGTAGAAGCCCGGAAACCAGGGCCAAGGCATGAGAAGAGTAGTCTTAACAATATTTCTAAAGCCATTTTTAGGGTTATACCATTTTAAAATATTTTTCTTTAAGGCTTCCTTTTTAGAAAAATTACTATTGACCACCGTAGCTATTGACCCATTTATGTGACCAACACTATCCTTTCCAAAAAAAATAGCATCTTGTGCAAAGGTGTCACAGGGTAAGCCCTTCTTAAAAAAGTCCTCAGGCTTTACTAACGAGGTAACAAAGGTATCATCATTAAAATACACAAAGTGTTCTGACAAGCCCTTAATCCTATGGATATTAAGCTCAATTGTATGTGAATTAAAGGTAGGAAGATATTCCTCAGGGATAAAATCCTCATGTCTCACCACCTTAAGCTTAGGGTTATCTGTATTTAACCAGGAGGGGATATGCCCCCAGGTTACAAAAAAAATATTATTCACCCAAGGAGCAAAGGCTTCAACACCGCGAAACCAGTATTTTAAGTTATCCCAATCTCTAAAACGAACATCTCGTTTGTCCCCTTTCTCTAAAGGGGCATACCTATCTCTCTCTTGTCTCCATTCTGGGTCGTTGCCGTCTACCCATATAAGAACGAAATCTATTTTTTCTTTCATAGCCTAACCTCCGAACCTCTGATATTGCTTTCTTTATAGCTGCATAGTTTCTCTCACAATTATTGCTATCTCTAAGTATAAAGAATTCATCGATTTTTGCTTTATATTTTTCTACCGGTCTTAATCCATTCTCTACAGCTTCCTTGAAGCTCTTAAGCACCTCATTGATATTATCACAGACAGGTCCAAAGCCGTCCTCATGATAATCAAAGTATCCTGATGGTTGATGGGCCTTATGGAATAATTCCTTATCAAATTGATAATATATGAGAGGCTTGTCCTGATAAGCAAAATCCATGGATATGCTTGAATAATCAGTGATTATCATATCTGAGGAGGTTATCCTTTTATGAATGTCTTCCTCCTCCCAGGAGACTATTTTAACCCTTGGACTTTGTGACTGAAAATCCTTTATAAAGGGAGCCATATTTCTGTGAGGACAGAATATTAGCTGAAGCTCCTTCTCAGCTAACAGCTCATTAAGCTCAGAACTCATAAGCAATTGGCTCCAGTATTTATAGTACCTAGTTTTTTTAAAATCTGATATATCTTCTATCTCATTAGACTCCTTCACAGGATGGGCTATCCAGCTTCGCCAGGTTGGACAAACAAATATAGTCTGAGAGGTTGTCCTTTCATCTATCAATGCATCAAATCTACAAAGGCCTGTATTAACCACATATTCTTCAGGATAGCCAAAGGCGTCAATAACAAAGGCTCTTTCCTTCTCCGAGCTGCACATAAACAACCTTACTTTTGAATTCTTATAATGAAGATAGGGAAGATCATTCATTATAACACCATGCTGAAGAAAAACTCTAGTATTCTTTATAATTCCATAAACCTCTAAAAGATAGCAAACAGCTGCATTAGGCTTGCCCCCCTTTTGAGAGCTAATATTAACCTCCGCAGCAAGATAAAATATCCAGTGAAGCAGCCCTCCATATTGTACAGTTTTCCCTATGGTGTCCACCTTCCTATAATCTCTACAGCTTTTATTTATAGCATAAACAGCGTCTATCTCCTTGTGATTTCTTCTTAAGTGTCTAAATAAATAATAACCATTGTCTCTGGCTTCATTTTCATACTCACAAATAAGCCACAATTCCTTTCTATAAAGCCTGTAGATTTTAGCTAGAGGAAAAGCAATAATAAAATACAGCAAATGAATAATATCTTTGATTTTAACAAATCTTAACTTATAAAAAAAATTATGCTTCATTTGCTATTCTCCCTTTAATCTTTTACTTTACTATTTACATACCTTAGCAGTTTAATATTTTGACTTCCAACAGTATGCGTGTCGATATACACCTAGACTGATTAATTTTTCCTTAATGATTATTTTTAATAATAATTACAATACATTCAATATAATATTATTAAAATTCTTCTCATATTTCTACACTTTTTTTGCAATGTATTAATTTTTTTAATCAAAATAACGATTTTTTTAATATTTTTTCGTAAAATCTACTTTTTTTAAAACAAATATCAATATTATTTACTCTTGCATTATTTTTTATCATCCCTATATCCTTACCTTCAACAATAATCAAAATTGCAGCTTTTTATATTTCCCATAAATCGTTATATGCTAAAAAATCCTCCGATTTCTCGGAGGATTTTTTAGGGATTGTAGGGTGACCGATTATGTATAGTAATCGGTATTAATTAAACAAGGGTTGTTTAATTATGTTCACTAGCCTTTGTAATTATGCTTCTGGGGTAAGAAGCATAATAGTGCTTAGTGTATATGTGAATTTAATGTAGGGGCTATTTAATTAATTATTGCAAAATCAATAATTTATTAATTACTTGATGATATAAATATACCATCTTAATATATCGAGGTATTTTCATTTGGGTTACAAGTTTATTACAAATTAGTTACAGTATTTTATTACCATTTATAGTAATTTTACGGTATTTTATTCAAATTTGATTTTATATGTTACATCTATAAAAGTATTTTGTTACATTTTTAGCAATAATTATTAACCTTTTATACAGTAACCTGCTCACCTTTAATATTATTTAATGGAGTGATTTTTCCATCTCTCTTTTCTGCAGCATCTCTCTGCCAGGACTCCACTCCTTCAGAGGTTTCCTTCTGGAAGAAAATCTTTAAGGTTAAAAGGATTATCTTTATGTCCAGCTTCAAGGAATAATGCTCTATATAGTATAAATCAAGCTTTAGCTTATCATATGGAGTAGTATTATACTTTCCATAAACCTGTGCATAGCCTGTAAGCCCTGCTTTCATTCTAAGTCTATAAGGGAATTCTGGTAGCTCCTGTGAATACTTGTCCATTATTTCTCTTCTTTCAGGTCTAGGTCCCACGAGAGACATATCTCCCTTTAATATATTGAAAAGCTGTGGCAGCTCATCTATATGAAGGGTTCTTAAAATATTTCCCACAGGGGTTATCCTGGAGTCATTCTTTTTTGCAAGGATAGCTCCATCCTTTTCGGAATCCACCCTCATGCTTCTGAACTTATAGATGTAAAATTCTTTTTCACCTTCTGTAAGCCTCTTCTGCTTATAGATTACCGGTCCTTTATCATAGAGCTTAATAGCAGCTGCAGCTAAAAGCATAAAGGGAGAAACGGCAATTATTCCTATAGCAGAAAGAACTATATCCATGATTCTTTTCATCATGGCCTGTTCTGGCTTTATCCCCTTATTATCGCAGTAAACTAAAGGAGTATCAAAAAGATGGAGATTTTCTGAACCGAATAATATTATATCTGAAACCTTTGGTGTAAGGTAGCAGCCTATTTTTTGCTCGAAGCAATATTTTACAAGCTTGTTTCTAAATTCATCAGGAAGATCCCATAGAACCACTGCCTCATAGTCCTTTGCCTTTGCAAGGATTCTTCTCTCCCCTGCATTTATAGATATCATCTCACTGATGTTATACTTGTCCCTTCTAGACTTTAGCTTTCGGATAAAATCGCTAGGATTTCTATCACCATAAACTACTAAGAGCTTCTTTGGGGGGTAGATGTAGCTGTATAGACTGTTAGCCACGCCAGCCCAGGCCATGGATAGCAGTACACCCAAGACAGTCATTAAGATTAAGGGAGTAAATGGTACAAATTCTCTCTGAATCAGTGACAGCTGAAGGAAGGCAATGAGGTTAGTAGCTATAACCGCTAGGGACATAGAATAAATAATATCCTGCACCTTTGCCACCCCAACCTTGTAGCCGCCGAAGAGCTTACCGAAGACTACAAAAATAACTATATATAAACCGATTAAGGCAAAATTACCTCTCTTAAAGTATGGAGTAGCCATTATATTGTTGTAATAGCCATACCAAAAAAATGCAAAAACTATACCTTGCACTGCAGTAAATACAAATTTCATCAGTGTTACCACTGTTCTTTTCATAAATAAATTCTTATCCAAGGTATTCCCTCCTCTTTCTAATGTAATGTATTATCATCGCTAGATAAAAACTCAAGTGGAAGGTTCAAGAGAGAGTTTAACACCTTAAAAATAAATTGTAAATAGAACTTTATACCAATTGCTTTTCTTTAATAAAGTTAAATACCATGGTTATTCCTTTATAAATTATACTAGCAAGCCATGATGCTATTGAAGATAAAATAAATATTGTAGGTACTACCAAAAAATAATAGTTTAATCTATGTGTCATGGTACTCACACTATTATTTAGCTGGGTATAAATAATTAAATCAAAAATTTCTGAGGTTAAATATATACCAAGGGATAGCTCAGAAATTTTCTTAATAATCCTCTTAATCATCATAGGTAAATTTTTGAGATTTAAATGACTTAAATAAACAAACAACAATACCGATGTTATTAGATTTTGAAAGCTTCCCCACTGAACCCAAATTCCTTTAACAAATGTCCCTGGGTAGCTTCTATAAATATTAAAAGCACCAAATAAAAGGATAGCTAAAAAAAACACTACAAGATTCAATTTCTTATTAATAGCTATATCATGTTCAAATAAATATGCTCCAATAAAATAATAGGTTATAGGGTATATATTAGTCCACCAATTTGGAATTAATGGATTATACTTATTTGAAATGGTTGGATTTTGCCACCACCCTTCCACAGTAAAATTAAATATATTTGTGAGACTAGGTAGTGTAGTTAATATTATTAATGTAATAATTAAAATTTTCTTTTGATTCTTGGTCAAGTTATTAATCATTACATTAAAAAAAGGTATGAGTAGGAATAATCCTATATACATTTTCACATACCACGAGTACCCTGCTATGTTAAATCCAAGAATTCCTAGTATAATTTCTCTTAAGGTATAAGGTTTATTTAAAAAAACTTGTTTAAATAATGCAATAAAAATACTAGCAATAACATATATCCATAAAGTTTTATTTATACTGTAATAATATTTTTTAGATAAAGTCTTCTTATTCATCAGGTATCCAGTTAATAGTAAAAATAGCGGTACACATACCATAAGCGCCGTTCTCATAAATACCATTATATACATTCTCTCCCCAACAACCTCTTGCTTATAAAATCCATTATTAAGAAAAAAATGCACTGATATCACAGAAAAGACAGCAACGAATCTAATTAAATCTAAATTAATATTTTTTTCTTTCTTATTCATATCTTACCTCTTGTTATTATATATATTATTTAGCTATAAAAGATTTGCTTTATACACTACAATATATCTTATCATAATAATTATCTATCGACATAAATTTTAATAATATTTATCAGATATACAAATATTATATATAAAAAAGTCTATTTATAGGGGTAAAGTTGTTAATCCCATAACGCAAAAAAATACATCCCCGGGGGAGGGATGTACTTTGTAGTGTAGGGGATTAATCTTAAATTTTAATAGGGGAATTAATTCAAAAACTTAACTAAATCATCGTTGTCGGCTATGTAATTCTGATTACAATTTTATTATAGTTGGAATTACCTAATAATGATTATCAATACAGTTACAAGATTATGACAATTTAGTTACAGTTATTCTTACTTACCTATGCCCAGTTTTCACCAGCATTGCGTTGACTTCTCCACCTAAAAGTATAATAAAGGAAGAGAGATATAACCAGGTAAGGAGTATAATTATCGCCCCTATGCTTCCATAAAATCTAGTATAGTTAGCAAAGTTGTTTACATAGAAGGAAAAGACAACAGAAGTGACTATCCAGCCTATAGCAGCAATCAAGGCCCCTGGAAACACTTCCTTCCACTTAAGTCTCCTTGAAGGAGCAAAGCGATATAGCACTGCAAAGGTTAACACAATCATGCCAATACCCAGGGTATATCTAAGCACCTGCCAGAGAGTTGCTATAACTTCTGGCTCTGGTAGATATTTCATCAGAGCATTTTTAATAACATTTCCTAAAACAAAGGTAACGAGAACCAATAATATTGCAAAGGCAAATATTATTGTAGAAAATATGGACACTGCATATCTTGTGATAAGGCCTCTCTTTTCCTCCTCATTATAAGCTTTGTTCAGGGCCTTTATAATAGCATCTATTCCCTTAGAAGCACTCCAGATGGCAAAAATAAGCGCAAAGGATAAAAGTCCTATATTTTCGTGATTCAAGACCTCCACCACAGTGTTTTCCACCAGGTTAAAGGCTTCTCCTGGTATTACCCTAGATAAATAATTTAAAACCACCTCTTCATCTAGATTACTGTTTCCTATTACAGTCATCAGAAATATTATAAAGGGAAAGAGAGCTACCAATAGGCTGTAGGCCAGCTGAGAAGCAATCCCGAAAAGATCATCCTCCTTCACTCTGTTTACCAGGCGAATTATTAAATTTGCGAAGCCCTTTAACCCTTTTTTCTTCTTTGCAACCTCCATGACCATCCTCCTTTCTCTAAACTTATATAGTAAGTAGCTTCCTGCGAGAAGACTCTACTCCTAGCTTCTTTTATGTAACCCCTGTGCGCTTATATTTCAGCCAATAAAAATAAGCTCAGGGACTCTTATATTGTTCTTATTATACTATATAACCCTTCAGTTTATTAATTAAGGAATTTTTAAATTTGTATGCCTCCTTATAGCTTATGCCTTTTTTGAAGGCATATTCCTTTATTCCACCGTAGTCTCTTTCAAAAAAGTAGTAGAGCATCTCCTTCTCCTCTTCATCTAATAGCTCTATAGCAGCCTTAAGCTTCTTTTTCGTTTCCTTATGAAGGGCATATTCCTCTAAATCAAAATCCATGGGAACCACAGTGATAAGCTCAAAGCCTTCTTCATTGGTCTCATTAAGACTCTTAAGATAATTCTCCCGAGCCTTACCCCTGATTAAATACTTAAAATTATTCATAATTGCAGCCTTCACATAGGCAGCAAAGCCTGTAGGACTATCTATCTTATATTTTTCTATGGCGTTTAATACACTGACTATAGCTATCTGCCTTAAATCCTCATCCTGATAGCCTGAAACGTAGACATTCATGCTGGTTTTATAAATCAGCGGCATAAACTTATTTATAATATAGAGCTTTGCCTCCTGATCTCCTGCCTTGGCTCTTTCTATAACCTCTCTCATTTTATGCTCCCCCTTATCATCCCATGGATTGTATTACCATTATAGCGAACATATGTTCGTTTGTAAAGTTCGTAAAGGTAACCATGGCTATTATGTAATATGAAGCATTAGCTCACTGCACCCTTATGCTTCACTATTAGATATGTAACTAGGGCAGAGATTTCCAGGATATAAAAAATTTTTTCATTAAGATAAAAAGGCCGCCCTCTTGGGACAGCCTTATTATAGCTATGATAATCAACTATTTATTTAAGATAATCAATTGGGTGGTTATAATAATTATCTATTAGTTTATGAAAAGTAAATATTTATTAATAGCTCCAGCTCACTCCTGCAAGGTTAAATATCATTATTGTAAATATTACAATTCCTATCACGGATATTATACCGATGGCTTTCTGAAGCCTTTGATACTTAGAGGCTTTAAAGGGCTTCCCAGCTACAAAGGGCAGGAAGGTATTTATATATCCTACTATGGGTATAAGGATAAAGAAAACTATCGCAGCTAGTAGCACCGCCCTTTGGTTTCCCTGATTTATCTCAAAAAATTTCGTTCCTCTTTCAAAGGCTCTTATGATAGGTATGTGTATACCAAGATATAGGAGTGTATTCTGCCCTACATATTTAAGCAGAGGAAGCTGAGGTAGCTTCATGACTATAAGGATCACTACTAGAATAAGGAGCAAGGCTGCAATATAAAAATACATTATAGAGCCATAGCTATTTCCAGCCATAGACACTCTCTTATTTACTTCCGCTATATACAGTCCTGCTAAAACCATAGCAGCTATGGTAAAGGCAAGAAGAACCTTGTTTTTATAATACTTACTTCCAGTAATCACCTGAAGGTACTGAAATAAATAGTAGCCCAGATGATAAAACATAAGTCCTGTAAAGACAGCATCCATATGCCAGAGCATTGGTATATTGAAGCCATTTATACTCTCTACATAGCTTATTATGGCAAGGATACTCACCAGTAAGGTTAGCTTCCTCTTGTCTCCTGAAGCAAATTTTTCACAGAGATAATATATAACCTCAATTAAAAATAACACCAAAAGAAACCAGGTGGCATTGGAGGCCGATTGATAAATTTCGTTATTTCCTACTAATATACCTTTAATTAGAGTACTAATTCCGTACTTAACATCCCCTAAAATCCTAAAGTTATAAGCCCACAAGCTCCACATCAAAAGATTCATCATTATGTGTGGAAGGATCAATCTAGGGGCCTTATACTTTATACAATCCCAAAGAGAGCTGAATTTCCCTTCTCTATGAGTCATACCTGAAATGAAAAAAAATAAAGGCATGTGAAAGGCGTATATGAGCTTTATAATCTCCTTATCCAAAGAAACATGCCCTAGGATTACGAAGATTATCCCTATAGCTCTTAACTGGTCAAGCCATATAATCCTATTTTTTTTATTAGCAGTCTCCATATTATGTCTCCTTGCAGCCCTATGATGACTCTTTATGGCCATATTATTTATTGTGCAGCAATATTAACTTTTCATGAAGATTAATTATAGACTCTTTATATTTTGATATTTATTATATTTAGTTATTTATATTATTTATTGTATTTTGTTATTTAAGCTGTTCTGGTATTCTACTAAATCATGATAAATCCTCTGACAGCTATTTAAATCCTCGAAGGCAAAGAAGTCATCCTCCCTCTTTTTATAGAAGGAATCTATGCTACATTGCCTCTCCATGTAGCTTATGAGGGTAGACACCAGCTCCTCATGGTCCGTGCATATTTCTCCAAAGCCCATGGTGTCATAGAAAAAGCCACCTTCTGAATAATGAGGGGGAAGCTTTGGAGGATGATAATAAACCACAGGCTTACGCATATAGGCAAAATCAAACTGAACCCCTGAATAGTCCGTAACCATAAGGCTGGATTCCTTAAGTATCTCTTCATAATTAACCCCAACAGCAGAGCGAACCTCTACACCTTCTCCCGGCTGATAATCACTTATCTGAGAGCTTATGGTTGGATGAAGTAGATAAATTATTTTGTAGCCATTCTTTTTTGCAGCGGCTATGAGCCTCTCATCAGAGATCAGATTATTATAAATCTTAAAATAATCCGTTTCCTTAAAGGTCTCTGTATAAGGCCTTACATTTCCAAGGCTGGCTGGAACGGCAATATAGTTTCTCCAGGTAGGGGTTATGAGTATCTGCTTCTTATCATCACTCTTTAAGCCATCAAATCTCGGTATACCTGTAAGCTTAAGGTAGTCTTCTGGAAAGTAATATATAGGCTTAGAAAGATTTTCGATCTCTCTAGGGCTTGCACAATAGAATCTTTTAAGATTATCATAAAGCTGATTATTATTATGGGCAAGCTGTTGAACTGCCAAGCCATGCTGTATACATACCACCTCTGCATTAAATAAGTCCTGAAGACAGGAAAAGCAGGCAGGTATCATTCCACTAAAAGCTGGTAAATTAGCATGTGTTGTTGCCACTATGCTGCTATTTAAGAAGTAAAGCCTCTGCTTTAAGGACCTATAGCGCAGTGGCTTGTAGCCTTCCTTTATAAGCCTATCAGCATCGGGATAATCATAATTAATTATATAATGTGGCTCTATAGAGGTGTTATTTGTGGAAATAAGATACTTATAAAAATACTCTCCACAATCCCCACCCTTATACATCTTGTCAAAGGTTATCCATAGATTTTTTCTGGAAAGCCAGGGTCTTGTGAGCCAGTAGCAGACTCTTATAAGAGTAGCACTTCTCTTTTTCTTCTTCATTAGAGAAGCTAAATAATTAATTTCCTTTTTTATATGACCTAAAACAGTCCTTCTTTGAATTAGAAGACCTGACTTTTTCTTTCTGTAGATTATGAGGAAGCCATTGGAGTACCAGTAGCCCTTAGGAACGGTGTTTGGTATTTTTGAGGTATATCTTCCCCCTTCCACCTTCAGGGGAACTTCAAAATTGTTTATAACCGCTGAAAAGATAAGCTTATTATTTTGACGCTTTTCCATCTCCTCTTTAGGAATGGCTATTTTGAAGGTATACCTTTTATGAACGGAAACACCAAAATACTTGGTATGAGCATAGCGATAGGTTTCCTCTATAGGTATCTCGATACCATTTAGAGATGCCACCAGGCTATACTCCTCTTTTGGAATAAGACCAGCTATGGAGGCCTCGATTATCAGCTTATCTTCCCTAAATTCCATGAGATCTATATATACCTTCTGTACTGCAAAATCAGCTATGGCATACTCTCCCATGGTAAGCAGTACACTTTTATTAGGTTGGCTGTAAACATATTGAGCTTTGAAGTCCTTACCATATTTCAGCCTTAAAAAAGCAATCTTTAGAGGATTTGTAGCGGTATATTCCGCCTTGCCTTCAATATTTAATATGATGGAGTCATCTATATTTATAAGGGTTCTCCTGCAGAGCTTCTCATATTCCTCCAGCTCCTTATTGGAGGAAAAAGCATGCTTATCCTTAGTATTTATATTAAGGTTAAATTGAGCTAGGATTAGATTAAAGGCGTATCCTTGTACAAGTCTCGGTATATCCTTACCCTTACTATTACATCCTTCCATAATAGGAAGAAGCAGCTCTTTTAATCCTTCTATATACCAGCCCTTATTTGAGGCTCCTGAAAAGCTCCCATCATTTCTGGTCCATACATCAGGAGTATATATTCCTGGTCCTTTAAAATAGAGGTATTTCTCCTCCTGAAGTATAAGGTCTAAAAGTAGCTTATCCCTGGTAAAATGCTTTAAGTTACTATCAAAGGTCCTTCCCTTCAGGAGGGATATATTGATAATTGAATTATAAAAGTAGGGTAAGCCATAATCTATCTCCTCTACCATAAGAATCCTTGATGCCTTAGGCTTCCATCCCTTTAAAGCTGTGCCTTTCTTTTTTACCTCAGGGATTATAATAATATCCTTATAAGAGAGCTCTTCCTCCTCTTTAGTTAGAAGCTCTTCAACCTTTCTATAAAGCCCAGGAGACACTAGGCTCCCTGACTTCATAAATTGAACATAGCCTTCCTCTATGAGATTAAAGGATTTCTCATAGCACTCCGTAACCTTCATATCCTCTGCAGAAATAATTTCCACCCTTTTGGAGAGTTCTACATCGGTATCTAAAAAGTCATGGAGCTCTCTATCAAAATCAATTTCATAAATATAAATCTTTATTTTATCACCAAGGCTTTTCAATTGATGTGATAATCTATTAAGAGTTTTAATTATAGCCTGGTTGTTGTCCTTATGTGCAATAACTATGTTAAACATATTAGTCCTCCCTTGTTATGGATGGAGTGGTTTTCCCTTTTATTCTGTAGTCAACATACTCTCCTAAATCCATCAACACGATGCTGTGGCTGGTTCTTCTCTTGCTTACAGGAATCATAGTTTTATAATCTCCGTAAAGATAGGTCAGATACTTATCGTACTCCTTGGGAACGGGAAGCTTGAAGCCATGAAAATCTACTAAGATAGCTTCATCTAAATATTCCTTGGGAAATACTCCTCTACCTATGTTCCTTCCCATACCATCATAAAGATATCTTGAAGCCTTGCGGTTCTTATAAAAGGTTAGGGCCATTTCCTGCCATTTCTCCAAAAGTCTCATAGGCATAATATTTTTGAATACCGTTGCTATTCTACAGAGAAATGGATGCCTTCCTCCACTTTTAATAGGGGTATTGCCCCACTTATTAAAAACAAGAGAGCGAGTAAGTCTTGTGAGGTTTATATGGAGCTTCTGGAAAAATGGGGAGTTGGAGGTTTTGTCGTGACAGACTACATCCATGAAAATTCCATTGTGCATATCCATAAACTTCCCGGTGAATACTGTGGCAAAGAGGGTGTTATTTATCCTTATTTTGCTGAATACATTATGATTTAATTCTTCAGTTCTTGGAACTTGATAAAAGAGATTGGAGGGAAGCTCCCTTTCAATTATGGAGCAGAACTTATCATAATCCTCCCTAAGCATCATCACATCAGCATCATCATCCCAGGGAATAAAGCCTCCATGCCTTATAGCTCCAAGGAGGGTTCCTCCTGCAAGGAAATACTTGATATCATGCTTTTTGCAGATCCTGTCTATCTCTAAAAGGTAGCCTAAGAGTATTTCATGAACGGTATCAAGCTTTCCAAAATAGGAATTATCAAAGATGAAGATATCTTTTTCCTTAAGTAAGCTTTCAACCTTTAATATGAGTATATCCTCCATGGATACACTTCCCTGCCATCCATAGTGAGGAAGGAGCTCTCCATATAGAGCACAGCCCTCTGGAACTATCCCCTCATGGTTTTTTAATAATATCTCTCCTTTTCCTGGGAACCTTTGATATAAAACCTCTACAAGCTCACCAATGGTTTTTGTACACCCTCTGCTTACCAGGTTGTAAACCTTAGGAGGATACTGATTAAGGGTATGAAGAAGAGCCGTCATAAGATCACTTATATAGAGGAAGCTGTAGCTTCTGGTGCTTCTCTTATACACCTGCTCCTTTTCTGCTATGAAGGCTTCTAAAAGCTCATCAATCCACCTTCCTTTAAAGGAAATTTCCGGTCCAATGATTATTCCACATCTTAAGATGGTCCAGTTAAATTTATACTGATTTCCATGACAGGCACAGAGAGCTTCATAGGTTCTGAGGAGCTGACCTTCTAAGGAATTCTCTGAATCCAACTCCATGGCTCCAAATTCATGCTCTGATATATAAAAACCCTCTGATACCTCGCCATAAGCTCTATAATCAGAAAGTAATATATAATTCTCTGGCTTTAGCTTTCCTGCCAGCTTCAGAGCCTTATTGGCGTTTTCTAAGACCATGGCATTAGATATTTTCTCCTCCTTAAGAGAAAGAGAGCATATTCCTGTATCTATTATGTAAGCTACTGAGTCCTCGGTGTAGCTGTCAAAGGTGTAAAAGGATATATCCTCCCTATCCTTTAATAACGAATAAAGAGAACTATCTTCTTTTCCTTCTACCGCTGCTCTGAGTTCCAGAAGCTTAACCTTTATATTAAGGTTCCTACTGTCATTTAAAGAAAGAAAGCTATATACTATAGCTTCCATTAGAGGATTATCCTTATAGCCTAGGACCAATATTTCTTTATTTTTAAGAGAGCCATAGGGATAGCCTTTAAGCTCCCCCATGGCTACTGCATAATCCTGTTGATATTCATTTAATATATCCTGAATCTTAATCATCTATTTTGTTCCTCTACTATTTCTGCAGCGGTACGAATGCCCTCTTTAAGGCCAACCCTTGCTTCCCAGCCTAAGGCCTCCAGTCTTTTAGAATCAAGAATTTCAGGAGTTTGAGAGAAAAGAGATATATCCGGCTCCACCTCATCCTCCTTGTTGGCAAAGGAAAGAGTGAGTCCTTTTTCAGGGAAGACATTCACTGCTTCTCGGGCAAAGCCTCTTATAGTAATATTAGAATGCTCTGCAGCTATGTTATAAGGAAGATTTGACTCACCCTTTAAAAGAATGTATAAAAGAGCTGAGGCCGTATCTCTAACATAGCAGAAGGAACGGTAGGCACCACCATTGCTCTTTAATAATATGCTTTGATTTTTTACTACATTTGCTATAAACTGAGCCCACACCCTATCATCCGTAAGAGAGGAAGGTCCATAGATATATGAAGGCCTTGCAATCTTAACATCCATTCCGTACTGCTTATGATAGGAGGCACAAAGAGTTTCTGCAGCTCTTTTTCCCTGTGCATAGCAGTTTTTATAGGAGGTATGGTCTATATAACCTACCATGTCCTCTGTAAGAGCTGATGCTCCATTGTGAACAGCACCATAAACCTTCAGGCTTGAAATCATAAGGGTAGCCTTAGCATTACATTCTCTAGCATATTCCAATACATTTATAGTTCCTGTGAGATTTGCATTTATAGTTCCAACAGGATCATTCTCATAATGCCATGCACTGGCCTGGCTGGCTGCATGTATTATATAATCAGCCTTTTCTTCAAGAGCAAAGGGAGAGCATACATCCTGAACCACAAGCTTGAAGTCACTTCTTTCTAAAAGCTTCTGATATTTTTTCTCTGCTCTTTCCCTGCTTCTTACAAGACCTACAACCTTTATATTATCCTTGTACAGGTCATTTCTTATAAGAAGGGCTAAAACTAGATAATAGCTTATAAAGCCTCCTGCTCCCGTAATAAAAACCGTAGAATTCTTTAATTTTTCCCAAGGCAGCCTTTCTTCGGCTATTGGTTTAATGTCTTCATATACCCTAGACGTTACTTGTGAGGAAATTAGACTCTCCATATCTCAACGCTTCCTTTGCAAAAGTTTTATAGTGCTCATAGTAATAAGCAGCTCTTAAGGTTTCTAAATCCTCAGGAGTAGTCACCTTAATATTATTTCTTTCACCGATAAACAGCTGAACTGTTTCTCCCAGCTCTATAAATAGCTCGCTGGAGGATACAGGGTTTAATATATTTCTTTTATAAGCCTCCTCATGAGCCCATAGGATTTTTTCCATGGTGTAGCCCTGTGGTGCTTGAGTTATGTACATGCTGCTTCTCTTATAGCTCTTATCGCAGTTATAGCCATCCTCACTATATAAGAGTGAGTCAATGCTTGCAGTTACAGGAACGGCAGTACCATGCTCTCTGGTTATCCTGATGCAATTAGATATTAATTTTTCTGATAGCATAGGTCTTACACCATCGCAAATTAATATGATGTCCTGGGGATCCTTAGCATACTCAGCTACCTTCACAACCCCATTGTGAATAGAATCGAAGCCTGTTTCTCCACCAGGAACTATGGCCACAACCTTTTTTATGTTAGCCTTAGCAATAAGCTCCTGTAAATAATCTATCCAGTCCTCCTTACAGGCCACAACTATGTTATCCACCTGTGGATGCTTATCAAAGTGCTCAATGGTTCTGATTATTATGGCCTTTCCATCCACCTCTAAAAATTGCTTTGGTATTTCCTTGGATTTCATCCTTGCTCCTACTCCACCTGCAAACAACATTGCTGAAATCATTTTTCATTCCTCCTCTTACTATTTATAGCTTAATCCCTATTTCTTTTAATATTCTTTCTGTGGATTTACCATCACAGGCTGACATATATTTTTCTCTAAAAGTCTCTGTCCTTTTAGGATTATAGCTACGATGCTCAGAAAGCACCGCATCTGTAAGATTTTCTTCTTCTGTAACAATAATCCCAGGAAGCTCTGAATAATCTATGTAAAGACCTCTTTTATCTATATACTCCTGAAGATCTGGAGCATATAAAACTAGAGGCTTATCAAGAAGCACATAATCAAAAAGCACTGATGAGTAATCCGTTATAAGAAGATCAATAACCGGCAGTAGCTCTTCTGTAGGAATACTGCTCTCTCTAAGGTCACAACATTTATTCATATGTGGATGAAGCTTTGTGATTACGTACCAATCCGCTCCCAGGTCTCTCTGTAGCTTTTCTATAGCCTTCCCACCAATGACATGTGGGTTTCCTGCCTTACCTCTAAAGGTGGGGGCCCACAAAATAACCTTCTTGCCCTTAGCCTCTGGGTGATATTTATAAAACCTCTCTAAGCACCTTTCCTTATACTCCTCTTTGAAAAATCTATCGGTTCTGCTTATCCCAAGAGCCTTTACTATACCCTTTTCCTGCCTCATAGCCCTTTCATATACAGGGATACAGCAGGGTGCACTAACAGATATCAGGTTATAATTTTTGAACACATTCCCTCTATAATAGGCGGGAATATCATCCTTGGTATCATAGGCATATTTCTTAAGTATTCCCCCGGCATGCCAGAGCTGAACCACAGTGGTTTCCTTCCTTTTATTGCAGGACGCCACTGGCAGGAAGTTATCACATATAAATACAACCCTAGCTCTGCTGTATAGCTTCATAAATGAAATCATCCTTAAAAGATTCCTAATATAGCCTTCATTTTCCCTTCTAAAAAAGGTTACTACCTTATATCCGCCGTCCTTTAAGACTCTATATACCTCCTCCATGCTGTAGGGAAGCTCGCTTTTATGCCCATCGGCAAGGATTATCAAATCCTCCTCCACAGGCCTTCTGCTATAGAACCAGTATACTGTTGGGAATACCAGGGCCTGCATAACCATCTTTATAAGCTGCTTAAAGAGAAAGCCTAACCTAAGACATAAACTCTTCATAAGCAGGCAGGACCTCCTCTACAGAGCCCTGCATCTTTATAACTCCCTCGTGAAGCCATAATATGCTGTCACAGAGCTTTCTTAAGGTGTCAGAGCTGTGAGATACAATTATTACAGTCCTGTCCTTATCCTGAATAAGCTCCTGCATCTTTTTGTAGCTCTTTTTCTTAAACTTGGCATCTCCCACGCTAAGAACCTCATCTATGAGCATAATATCTGTTTCTAATATGGCGGTAATAGAGAAGGCAAGCTTTGAATACATACCACTGGAATAGGTCTTAACAGGCCTATCGATAAATTTTCCCAGCTCAGAGAACTTAATTATCTCCGGCATTTTTTCTTTTATCTGCTCCTCTGAAAATCCCAATAGCATACCGGAGAGAAATATATTTTCCCTACCTGTAAGCTTCTTTTGAAAGCCTACCCCGATAGAAAGAAGGGATATGGTATTATCAAAGATATCAATACTGCCTTCATCTGGTGAAAAGATTCCTGCTATTGCTCTTAAAAGAGTGGACTTTCCACTTCCATTCTTACCTACTATCCCCATGATTTCTCCCTTAGGAACATCAAAGGATATACCCTTTACTGCTTCAAAGGTCTCAACCTTACTCTTTCTAAGCTTCAACAAGCTCTTTCTTATAGACATTTTATTTAAGCTGCGGTAGCGAATCTTTAAATCTCTTACCTCTATAGCATTGGTTCTTTTATCTTTCATCTATATCACCTTTATGTAGCTGTTCTCGTATTTGTATATTGTTCTAACACCTAAAATTGAAAGCACAAGTCCTACTAAAAACCATATAAGTATTAGCTTTATGTGAGGCGTAGTAGAGTATAATAACACGTTTCTCATATCCATCATCAATAGCGCCAGAGGGTTATAGGTCATCACAAGCTTACTTATATTTTCTGGAAGATTTGTCTGTATGGAATAAAAAACTCCAGAAAAGTAGAAGACCATCTTTAAAGCAACATTTATAACATTAGAAAGATCCTCTACAAAAACTCCAAAGTGTAGAAGTAGAGTACTGAATCCAAAGGTTAATAAAAATAAAGTAATAAATATAGGAATAACATATATAAGAAGAAGTGGATTCACAGGAACCCTATAATAACCCATAAGGAGTATTACCAGGGCAAAGGATATAAACATCTTAAATCCGTTAACTCCCATCTTCACAAAAATCAGCATATATTTAGGTATATAAACCTTTGATACTATAGAGCTATTACTAGTAACCAGCTTTACAGAATTCTTTAAGGTCTTCTCAAAAAAGCTCCATAGTGAAAGTCCTATAAACACAAAAACTGCTACGTATTGAAGCTGCTTGCTAAAAACCACTGTATAAACAAAGGTGTAAACAAGCATAAAAAGCAGCGGATCAAGTATCCACCAGAGCCAGCTAAGGTGGGAGTTTGCCACCTCTGACTTCAGCTCTGATTTAGCAGAGTAAATAGTGTATTTATAATATTTTTTAATATCGTTAATGAACTTAGTCATGTTATCTCCTTTAAAAACTCCATAGTTCTAAATATATTTTTTAATTCCATGGAAGGCATAGGAACAAAAAAGCTTTAATGAGGAAAATCTCCCATAGCCCATGTGCCTATACACTCCATAGGTCATCTTGGCAGATTTCAGCTTATTTCTTGACTTACCACCCTCACTAAGGCGATATTTTAATAAAGGTTCATTTATAGCTACGGCTCTTATATATTTTTTTAATATGCTGAGCCAGGTTATATAATCCTCATGAAGGTTATCATTACCCATGGGAAATTCTAAGGCTACCTCTCTATTTAAAACCACCGAGGAGCAGTTTATTGAATTATGCTTTAATAGCTCCTTATAGGTTAGCTCCTCCCTGACAGGTATAACCTTGCCCGTAGAGCTGCCATCAGGGTTCATAAGCTCTCTCCCTGTGGAGCAAAGCACTGCTCCTTCCTTTTTCATAAGAGCCAGCTGCTTTGACAGCTTTCCTTCCTCCCACCAATCATCACTATCTAGGTAGGCTATGTAGCTGCCATTAGCAGCTTTTACTCCTTTATTTCTAGAGGCTGCTACCCCACTATTTCTTTCATTTTTTAAAAGCCTAAACTCCTTACCCTCAGGAAGCTTCATTCCTTCCTTTAGCTCTAATAGCCTTTTATAGGTATCATCTGTAGAACAGTCCTCAATAACAATGAGCTCTAAGTCTGGCTCCTGAATCATCACAGACTCTATAGCCTTAAGAATATACTCCTCACAGTTATAGGCGGGCATTACTACAGAAACCTCTACTCTTTCCATTTACTCACCAGCTTTGCATTTTCTTTTTCCTTAGGGTTATTTTTTCTGGCATCCTTCTGATGTGTATCTACTCCCTCAGAAACCTCCTTCAGGAAGAATATTCTGCAGGTTAATAGTATTATCTTTAGATCCAGAAACAGCGAATAATTCTCAATATAAAACAAATCAAGCTTAAGCTTATCGTAGGGAGTGGTATTATACTTGCCATAAACCTGAGCATAGCCTGTAAGACCTGCTTTCATTTTTAGCCTATAGCTAAACTCCGGAATATCCTGACAGTACTTCTTCATTATTTCCTTACGTTCTGGCCTAGGACCTACCAGCGACATATCACCCTTTAATATATTGATAAGCTGAGGCAATTCATCAAAATGAAGATTTCTAAGAATCCTCCCCACAGGAGTGATCCTATCGTCATTTTTACTAGCCAGTCTTGCGCCATCCTTTTCCGAATCCACCTTCATGCTTCTAAATTTATAGATTTGAAATTCTCTCCCATTTAGTGTTAACCTATTCTGCTTATAAAATACAGGTCCCCGGTCATATAGTTTAATGAGCAGTGCTGATACAGCCATTACAGGAAAAGTCACCACAAGACCAATAAGGGATAAGCTTATATCCATAAATCTCTTCATAATAGCCTGTCCTTCTTGAGGCCCCATATTTCTGCAATATAATAGTGGAGTATCAAAAAGATGAATCTTCTCAGAGCCAAGAACTATAATGTCTGATATCTTTGGAGTGATATAGCAGCCAATGGATCTTTCCATGCAATGCTTCACCAGGGTATTTCTTATCTCATCGGTAAGATCCCAGAGGATGACACTCTTATAGCTACCAATCTTTTTATAGACAGCCTCCTCACCAGCGGCTATATCTATCATCTCACTAACATCATATTTATCTCTTCTCTTATTTAGCTTCTCTATAAAATCCCCAGGATCTCTTCCTCCGTAGATAACCAGCATCTTCTGCGGCGGATAAAGTCTCTTGTAAATGTAGCTGCAGGTAAACGTCCAGAAAAATACAAGAATAATATCAATAAAAATCATATAAACAATAGGCTCATAAGGCATAAAATCCCTATTAATCAGTGACATCTGAAGATATGACACAAGGTTTGTACATATAGACGCTAAGGACATAGAATACAAAATGTCCTGACTTTTCAGATAACCAATTCTAAATCCACCGAATAGCTTACTAAAAAGCAGCACAATAAGGCCATACAAAGCAACCAAGGCCCAGTTCCCTCTATTCCAGAAGGGTAAAAATATGAGTTTTCTATAAAAAGTAAACCAAAAATAAGCAAAAACTCCCGTCTCAGCCGCTATAATTAAAAACTTCAAAACAATTGTTGCAACCCTTTTAAATACATTATTTTTCATCACAATACCTCTACTCTTTTACTTCCTTCTCAATCTCTAAAGAGTTTATCAACACAGTCGTATTTTGTCAATATATCACTATTTATAGTGTATTTTGATATAAATATTGGTAAATATAGTACCTTTTAAAATCATTAACTAATTTAAATTAACTTTTATAACAACTCACAAGCATATACGCACATTTTCACCAAAGGATCTTCCAACAGGTTACCTCATACTTATCTTAAAATAATGGACTTCTACCTCAGACAACCCTCACCACCACAAAAACAATGAACCTCCCCCGCCGGACAAGCTCCCCCCACACGCAATAAACCTCCCCGCTGGACAAGCCCTCCATCATACTCCTTCCCCAACAAAAAAAGAGCCCCCTCCCAGGACGCCCCCTCACGCCCCAGAAACAAGCTCTTCTCTCTCTGCTCTTATCTTTTATCTTTTGCTTTTTGCTCTTTGCTCTTTCACCTATTGGCTCCCAGCCCAAAAATCTCCCTATTAGCCCTCAGCTAATAATTTCCCTCCGCTCTCGTCCCTTATCTCTGCTCTCTTCACTCTTAGCTCTTACTTCTTACTTCTTACTTCTTACCTCAGCTATTCTCTCTTCTCTCTTCTCTATTCTCTATTCTCTATCTTTTAACTCATCTTCAAATACCTCTCAATCACATACCCACTATACCCCTTACCATCCTTAGTGAACTTAACCTTATACCAAGTCTCACCAGCAGAATTTACAGCAGAACCAACCACCGTAACCTTCTGCCCCTTAGAAACGGAAGTAACCACAGAATGGCTTGTAGAGGCCCCACTGCGAACATTCAGCACGTTTGCTGTCACTGTGGCTGTAGCACTCTTAGTAGCAGCAGTTAATTCTGAGGAATAGGAACCATAAGCGGTATTACCATATTTTTTGTAGGCTCTTACTTTATATTTATATGTAGTAGCCGGCTTAAGACCTTTGTCAGTATAAGTATTTTTATCAGCTCCTGAAAGGGTAACGATCCTTTCATATTTTTTAGAAACAGAATTATATCTATATACTTGATAGCCTGTGGCTGAGCTTATTTTTTTCCAGGTAAGCTTTACGGCAGAAGCGCCCGCAGCACTCATTTTCAAGCCTGAAACCTTACTCGGCTTAGTTGCAACAGAAACAACATCGGAATAACTACCATAGTAATTTTTATTTACTATATTGCTGTAGCCTCTTACCTTATATTTATATCCCTGTCCTGCACTTAGAGTTTTATCTGTATAGGAGGTTTTGCCTTTACCCTTTAATGTAGCTATCTTTTTGTATTCTTTCACAGAGGTATCATATCTATAAACCACGTATCCTGTAGCACCCTCCATCACTCTCCAGTTAATTGTTGCAGAGGAGGTTGTACTTTCTTGGACCTTAACCTCTTGAACCTTATCAGGTCTTAGTTTAAAATATGTATCCAGCACATAGCCGGTATAGCTTTTGCCACCCTTAGAGAACTTAATTTGATACCAGAGCTCTCCTTTAGAATTCCTTACCTTTGATAAAATCGCAGCCTCTTGATACCTTGAAGCACTGGTAACAACAGCATGGTTTGTCCCCGCTCCTTTTCTTATATTTAAGGAGGTTGCGGATATTATCCCCTTGGAGGTGGTAGTGTATACAGCATATTCATCGGAAGGCTCACCGTAATAATAGTCGCCACCCTTTTTATAAGCTCTTACCTTATATTTATATTTAGTACCTACCTCTAGGCCCTTATCAGTATAGCTATTTTTGCTAGCACCGTTGAAGGTAGCTAAAGTAATATATTTTCCTGTTTCTTCATCATAACGGTATACTCTGTACCCTGTGCCCCCAGTCTGCTTCTTCCAAGTTAGGGTAACACTATTTTTAGTTGCCGAGGAGAATTTCAACCCTGTTACCTTAGTAGCTCTTGTAGCCATGGTTATTGCCGAGGAAAATTTCCCGTAGTAATTTTTACCCCCTACGGTTTTATACGCCCTGATCTTATATTTATAAGCCGTTCCTGATGGAAGTCCTTTATGTGTATAGCTTAAAGTATCAGGATTCTTTATAGTTGCTATCTTGGTGTAATCCTCTTTACTTAAATCATAGCTGTATATTTCATAACCAGTGGCTCCTGAAACCTTATTCCAACTGAAGGATAAGGAGTTAATTGTGCTTTTCCCCACGGTTAGACCTTTAACCTGCACAGGAGCATGATTTAAAGTTACCATTGCCTCCTCTGAAAAGCTGCCATAATTATTCCCTGAGGATAGATTATAATAAGCTCTTACCTTATAGCTAAATTCACCTCCAGAGCTTAAGCTATCATCAACAAAGCTTGTACTAGCAGCTCCTATAACCTCTGCAAGCTTAGAATAGCTATTCTTACCCGGATCTTTTCTATAAATTTCATAACCATAAGCTCCAGGCACCTTGTCCCATCTTATCTCTGCAGTAGTACTATTCTTAACAGAAGACTTAAGATTCTTCACCTTCTCCGGTGATGATAAATATCTAAAATTTGAGTCTACATTTCCCTTTACTCCAGCTATTCTACCTGTTTCTGCATACTGCCAGTAATCATATTCTCCTTGATAGCCAGTCTTAGTAGTATAATTTGCAAGCCAAATAGGATATTCTTCCTGAAGCTCATTAGCTTGCAGCTTATTCTCCAGCATATATCTATTTGCATATATCATAGCTGTATAACCATTAGCCTCAATGGTATCACAAAAGGTATCTACCACAGCTGTTGCTTCATCCCGTGAAAGATTTGCTTCGTACAGCCTTCCTGTATTACCGCTGCTATTAGAAGCATATTCAAAATCCATAACTAGTGGAAGCTCAAATTCATATCCTTTCACAAGTCCTAAAAAATACTCCGCCTCCGCTACTGCTTCCTCCTGACTTATTGCCTGAGAAAAAAAATAAGCTCCTACATCTATGCCTCTAGCCTTAGCAGCCTGAATATTTTCCTTAAATCTTATATCTGCATTATAGCTTCCACTGCTTCCATAGCCTCTATAGCCTGCCCTTAGTATGACAAAATCAATTCCGGAATTCTTTACAGCATCCCAGTTTATGGTACTCTGATGCTGAGATACGTCGATTCCATGAAGAATCTCTGAATTATTATAGCGACTATTATGAATATAGCTTAACCCTGTAAGGCTACCATTAGCTATGGAGTAATTCCCCTGGTCATCGCCATAGTACACAGGACCATTATCGTGAGCTTCATTTCCATCCTCATATTCATCATAAAATCCTTTTGAAGGATAGCCAGAAGCTCGTCCACTTTGCGGATCGTCTTCCTGGGAAGAAGCAGCTTCAGAAGCCTTCTCTTCATATATAGGGTTCTCCTCTCCTTGAATCCCAACACTATTCTTTTCTGCTATCTCTATACTGGTTTCTTCCTTAGCTTGAGCATTTATATGCCCTATAGAGAAGAAAAATATTGCCGCAGCTATAGATGCAGTAATCCTAAATCTTTTTATGGCCAACTCCTCCTTTACAACAAAAAACACAATATTTTCATATAAATTTAAATATAACCCATAATATTATATTGAAAAATTCATTATTTATAAACATATTTATTAAAAAAAGCATTTATTATGTTGTTTTATGTAAATTTATTAATTATTATAGATAGTATATTGTCACAATCTAATCTCTATATATTTTATTTATAATGTTCTAATTTTTTTGTTATATTAACAGATTGTTTATCGAAAAGACCATTCTAATATAATATAATGTTAGTTATTGCAGACTTTCTTTCGATAAACTATCTAGCAATAATAAAGGTTATAGAGAAATTCTACGAAGATAAATCTAGCACTGGAGGAACAATGAAAGAAAGTAACAAAGCAAATAATAAAAGAAGCAGCAAAGGCTTTAAGAGAATCCTTAGCGCCTTTGCCTTTACTGTTGTAATAGCCCTTGCATTAGTCCTAGGCTACGGCTATCATACCTTGAGCTCTGTAAGCCATGATAATCTTGAGGATAAGGATTTAGGAATACAGGAGGAAAGCTTCACAGAAAATGATGGTATAATAAATATATTGCTCATGGGAATTGATAGCAGGGCAAAAGACTTTACAGGACGCTCTGATGCTATGATGATTCTTACCATAGATCCAGTTCATGACAAGCTAAAGCTAACTTCTTTAATGAGAGATTCCTATGTGGAAATAGAAGGGTTCGGTTACGACAAGCTTACCCATGCCTATGCCTACGGCCAGGGGTATCTAGCAGTGAAAACAGTAAACACAAATTTTGGCCTGAATATCGAGGATTATGTAGTTGTGGACTTTAGCGGTCTAGAGACAATGGTAGATCAGCTGGGAGGTATAAATATAACCCTCACAGAGGAGGAGATATCCCCTCTAAACACGAATATTGAAGAGCAGTCAAGGCTTCATAATAAAGAAGCAGACTACATATATGAGCCCGGTAGCCACCATATGAATGGCCTTCAGGCAGTGGCCTATGCAAGAATCAGAAAAACCTCTGGTGGAGATTATCAAAGAACCGAAAGGCAGAGAGAGGTTCTAGAGAAAATGCTTTATAAGCTCAAGGACTCTGATATTACCACCTTCGTTTCCTTAGTAAAAAATATGCTCCCTTATGTGAAAACCAGCTTAGGAAGCAGTGAAATTATAAGCCTGGGAACTAAGGTATTTACCTCAGATATCAATACAATTGAGCAAAAACGCTTCCCCTTAGATGATTATTCCTACGGAGGCTTTGCAAATAACAGATGGCATCTAATGTACGATGTAGAGCCTACAAAGGAGCAGCTTTATGCCTATCTATTTGAGGATATAGCTCCAGAAGAAGGCGCTGTAGACTAGCTATTAAAACATATTTACTTAAATATTATTAAGGAGAGGATTAACATGGATTACACCTTAGAAAATCAATACCTTACTCTCACCTTCCGTTCACAGGGGGGAGAGCTTACCTCTATTAAAAGCAAGAAGGACGGCCTAGAATATTTATGGAAGGGAGATCCAGAATATTGGAGCTACCATTCTCCAGTGCTTTTCCCTACCATAGGCAAGGTTATAAACAACGAATATCGCCATGAAGGAAAAACTTATCCCTTAAAGCAGCATGGCTTTGCAAGGCTTATGGACTTTGAAGGGGAAAGCTCTGATGATTCCATGTCCTTTACCTTAAAATACAGCGAAGAAACCTTAAAGATATATCCCTTTAAATTTGCACTTACATTAACCTATACCTTAAAGGGAAATAAAATAAGGGTAGATTATAAGGTAGAAAACCTAGACGAAGGAACAATCCACTTCTCTATTGGTGGACATCCTGCCTTCATGTGCCCTCTCTTCCCAGAAGAAGCCTTAGAGGACTACAGCATAGTTTTCAACAAGTCTGAGGACATAGAGCTTATACCAATTACTCCAGAAGGCTTTTTCAAGAGAAAGAAGCAGCATTTTGGCACAGACATGGATTACATTCCATTAAGATTAGAGCTTTTCCAGGAGGATGCTCTGGTTTTCTCAAAGCTTAAGTCCTCTACCATAGCCATTAAAAGCTGGGACCACGATAGAAGCGTAACCATGGACTTTTCAGAGTTCCCTTATCTAGGAGTCTGGACAAAAAAAGAAGGGGCACCCTTCATCTGCCTGGAGCCCTGGCAGGGTCACGGTGACTATGAGGATTTCACAGGAGAGCTTAAGGACAAGGAAGGCAGCATAGCCCTAGAAAAAGGAAATACCTTTACCATAGGCTATACCTTAACCATAAATTAATCCAATAAGCATATTAACCTATAACCATGTTAAGCTATAATATGCTAATCCAATAAACAAACTATCTTTAATGAATAAAATAGCTTATAA
Organism: Alloiococcus sp. CFN-8; assembly: GCF_049943125.1. Classification (GTDB taxonomy): domain Bacteria; phylum Bacillota; class Clostridia; order Clostridiales; family Clostridiaceae; genus JAEXZL01. The sequence goes on from NZ_CP188040.1 coordinate 1,034,971, forward strand.
AAAAAGATTAACCTCCTTTTACAGCTGGAGGTTAATCTTTTTCAGTTTACATCATCCATTAATATTAGCTTCTCTATATCATCCCTCTAAGAAGCTCTATATCCCAATTCACTCCACCATATCCCAAAAGCTCAGAAGCTCCTCTTTAAGCTCCATAGAGCTTCTTATAACCTTATAAGGAAGCCATTCCTGAGGCATGAGCTTTTCATAGCTCCCCTGTAGATACCTATCATCGATGAGAAGCGCTGCTCCCTTATCTCTTTCTGTTCTGATTATTCTGCCCACTCCCTGAAGAACCTTATTCATGCCAGGATATACATAGGCAAATTCATAGCCCCTACCCTTTTCCTTCTGAAAATAATCTCTCAGTATATCTCTTTCAGGATTGAGCCTTGGAAGTCCTACTCCTACCACTACAGCTCCAATAAGCCTATCTCCTGCAAGATCTATACCCTCAGAGAAGATTCCTCCTAGAACACAAAAGCCCACAAGAGTATCAGGATTATCCGCTCTAAAGGAGCCAAGGAAGGCCTCTCTCTCCTCCTCCTTCATATCCTCCTGCTGAACCAGAAGAGGAATATCATTAAACCTTTCAGAAAATCGTCTATGAATTTCCTTAAGATAAGCGTAGGAAGGGAAGAATATAAGATAATTTCCCTTTTTTACCGTAATAAAGGTATATATGTAGTTTAGTACTGCCTCGTAGGTCTGCTCTCTATTTTTATATCTAGTGGATATAGGAGCAACAGATATGTGGATATTCTCCTCAGGAAAGGGTGAAGGCAGCTTCATCCTATAATCCTCCTGATTATCCCCACCTAAAATATCCTGAAAATAATCTATTGGAGTAAGGGTGGCAGAAAAAATTATCTCTCCCTTAGCTCTTTTCATTGCCTGCTTAAGATTGTGAGAAGGATCCATACAGAAGAGCTTAAGCCTAACCTCCTTATCAGAAAGGTCTATATAGCTCACATAATGAGAATCATAAAGCTCTGTTATATTTAAAAAGCTATTTACCTTAAAGAATAGATCTAATAGCTCCTCATAGCCTTCAGTGCCAGCACTCTTAGAAAGATATTCCTCCGCTTCTCTCTGAAAGATTCTAAGAGGCTTATAGATATCCCCAGGCTCCTTTTCGCTCACATGAAAGACCTCTCCCAGCTCCTCGCAGAGATGCCTAAGGGCAATAAACTCAGAATTAACTTCTCCCAAGGCCTTATAAAGCTTTGGAGCCTTCCCCTTCATTAGCTTTTTAAGCTTTAAAAAATCACTTTTTATCAGCTCTGCTGAATACATCTCCCGAGCTCTATCCACCAGATTATGTGCCTCATCTATCAAAAACACATAAGACTCCCGGGAAGGATTATCAAAGAATCTCTTTAAATATACCCTGGGATCAAAGGCATAATTATAATCACAGATAATAGAATCAGCCCATAAGGATAAATCCAAGGAAAATTCAAAAGGACAAACCCTGTACCTTTGAGCATATTCCTCTATTATTTCCCGGGTAAAATTATCTTCCTTAGTTATCACCTCAAAGAGTGCCTCATTAACCCTGTCAAAATGACCATGGGCATAGGGGCATTCCTCGGGACTGCAGGAAGCCTCACCGGCACAGAAGCATATTTTATCCTTAGCAGTAAGGGTAAGCACCTTCAGCTTCAACCCCTCACCCTTAAGCCTTTGAAAGGCTTCCTCTGCTACACTTCTGGTTATGGTCTTTGCCGTGAGATAAAAAATCTTGGAAGCTCTCCCTTCACCTAAGGCCTTAACGGAAGGAAATATGGTAGATATTGTCTTACCAATTCCTGTAGGAGCCTGAACAAAAAGCCTTTTACCTTCCTTTATAGTTCCATAGGAGGCCACAGCCAGCTCCCGCTGCCCTTTTCTGTAATAAGGAAACGGAAAGGCTACCTTTTCTATGGAGCTATTCCTCTCCTTCTCCCATTTAAGGGTATTTTCCGCCCAAAGATAATATTTATCTAAAATATCATAGAAGAAGTCATGGAGCTCCTCCTTTTTATATTCCTTGGTGAAGCTTTTTACCTCCTCAGTAGCCAGGGAAAAATACCTGAGCATCACAGAAATCTCTGTTAGCCCCATTTCCTCACAATGCATGTAGGCGTAGCACTTGGCTTGAGCCCAATGGAGCCTATTATAGTCCTCCTCTATGAGGGACAGATCTCTGGTGGTGCTCTTAATCTCTTCTATTACCTTCTTCCCATCCAGCTCTATTACCCCATCAATTCTTCCCTCCACCACAAGGTTTAGCTCCTTATAGGGTATTCTCATCTTTATATAAACCTCAGACTGATATTTAGGAAACTCCTTTTCATTGATTTTCTGCAGCTTCTGATGAGCTCTGGTACCTTCAACAGCCCTGCTGCTGGTCATAAAGCCACTATCTATGCTTCCTTCTCTGAGGATAAATTCTATTAAATTTCTAACAGAAATTGACACTTCTCTTTCTGACATTTAAACTACCTCATTTATTGTTTTATAGGTCATATCATTTTGTAATTATTTTATGTATATATTATTCCATAAGAAGTATAAAAGATAAAGTAATAAGATAGGTCGTAATTATGCAAGCAATGGTATAATAGTTAGAAAGCATAGGAAGAAAGAATAAGGAGGTTTCTCATGAAAATTCACATGTCTATAGAAACAGCTGAGCTTTTAAGAGAAATGCTTAAGGAAAAGAACAAAAAGGCTATAAGGATACTTTACAAGGGCTTTGGCTGTGGAGGAGTTACCTTAGGGGTTATGGCCGACGAAAAGAGAGCTGAGGATAGTTTATATGATATTCATGGCTTAAGTATAATACTGGAAAGAGATATAGAAGAAAGCTATGAGGAGGTAAGAATACTTTACTCCAAAACTCCCTTTGGCCCTAAATTCCACATAGCTCTTCCTAGAGAAAAACCAGCTGAGGGCATCTAATTAAAATAAACTAAATAACTCTAAGGTTATGACCTAGGATAAATCTATTTAGAATATATAAGGAAATATCACTATAGCATCTAAAGTGATTATTAAATTTGATAAAAGAAGCCGCAGGAGGTTTTAGGACTTATCATCCCAATCCACCTGCGGCCTTTATCTTAATCTTTGTCATTTACCTTTTCACATAAAGTATTGATATTGTGGGACAACTCAGTAATACTCATGGTAAGAGCCTCCAGCTTCTGTTCCCCTCTTATGAGAAGATAGAGGGCAATAGCTATAGGAAAGCCCACATTAGCAATTACATTTATCATATCCTCCATTATTATCACCTCCGATAATAGTTATGCAGCAAATCGGAGGATTTCCAGAGATTATTCCTTTTCTTCTATATCACTATAATCATGGATGAGTCTCTGTACGAGCTTCTTGATTATACTAGCTTGAGAAATAAGAGCCATTACCGTAAGAAAGAGCTCGATCCTTTCCTCCTCATCTGGTGAAAGCTCCATGGCGTGAACAATTTCATCCAAGCTATCGCCAAAGCCACAAGGATTATCCAGAATGCTTCTCTTATTTTGATGAATATTAGAAAATATCTTATATGCATCTTCCCAAGAAATAATGTCATCACTTCTATCATCTATACTGTTAAATGCCAGCTTCAATACCTTACGAATCTCTTCCGTTGTAAGAATGGGCCTCATATAGCTTATAAGCACCAGCTGAATTAAATGTACCTTAGTGTACCCTCTCTTTTTCCCTGCCTCTGGTTTTGATATTATTTCGCTCTTAATATAATTTTGTATTATGTTATTAGTATACATTTCTTCTGTAAAGTTATCATTGAGGTAGTCTATAACCTGAGAAAGAAAAAAATCATATTTGGGTAGTTCCTCATAAGGAACCAAATTGTGCGAAGATATATCCTCCACCAGTTCCATCAATTCCTTCATACAAAAGGTATCCTTGTGCATATACGCCTCCACTAGCCGATGAATTTATTAAGATTATTATATAACTACAATAACCTATTATCAAGTATTAAATACCACTTACTATCCGTTGAATATTATAGTATTATTATGGTCAGAATATCAGAAAACAATTACTATTTATTCATGAGCCTAAGATGTCCACAGCGATATTAGGTAAATTCTTCGATAATTAATTAAAATCATAAATATTCTGATAATAAAAATAGTTATCAACAAATTTTACAGACTTATCCACAAAATATGTTGGTAACTTTCTTAATAACAATTAAACACCTAGTTTTTAAAAAATAAATATCAACATTATCAACATTATCCACAATTGATTGTGCATAACTTGTTGAATAACTGTGGAATAGTCCTTTTTTATCAACATTCTATAAACAAAAAACCTATAATATATGTTGATTATAATTTGCAATCCATTTATTTACATGTGGAAAACTAATTATTTCAGGAGCTTATTAAAGTTATCCATTGTGTTGCAATAATTTTTCCGTCAATTATTCCTATAATTTACTAATGTGTAGAAGTTTTTTTATTTTTTAAATACTTATAATAATATATTTATAAAAAATTAATTTTTAATTGAAAAGCTTAGGCTCTAAACCGATAATTCCATTCCCTCCTAAAAACATAATTGTAATATTAAGGAAATATTCTAACAATTCTTCGACAATAATTATAGGATTGCACCAAAATATTACTATTTTATTTTTACATATAGTACATCTTTAACATAAAGTTAAAATTATATAAATTTTACATATATATACAAAATAATTTTCGAAACCTTAGATAAATCAAGGGTTTGTCCAATTTCGTTTTTTTAAATTTTGATTCGTACTTATTGACATTTCTATTTTATGGTAGTATCATAGGATATAAAGAGAAAAAATCAAAAAAATATGCAAATTTATAAAATCATATGTTTGACTAGATATTACAATTTTGTTATAATAATAAAAACAAATGTCGAATGATGTAAAACAAGGAGGAAATATCAATGAAATCAACAGGAGTAGTTAGAAGAGTAGACGAACTAGGAAGAATTGTAATCCCAATAGAATTAAGAAGAACATTAGACATCGCTGAGAAGGACGCTTTAGAAATATATGTTGACGGCGAGCAAATCATATTAAAGAAATACGAACCAGCTTGTATTTTCTGTGGTGACGCTAGGGACGTTATAAACTACAAAGGCAAGAACATCTGCCAAAACTGCTTAGCTGAAATGAAAAGCGAAAAATAATATCTCTCGAAGTACCCAGTGCAGGGTACTTTCTCTTTTGCCCTTAATAAACACAAATCCCATGACTTATGGAATACATAATATAAACGCCTAAGCTTTTTTGTTATTAGCAGGAGAGCTTTAAGGACATTTATAAACATAGTAAGCAACAAGAGGATGCAAAGTCAGCATCCTCTTTTATATTTTCAAAAAAGCCTCTTAAGCTTACACTATCAAATTATCAGCTATACTTAGGCTATATATCCAAAGAATGCTTGTAAACCTCCGATTTAGGAAGATTTCTATCCTTCGCCACCTGCTTTATAGCATCCTTTTTGCTCATTCCATCATCAATATAAGAAAGTATATGCTCCTCTATGGTGAGACTGCTCCACTTCTCCTCTTCTTCTCTTTGAATCTCTTCCATTGTCTTCCCCTGGAGCACAACAACATATTCTCCCCTAGGATCTTTATTTGAATAATACTCCACCGCCTCAGCAAGGGGCAGCCTTATTATTTCCTCATGGAGCTTTGTAAGCTCTCTACAAAGAGCCACAGTCCTATTTCCAAGGCTGTCATAAAGGAAGGCTAAAGTATCCTTAAGCCTATGAGGCGCTTCATAAAATATAAGAGTTTCCTTTCTATCCTTAAGCTCCTCTATAAGCGGCTTCCTCTCTTTATTCTCTCTAGGAAGAAAACCAGAGAAGATAAATCTAGTGGTATCCAAACCAGAGTTAACCAATGCAGTAGTTATAGCCGTTGCCCCAGGAAGTACCTCAAAGGGTAGCTTCTTCTCTATACACTCCCTCACCATAACACTACCAGGATCAGATATCCCCGGAGTACCAGCATCAGTAATAAGAGCTATATTCTCCCCTCTCTCCAGTCTCTCCCCTATAGAAAAGGCCTTCTCCCTTTCATTATGCTGATGATAGCTTATCAAAGGCTTTTTAATCTCATAATGATTAAGCAACTTAAGACTCTGACGAGTATCCTCAGCCAATATTACATCAACCTCCCTAAGCACCTCCAAGGCCCTCAGAGTTATATCCTTCAGATTACCTATAGGCGTAGGCACCAAATAAAGCTTTCCCATAAAGCCCTCCTCCTTCTCTTTGCTCTCTTCTATCCTCTATCTTCTATCTATTAGCGCAACTAATAATCCCCCTATTGGCTCCCAGCCCAATAATCTCTCTATTAGCGCAGCTAATAATCTCTCTTCTTTGCTCTTCAACTCTTACCTCTTAGTTGCTCTTGTCTCTTAGTTGCTCTGCTCTCTTATCTATTCTCTCTTCTCTCTTCTCTGCTCTTTCAACTCTTACCTCTTAGCCCTTACCTCTTACTTGCTCTTCTCTCTTCTCTTTTCTCTCTTCTCTGCTCCTATCTCCCATAAATCCTATCAATCTCTTCACTATACCCACCCTCATCCTTATACACATATAACGGCGGCAGGAACCTTAAAAATTCTCCTCCATCTCTCTGACCTTCTACAAGGACAATGTTTGGAGCCTTTTTTGTATTTGGGTGAACAAGCTGTATGGCTTTAGGCTCTATTTTATGCTTTCTCATGAGGCACAAAATATCAGCAAGTCTTTCTGGTCTATGTACCATATATAAACGTCCATTATCCTTTAAAAGCATCCTAGAGGCAATAATTACATCCTCTAAGGTGCAGAGGATCTCATGACGAGCTATTGCATTCTTATCTTCTGGATTAAGAATTCCAGAGCCTTTTAACTTATAGGGAGGATTTACCGTAACCACATCAAATCTTCCTAAGCTCTTAATTAGCTCCTTATCCTTTAAATCTCCAGGTATAAAGCTAACTCTATCCTCTAAACCGTTGAAAACCCTACTTCTCTCGGCCATTTCCGACATTTCCTCCTGGATTTCAAGGCCTACGATATCTTTACTTTCGGATTTACCAGCTAGTAGAATGGGAACTATCCCTGTGCCACTGCAGAGATCCATAACTCTATGACTTTTCTTTACCTTTGCAAAGGAAGCTAAAAGCACAGCATCCACTCCAAAACGAAAAGCATCCTTCTTTTGTATTAGAGCAAGACCCTTTAGCTGCAGATCCTCCAAGGTTTCATCCTCTTTTAAAAAAGCTTCTAAAGCTTCCTTTTCCTTCATAGCACTCTTCCTTTTCCAAAATAGCTTTTTTCTTCTATAGAATAATATCATAAAAAATAATAAAGTCCTATCTAATTTTTATAATTAGGTAGGACTTTTAATAATTAATCTTCGTATTATATTATAACTAAGTTATTATTAATTATAAAACTCTTCTAGCTGCATAGAAAGCATAAACTGAAGATACCTTAACAACATCACCAGTATGTGGTGCATGGATGAATTGGTTATTACCAATATAGATACCTACATGACCTGCATGGGTAAATACTAAATCTCCAGGTTGCATTTCTGCTCTTGAAACAGCTCTTCCTACATTTATCTGACTGTAGGTAGTTCTAGTTATGTTATAGCCAAAGTGAGCAAATACATACTGAGTAAATCCAGAGCAATCAAAGCCTCTAGGTGTTGTTCCCCCATAAACATAAGGAACTCCTAAGAATTTATAAGCATAGCTTATTAATGCTGAAGCACTAGCAGAAGCTGTGCTATCTCCTCTTGAAGGAGTATATTGTGGTGTTTCTAATTGAGTGATTTTGCTCTTTCCTTTTTCAATTGCATCAACTACCTTTGCATCAGTACCTTCTGTAACAATACTTTGTCTTAGGCCTCTTAGAGTTTCTATTGTATTTCTTAACTCAGAAACACTGTTGCTGTTGTTAATAACACTGATTGGATATTGAACTAGAGCATATTCCTTATCCTCTAAGCTTCCTTCAATCTTTGCCATCTCAGCCTTTGCTTCATTTACTATAGACTGTTGCTTTTCCTGCTTTACATCAAGCTCTGCAAGCTTTTCTTCATTTTCTTGTTTAAGACTCTCTACCTCAGCAACCTGAGCATCAAGCTGTTTAACGGTATTATCAAGCTCTTCCTTTTTCTCATTCACTTCATTGATGATTTTTTTGTCAAGCTCTAAAAGCTTTCCAATTGCCTGTACTCTTGCAATTAAATCAGTGAAGCCTTCTGAATCTAACAGGATGGATATATAGGAAGTTTGTCCTCCATTCTTATAAAAAGCCCTCATCTTAGATCCATATAAGGTTTCCAGCTCAAGAAGCTCTGCCTTTTTCACTTCGATATCCTCTTCAGTTTCTTTGATCTTCACCTGAAAAGCTGATATCTGATTGTTATTTTCATTTATAGCATTTTGTACTACTCCGATTTCTTCGTCTAATATATATAGCTGCCCTTCTAATCCCGCTACTTTTTCCTCAATAGCTTTGAACTCATTTCTTTCTTGTTGTAACTGCTGTTCCGAACTAACTGGCTCAGCAAACACCGCAGTTGCCTGTCCAAAAACCAAGGCTCCCGCTATAACAGTTGCAATAAGCTTTCTATTCATAAGTCTATTTGCCTCGAAATTCTCAGGTCGAGGCCGCCTCCTTCCCCTACATTCATTCATTTACGTTAAATAGCCAACAACGTTATTATATCACCGTTACCACTTAACGGACAAGCTTATGAAGCAAAGTTTACAAATTGGTTAAAAATATATTACAGCAATATAACTGTAATTTACTCTCTTATCAATATATGTATGAAAAATTTACATATCATAGCACCCATGGAAATTCATATTAATACATTGTTAACACTTTTTCAATGATCACAAAAAAAACGACAGTTTTTGAAATTCTGCCGTTCATAATTTATACTTACTTAAAATTTATAAAATGTTAACTATTAACATATGTTTTATTATTTTGTTACTAATTAATAATTCTCCTGGCTGCATAAAAGCTCCAAATATTAGATATTTTTATAACATCACCAGTCTGAGGTGCATGAATCATCCTTCCATTGCTAACATAAATTCCTATATGTCCAGCGCTGGTAAAAACCAAATCTCCAGGCTGAAGCTCACTTTGAGATACGGCTCTTCCATTATAAATCTGGTCATAGGTAGTCCTTCCTAAATAATAGCCAAATTGTCTATACACATATTGAGTAAAGCCAGAGCAATCAAAGCCTGCGGGAGTAGTTCCTCCCCAAAGATACGGTGTTCCAAGAAACTTATAAGCGTAGTTCACTATATCAACTCCAGTAGCTCTCCCATTGCTTGTACCAGTATTATTGGTGCTTCCAGAATTACTTCCAGAGCCTTGTGAGCTATTGTTATTAGTGCTTCCTGAACTACTATTTGAGCTTCCCGAATTATTATTAGTACTATTTGAATTATTATTAGAGCTGCTTGAACTATTAGAGCTATTGTTTTGTGCTTCCTGCTCCAGTCTCTCTGCCTCTTCTTGACGTTTCTTTTCTTCTTCCTCTTCTTGACGTCTCTTTTCTTCTTCCTCTGCCTTCCTCTTGGCTTCTCTATCAGCAAGAATTATCTTACCCTTTTCAATAGCTTCTACCAATTTATCTTCCACTTCTATGGTAAGTATATTTCCTCTAAGGGCTCTTAGATTATCTATGGAGCTCTGTATTTCCGCATCAGAAGAAGAGGAGGAATTAATTACAGACACAGGGAAGGCTATTAGCTCTAGCTCCTGCTCCTTCAGATCCACCTTAATACTCCTGCGTTTTTCATGAGCTTCTTCAAGAAGGTCCTGCTGCTCTTCTTTTTTATCCTCTAGCTCCTTAAGCTTAGCTTCATTTTCCTCCTGTAAAAGCTTTAATCTTTCATTTCTTTCCTCAAGTCCCTTCTGAACCTCTTCTACTTCCTCTCTCTTGAGCTCCAGCTCCTCTATAAGCCCCTGATCCGATTCAATTATTTTTCCAAGAGCCTTAGCCTTTGCAATAAAATCACTAAAATCATTGCAATTCAATAATATAGCAAGGTAATCATTAAGCCTATTGCTTTTATACATTGAACGTAATCGTCCCCCAAGAATCTCTTCACGAAGGATTATTTCCTCCAGAAGCTCTTCAAGCTTTTCTTTCCCTTCTTCAATTTCTATTTGTAAGGCATCAATATCTCTTTGATTACTTGTTATTGTTTCCTGGGCATTTAATATATCTTCATCTAATCCTCTTATCTCATCCTCAAGTCTTCCTAAATAGCCTTCCAGCTCCATAAGGGAATTCCTGCTCGCTTCCACCTGCTCCTCCACTGTGGGATCTGCCAAAACCGCTACTGGTTGACTACAGAGAAAAGCAAGAGATAGAAATGCTGCCACAGCCTTCTTATTCATAATGCGTACCCCCAACCTACATAAACTTCATTATCGTATTATGTCGAATTTAATCATCATTATATTTATTATATTATGTTTTTATTTATTTGACTATTTATTTACAAAAAGTTTAAATTTTAAAAAAACAAAACTTCTTTTCACTGAAAAAATTATTAAAAATAAGCGACAGGTTTTTACACCTGTCGCTCATCCCCTGATCACATATATTCTAACATATCCCCATCGTTAGCTCTTTTACTGTACTACTACCTTATTAAAACTATCACTAGTTGACTATTCTTCTTGCTGCATAGAAGCTCCATATATTAGAAACCTTCACATTATCCCCTGTCTGAGGAGCATGTATCATTCTACCATTACCTACATATATACCTACATGGCCTGCACTTGTAAATACTAGATCTCCCGGCTGAAGCTCTGCTCTTGATACAGCTCTTCCCACATTCACTTGAGTAAAGGTAGTTCTAGTTATGTTAATTCCAAAATGATTATATACATATTGAGTAAAGCCTGAGCAGTCAAAACCACTAGGGGTGGTTCCTCCATAAACATATTTAACTCCTAAAAAGCTGTATGCATAGTTTACGATATTATTTCCGCTAACATTGCTTCCACTGTCCCCTCTGGAAGGAGGTGCTGGATTATTTGGCTTAGGAGTAGCTGGTTTAGGTGTAGCCGGCTTAGGATCAGCTGGCTTACTTACCTCGGAGTTATTGCCTTGAGAATTTCTACTAGCTTCCTCAGCTTCTCTCCTTGCTCTTTCTGCCTGTTCGGCTCTTGCCTGCTCAGCTCTTATCTGCGCTTCTCTTTCAGCTGCTCTATTACCAAGGACTTGATTTCCTTTGTTTATGGCTGCTTGTACTCTTCCATCCACAGAAGCAGTAACAATGGAGCTTCTGATATTAACCAAGGTATTTATTGAATTCTGAATCTCATCATCAGTAGAGCCTCCAGCATCAATTACGCTTATTGGGAAGTCAACCAAGGCGGCTTCCTCTCTTTCCAGGTCCACTTGTACTAAGGCTCTTTCAGCCCTAGCCTGTTCTACCAGCGCATTCTGTTCTGCTCTTTTTTCTTCTAAAAGCGCAAGCTTTTCTTCATTCTCTTTTTTTAGCTTCTCTTGAGCTTCATTCTTTACCACAAGCTCTTTTTTAATATTATCCATTGCTTCTCTAGAAGCATTAAGCTCATCTATTAATTTATTATCTGTTCCAATTATTTTTGATATAGCCTGAACTCTTGCTATAAAGTCACTAAAGCTTTCAGAATTCAGTATTGCTGTAAGGTAATCACTATTCCCCCCACTTTTATACATTCCCCTAATTCTTCCAGCCAAAAGCTCTTCCTTTATTTCTACTTCCTTCTGTAGCTTTAAAACCTCAGCTTCTGCTGCTTGAATTTCTGCTTTTATAGCTTCTATTTGCTTATTGTTATCCTCTATGGTCTTTTCCATAGAAGCTACTTCTCCATCTATAGCGCCTATTTTATCTTCTAATTCACCAATAGTTCTTTCAATGCTCTGAAGCTGATTTCTGCTTTCTTGTACCTGAGCTTCTGTAACGGGATCCGCTAGTACTGATACAGCTTGTCCACTTGCAATCGCCACTGTTAGTACCAGGGCTACTAATTTTTTGTTCATAAAAAAATGTCCCCCACGTTCTTTATATTATTTTTTATTTAAACTTCTGTATAAGAAAATTTTTCCTTCTTTAAATCACGAATTTATTATATTACTATTAATATATTTAAAACAACCAAATAACCTAATGTTTACAAAATGGTAAAATAAAAACTACAATTCTATTAAATATAGTATAAAAATAGTTACAGAAACTTCTATAAAGCTCAATTTGTAACATTTTTATAATCTTTTAGTTACCAATATCGATATATTTTTTTAATATTTTTATTATTTTTTTATATAAAAAATGTGTTGACAGTACCTCAATACTTTTATATAATAATTTATGTCGCCGGGGTGTGGCGCAGATGGGAGCGCGCGTGCTTTGGGAGCATGAGGTCGCAGGTTCAATCCCTGTCACCCCGACCATAGACAAAGCCTTCTGCAGAGATGCTGCAGAAGGCTTTTTTGTTATATAAAATCTTTGATCCTAACAATTTTTATGATATTGTAAAAATACTATAAAAATCTATCCTTTAGCTTGATTAAAATGTTAATATCTATTTAAGGGAACTATTAACTTTTTCTTTATCTTTATACAAATAATTAAAAAGCATCAGCTATAGGAGGTCCTATGAGAATTTTCGCCTTAATAATAGTATTAATTATTTATACCTTGATAATTTTTTTTATTGGAGTAAAGGTTATTTCTTTTCTAAAACTAATTCTCCCCTTTATCAGCAGCAAGATTTTATGGCCTTTGATATTCATTTTTGCCTATTCACTTTTTGCTTTTTATTTCCTTCCAGCAACCTCATTCTTGGCAAAGGCTTTGAGGATAATCAGCGGCTATTGGATGGGGTTCTTCATGTATACCTTTTTAGGATTAATTGCAATATACATAATTAAACTCCTATTAAAGCTTACCCCCATGAGAAAAAATCCTCTCATAATGGATAACCCTCTCCTTTGGGGCTCAATTCTATCAGTGGTTCTAATATTTATTTTTTCTTATGGCAGCTATAAGGCCTTTCACCTAGTAAACAAGGAATATTCTATTGAAATAAATAAGAATTCCCCCATAGAGAACCTGAAGGTGGTGATGGTTTCCGACATTCACCTTGGCTATACCATAGGAAGTAGTCATATAGATAGAATAGTAGATAAAATCAATAGAGAGGAGCCGGATATAGTATTTATTGTAGGAGATACCTTTGATAACAGCTATGAAGCAGTTACTGATATAGATAAAATTTCTGATGCCCTTAAAGGTATAAAATCTACCTATGGAGCCTATGGAGTATTGGGTAATCATGATGTGACAGCAGAGCTTAAGGGCCGCAGTGATAAAAGCCCTGACTACACTACTCCCGATGATGATATGATTAGCTTTTTCGAGAAGTCAGAGATAACCCTGTTAAGAGATGAAACTATACTCATAAAAGATGCCTTCTATTTAGTAGGAAGAAAGGATGCTTCTCCTATCGGTGCTGTAAATTACGAAAGAGCAGAGGTTCCCACCCTTCTAGAGGGCATAGATACAAAGAAACCAGTAATACTTCTAGATCATCAGCCTGCAAGATTTTCTACCATATCAGAAGGAATTGATCTAGTAGTAAGCGGTCACACTCACAACGGTCAGGTTTTCCCGGGGAATATAATCGTTCATGGCATCTATGATAATGGCTACGGCTATAAGCAGGAAGGCAACCTTCAGAGCATAGTTACCTCTGGAGCAGGGGTATGGGGACCTCCTCTAAGACTCGCCAGTGATTCTGAGGTAGTGACTGTTAATATATCCTTTCAGAAGCCCTAGCATGAGAAATTAGCATTCTTTAAACAACCAATGAAGTTTAAGTTAATTCGTCCTTTTTATCATAGAATTTTCTAAACGGATACTCTTTCTTTATAGTTACTTAATAATTCCTCCCTATAATTAAGCACATAGAAAAATAAAACTTAATTATAAGGGAGGTATATTCATATGTACGATTTAAATAATTTAGAGTTTTCATTGTTAAGTGGAGTTCCAAGGATCATATCTGCAATACTTCTATTGATATTAGCCTTTGTTGTGGCTGCTATCGCTAAGTCCTTAGTAGTTAAAGGCGGAAAAAAATTAGGTCTTTCTAGATACATGGACAAATGGGGGCTCTCAAATAACAGAAATGCCGATGATACCCTCAAAACTATTGGAACAGCAGTTTTCTGGATTGTCTTTATATTATTCCTTCCTGGAATATTAGATACCTTAAACTTAAGCAGAGTTGCAATACCTTTTGGAGAAATGACGACTGCATTTTTAAGCTTCCTGCCTAAGCTATTAGGAGCGACTTTAGTGCTTATAGTTGGTTATGTAATAGCTAAGGTTGTAAGAGATCTTCTAACCCTAGTACTGAGAAGAGTTAAGGTGGATGAGCTTCAAGCAAAGGCTGGTATAGCTCCTAGTGCTACTACTTCTTCCTTCTCTACTATACTCGCAAACATAGCTTATGTACTTATATGGATACCAATCATCATTGCAGCCTTAGAAATACTTGATATCAATGCCATATCAGAGCCAGCAATTACAATGCTTAACAATATATTAGCCATGCTACCTCGTTTATTTATAGCAGCAGTACTGGTTATATTAGGTGTATATGTAGCTAAAATGGTAGGCTCATTAGTTTCCAACCTTCTTTCCGGCATGGGCATTAACAATCTCTATGGAAAGCTTGGAATGGGTAATAACACTGCTGCAGCTAAGCATACCCTATCAGATATCATCGGAGGCATCGTTAAATTTATAATTGCTCTTCTATTTGTAGTGGAAGCTATAAATGTTGTAAACCTTGAAATACTAAATTCTGTTGGTATAGCAATAATTGGATACCTACCATTCTTCATAAGTGCTATAGTTATCCTGGGTGTTGGAGTATTCCTTGGAATATGGGTAGAGGGACTTCTTACTAAGTACACCTCAGCATCCAATATCACCGCTATGCTAGCAAAATGCATAATAGTATTCTTTGCAGTATTTATGACCTTAAATCAGCTAGGAATATCAATGTTCGTTGTTAATACAGCCTTCCTACTTATCATGGGCGCACTTTCCATAGCCTTTGCTATATCCTTTGGTGTAGGTGGTAGAGACTTTGCTAAGAGAAGCCTTGAGAGATTTGAGAGAAAGCTAGAAGCTGCACCTAAGGCCAGCGATGACCCTAAGACTCAAAAAGCTGCTGAAAATATGCCAGACCCAATGGAAGCCATGAAGAAGCAGAAAGAGCAAAATAATAATCCAAACACTGTAAGCAACCCAAACAAGGGAACTAACAACAATCCTCAAAATGATTTCAACAGAAACAATAAGAATAATAAACATAATAATAGCAGAAACAGTAATAACCCTGAAGAGCACAACAACTTTAACTCTTATAATAATAGACCAGAAGATGGCAACAACTATAATACCTACAATAACAGACCAGAGGATGATAACAACTATAATACCTATAACAATAATGTAGATGATAATAATTATGGCGGTAACATTGATAAGGGCGTAAATCTAAACGATGGCTTCGATGAGGGAACAGATGATGAAGATCCTAGAGGATTCTAGCAAAGCAAGATAAAATAAATATATAATGTATAAAAAAGCCTGCTCCTGTGCAAAATAACAGGAGCGGGCTTTTGTCTGTTAATTTTTAAAATATTTGATAAGTAATTAACATATATCGCTTTTTTGCCAAGCTTTATTATATAATATACATTAAAGTGATTAATGAGGTGAGAGACCATGAAAAAAGAGTATGAGGAGTTATTTAAACGTTTAATAATGGGCTATTATGATGGAACCTTTGATGCTATCGTAGAGGAAGCAGTAAGCGCTCCTGACTTTGATAGAGCTGAAACACGAAAGGCCATAGCCCTCCTTTGTGGAGTTTCAATTCCAGAAGAGGGTAACTATCTTTATAACCTTAAAAAAGCAATTACAAATTATCAGGTGAGACAAAACATAGTAGAAAAAATAGGCCAGTGTAATATGAACTGTGTAGAGGATCCTTCTGGCAGGACTAAATGTCAGATGGTTTGTCCCTTTAATGCAATTTTAAATGACCCCATAAAAAATACCACCTACATAGACATGGATCTCTGTGCAGGCTGTGGTCTCTGTGTGGAAGCCTGTGATAACGGCCATCTCATGGATAGAAAGGAATTTATCCCTTTATTAAATTTACTTCAGGAAAAAACTCCTGTTATAGCTGCTGTAGCGCCTGCCATAGCTGGTCAGTTTGGATCTGCTACCTTAGATCAGCTAAGAGCAGCATTAGTGAAGGTAGGCTTTAAGGACATGGTAGAGGTGGCCTTTGCAGCAGATATGCTCACCATAAAGGAAGCGGTAGAATTTGACCACCTTGTTCACAAGAAAGAAGACTTAATGATAACCTCCTGCTGCTGCCCCATGTGGGTAGGTATGCTGAAAAAGGTTTATGCTGATTTAGTTAAATACGTATCCCCTTCTGTATCTCCCATGATTGCAGCAGCAAGGGTTCTTAAAAAGCTGAATCCAGAGGTTAAGGTGGTATTTATAGGCCCCTGCATAGCAAAAAAAGCTGAAGCCAAGGAAAAGGACCTCATAGGCGATGTGGACTTTGTTATGACCTTCCAGGAGCTAAAGGGAGTATTTGAAGTCCTCTCTATAACCCCAGAGGAAATGGAGCCTCTAGTATCCATGGAATATGCTTCTCGAGGCGGAAGGCTATATGCTCGCTCTGGTGGAGTATCCATAGCCATAGGAGAGGCCATAGAGGAGCTGTATCCAGAAAAGTACGCTCTCCTTTCCGTACGCCATGTGGATGGAGTTAAGGGCTGTAAGGAAATCCTGACTAAGGCTATAAATGGGGAGGAGCTTGGTGGAAACTTCATCGAAGGTATGGGCTGCGTAGGAGGCTGTGTTGGAGGACCAAAGGCTAACATCCCCAAAGAAGACGGAAGAATAGCCGTGGATGAGGTTGCCTACAATTCCGCAGTAAAAATCGCCACCCATAGCACTATACTGGATGAGATATTCGCACGCCTAGGGATAAGCTCTTTAAAGGATTTTAATGATCCAAAAAAAATAGATATCTTCGAAAGAAACTTTTAAAAATAATTAATTCCATCAATAAAAATATAAGCCTTGGGTATATTACCTCTAGGCTTATATTTTTTATTTGCTGATTTTTATGATACTTCCTCAGTTTATTATCTCAATAATACATAGTCATATATCTATGGCTTTTTTACATTTCTGTGATTATATATTTATAAATATATGTTATATTAAAGTATATACTGTTAGGAGGAATTTAGAGGCACTTATGATAAGGGAGAAACTAATAAAGCTAGATCAGAAAATCATGGTACTTATAAATGTAAAGCTAAGATGCAGGCCTCTTGATCTATTGATGCCTATAATAACCTATTTAGGCTCTAGTGAATTTTCTGCAGTTCTTGCACTTAGTTCACTAATTGTAACCGGTTATGGAAGGGATAGCTACGGGCTTAAGCTTACCTTAACACTTATATTAAGCGGAATCTTAACTCAGGTAATTAAGCGCACAGTCAATCGATTGAGGCCTTTTTTAATAATGAAGGAATTACATATCAAAAAAATTGGCATAGATGACTTTTCCTTTCCTTCAGGACATACCACCGCAGCCTTTTCCATGGCTGTAATGTCGCTGCTTTTTTATCCTCACCTAACAATACCTTCCTTGATATTAGCCCTTTTAACAGGTATATCAAGGGTTTATCTAGGAGTACATTTTCCTACGGATGTGGCCATGGGAGCTATAATTGGAAGCAGTGCTTCACTATTAATATATTATTTTTTATAAGATGTATAAGTTTGGAGGTTATTAATTTGCTAACAGATATTGATGCAGTGATATTTGATTTAGACGGAACTCTAGTTGACTCCACCTGGGTATGGGCAAAGATAGATCAGGATTATTTAGGTAATATAGGGATTACTCCACCTAAGAACCTTATGAAGGATATAGGTCATTTGAGCATGGAGCAGATAGCTGTTTATTTTAAGGATAAGTTCTCCATTGAGGATTCCTTAGAGGTAATCCAAGACACCTGGAATGACATGGCCATTAAGGAGTACTCTACCAATGTTCCCTTAAGAAAAGGTGCAGACAAATTCCTAGCTCACTTAAAAAATCTTGGAATAAAAATAGGTCTGGCCACTAGTAACAGCAAGGTGCTTTTGGAGACAGTCCTAGTTAAGCATAATATATACCAGTACTTTGACTCCATCACCACCACAGGAGAAGTCCAAAAGGGAAAGGATTCCCCAGATGTCTTTCTTCTTGCTGCTGAAAGATTAGGAGTCCCACCAGAAAGATGCCTGGTATTCGAGGATATAGCCCTTGCCCTCAAGGCTGCCCGCCAAGCTGGAATGAAGGCCGTAGCGGTTCAAGACCCCTTCAAGGCTCATGAATGGGAAAGCCTACAGCGGCTAGCTGATCACTATATAGTTGATTATGATGAAATCTTTAAGGAATAGGTTTAATTACATAAGTAAAATGGGAAGCGAAGGCTCCCCATTTTTTCTTTATTAATAAATAAATTCAACGGTAAGGATAATTATTGCTATATAGAAAATTAAATGTAACATTTCAAAATTATACAATATTATAATTATTTGTTATAATGTAACAGTAGATTATTTATAGAAAATATACGATACAACTAAGGAAAATAGGAGATGAACACATGCTTCAGTTCATGCGGCTTAAAATTTATCGAGGGTATTTTTTATTTTATTTAGCAATTTCAGCAGGCTTATGTACAATGATTATTTTCATGCTTTATTTTAATGAAAGAAACACACAGATAGATAACTATACAAAAAGTATAAGCTCCTCCTTTATCTCTGCTGAAAATTCCTTAAACGAAGTTACATATAATATAGATAATTATTTTACTAATTTGTATTCCAATCATCTTTTAAAGGATGATTTTTATAAATTTATGCAGCTTAATATAAATGAATATGTATCACAACGCCTTGATAGCTTGACGGCCCAAAATATTTACGGCTATTCTTATTTAGACTCCATGGAAGATTTGGTGAAGCAAAATAATAGCCTTATTGATTACATATTATACTATAATGGCTCAGAGTATTTATTATCTGATTATACTTCAGTGGGACAAGTTAGATATCTGGAGCTTTCCCAAGAGGAAAGCGAACTATTAATGAAAGGTGTCTATTCCTACAAAAAAAATCTAGGGAATGAAGATAACTTTATTGGCACTGTAGCCTTTATAATAAATCCAGAAAAACAACTAACCGATAATTACAAAAATTCTATAGGTGATTCTTATCTCTTTCGAGAAAACGAATACACACCTCTCACAGCTTCTTCTTCCTACACAGAAGAGGATTATAGGTATATTTCATCACTAATGACAAATCACGGCACCTTAAACCTTTCTAACAGAGGGAATATTTATTATTATATTTCAACCTCAGAAAGCTTTAATTATAAGGTTATAACCATAGTAGAACACTCAACCTTAATAGACTTAGGAGCAAAGAGACTATTAACCTATTGTGCATATCTATTAATTATATTTTTAATTATAACCCTTTTTATCATGGTAAAGTTTTCTAGAGAGTCTACTTTTATTGAGGAGATTATTGACTTTATTAATGGTGCTAAAAAAGGTGCTTTTTCCTATATAAAGGTTGCTGCTAGAAATGATGAGTTTGGTCTCATTGCCAACCAGCTCAATGATATGTCTGCTCAGCTACAGCTTCACATAAAGAAGGAATACATCTTAAAAATTAAACAGCAGCAGGCAGAGATGAAGGCGCTGATTACTCACATTAATCCTCATTTTCTCTATAATACCTTAGAAAGAATAAGGATGCAGGCGCTATCCTCCAATAACCCTTTCATTGCTAAGGCTACGGCAAGCCTTGGTCAGCTATACAGAAATATAGTAAAAACTGATACTATCATTCCTTTAGAAAAGGAGCTGGCTATAACAGAAGAATACCTAGAGCTTATGTCCTTTCTTCAGGAAGATGATTTCTTATACCACATAGATATAGATGAAGGCTGCTTAAAGCTAGAAACCGTTAAGATTTGGATGCAGCCAATTATAGAAAATTTCTTCAAGCATAATTTTACAGAAGAAGCCTCAATGAAAATCATCATTATAACTGGTGAGGAAAATCCTGAGGAATATATTTTTAATCTTTCCAGCAATCTTGGCTATATTGAGGAAGAGAATTTATTAAAGCTAAATAGCTTCTTTTCTCCCTCTGAGGAGCTGCATAAAAGTGACAGTATTGAGGGCGGCATAGGACTCCTAAACATTTATTCTAGACTCTACTATTTTTATGGAAGCAGAGTACATATGTCCATAAACAATAATGAACCTTCTGGAGTAACAATTAAGGTTTCAATTAAAAAAACTAATGAGGGCGGTGAAGAATATGTATAGGTTACTTATTATAGATGATGAAAAGGATATTAGAGATAATATGAAGCTGCTTATAGATTGGAGCTACTATGGAATAAACCATATTCTTACAGCAGCTAGCTATGAAGAGGCTATCTGTAAGGTTATAGACTTCAAACCGCATATTGCTTTAGTTGATGTTAGTATTGGCTCCAAATGGGGTTATGATTTAATTGAAAAGCTGAGAGATGGCGGTAGCGAAACCCATTTTATAATGATCAGTGGCTATGATAATTTTGAATATGTCAGGAGGTCAATGAAGAATGGCGCTGTTGATTACCTATTAAAGCCCATTGATACTAAAGCACTGGAAAATGTTATTGAAAACATAGTGGTAAATTCATTAAAGGGTTCTATCTCCAAGGAATCAGAGGAGCAGCTAGCTCTAGACCCTATTTTAAAGACTCCTATAGACAGCTTTTCAAAAATCACCAATAAAATACTGCTTCTAATACACAGCCAGTATAGCTCAAATTTATCCCTTTTAGATATTGCAGAGCTCTTCAAAATGAATAGTAAATATATAGGCAGGATTTTTATAAAGGACACTGGTCTGAAGTTTTCCCAATACCTAACAGCCTATAGAATGCTTAAGGCTAAGGAGCTCATTGAAACCACCGATGAAAAAATTGCTGTCATTGCAGCTATTGTAGGCTATGATTACATAAATAATTTTTATGTTCATTTTAAAGAGCATTATAATATTTCACCATCGGATTTAAGAAATTATGAAATTAAAGAATAGGAAGTTATCCATGAGGAGGCATTCACTTGAAAAAGCTTTTATTAATTTTTCTTCCCCTGATTATGCTCATAACCAGCTGCTCAAAGGATGATCCTAAAGAAATAGACAAGGTCACAGAAGAAGCAGTAAAGCTAATATATTATACCATTGGAGAACCGGACCAAGACCTAAAGCTGGTAAATGAAGAGCTGAACAAATTATTAAAGAAAAAAATAAATGTCACTGTGGAGTATAAAAAAATACCCTGGGATGATTACGGTTCTAGAATCAATTCTCTAGTTAATACCAATGGTGATTTTGATATATTATTTGCAGCTTCTGATAGCCAAGGAGACTTCTATAGCAACGCAGCTGATGGTAAATGGCTTAATATTGAGCCTTATCTATCTAATATAGGAAAAGAAATGTATACTGCCATAGATCCAATACTCTGGGAGGGAATGAAAGTAGGAGATGGCATATATGGCGTTCCTACCAATAAAGATCTTGCCGTTCCTGAAAACTTTGTTTTTACAGAGGAGCTGGTAAAAAAATATAAAATTGATATAGCTAAATACGATACCTTTTCCTCCCTGGAGCCCATCTTAGCTATGATTAAAGAAAAAGAGCCTGAGGTAATACCTCTATCCATGGACTCTAGCAGAAAGAATATCTTTGCCTTTGAGGGTTATGAATATGTAGTATCCCCATACATACCTCTTATGATAAATTCTCATGATAAGGAGCTGGAGGTTGTAAATATCTATGATACCAGCTATGGAAGGGAGATATTAAATACCCTTCACAGCTATTACACCAAGGGCTATATTAATTCTGATGCCTCTATCCGCACTATGGATTCATTATTCAGAGATGAAAAGCCTCTTATTACTCTAGCCTCTGGTGGCCCCTTCAGCCATATCAGCTGGACCATTGACCGGAGCTATCCTGTAGTAGCTAATCAAGTTTCTCCTGCAATAATTACCACTGAGTCCGTTAGAAGCAGCGTTATGGTGATAAACAGCAGAACAGAGCATCCTGAGGAAGCCATTAAATTCTTAAATCTATTAAACACTGACCCAGAGATTAGAAACCTATTAAACTACGGGGTTCCCGGTGTCCATTATGAGCTAACGGATAAAAACCAGATTAAAATTATCTCCAACGCTTATAGAGGTGTTACCTATACTCAAGGAAATTGGTTTATATTAAATACCACCCAGGGAGAGCCTCTAGATAAATGGGAAAGGTTTAAGGAGTTTAATGACACGGCAGTTCCCTCAGAGCTTTTTGGCTTTACTCCAGACCTAGAAAAATATAATAATATATTAAACAAAATCAAAACCATCAGTGCTGAATACTACCCAGCCTTAAATACCGGCAGCGTGGATCCTTCAGTTTATGTCCAAAAGTACCTGGAGGAATTAGAGGAAGTGGGCATAGCTGAGCTTAAAGAAGAGCTTCAGCGCCAAATAGACCAGTGGAAGTCTGAAGATAAATAAATTGGCTAATAATAAATATAGCCGCTAAATATACATAACAGCTCTATGAATAAATATAATGGCTCAATATAAATAAAAAATGAGGAGACAAGCCCTTTAATATACCTTCAAAGCACTAAAAGCTATAATTATTAGGCTTTTACTATTGTGATGGTATATATTTAAAGAGGATGTCTCCTTTTTTATACTGTTAATTTCCTATATACATAAAAATATCTCGAAACCTTTTATGAAGTTACTTTTTATTATACTGATTCTTTTCTAGCAATGCTTTAAATACCTTATTAAGTGGATAGGCTGATAAAGTAAAGCTTAAAGAAGGAATTAGAATAATAACTGGAAAATAAATATAATAAACTATCAGAAATAGTCCTCCTATTATCCCCATAATCATTAAAGTATAAGGCATATAAGCAATAGCTATCACCACAGAATTCTTTATTATATCCTTGAGCTTATTATCAAAGGCAGCTAAAAGAGGGAAGGAGTAAGTCATTATAAAAAGCATCAGAAATCCTAACATAGCTGAAGGGAGCAGTAAAATAGCTCCTTTTCCTCCCAAAACATTGAGATACAGTTCAACATTGCTGAGAAGTACAAAGGCCATAAGGATAACCACTAAGCCTAATATTGTGCCCTGCCTAAAGTTTTTCTTAAAGGAGGAAAAAAAGTTTTTTATAACATAGCCCTCTTCTCCTCCTGCTAGCTTCAAGGCTACAGCATAGGCTGCCGTGGTAGAAGCTCCTATAGTGAATATAGGAAGGGAGGTAAGTAGCCACAACAGTCCCAGCAAAAGTCCATCAGCCACCTTATCTAGAAGGGTCATGATTACATTATCCCTGTTAAAAAGCTCCTTCAGCATGCTATTTGTTCAGCTCCAAGGCCATGGTTCTTAGACTATCAGCATACCAATGAATTATTCCCTGCACCTTATAAAGCGCTGCCTCCTTGCTTACTCTTCTCCACTCTTCCTTATAAGCCATAAACCATTCTTCAAGCTCTGAAGCTAGCTTCCAGGCCTTCTCTCCATCCTTAAACTCCCCGTGATTATAGGAGTATATCAGGCTTCCCATTGAATTAAATATTCTCATACCATGGGCAGCCATCTCATAAGCTCTGGCTTCCCTTCTCTTCTTTAAGGTGAGATTCTTAATGCTGTCCTGGAGCTTCTTCTCCAGGCTGATAAGAGTCTCATTAGCTTTTTCAGCTTCTTCTATAGAAAAATTATCTAAAAGAGACAATCTGTCTTCTTCAGACTCCCCTCTCAATATCTTTTCCCTATACTCTGCTGCAATAACCCACTGGAATACACTTAAAGGTGCCATCTCTGCAACAATATCCACAAAGCCTTGGGAGTTATCCCCAAATTCTATCCTAGAAATCTCTTTATTTATCTCCTCAAAGTCTATAGGTTCACTGTTCCAGGAGAAGCTAGCACCATAAATGAGCCCCATTAAAGAGAAGTCCGGATGATTTATATGTCCATAATCGCCCCAGTCGGTATTTAATATTCCTATAGCCCCATGCTTTCTGGCATAGCCACACATTCTTGTTATATTTAAATAAGAATCCTTTACAAGGTTAATCCACCTATTCCAGCCTGCCACTCCTGGGCATAGATACTGCACTGCACCAGCCTTTGCCAGAACCTCTGTCTCATGCTCTCTCTGCTCTGGAGCATAGCCCCAGTTAAGACATATTGTTTCCTTAGGAAATCTATTGATCATTTCTGGGAAGCCACTTATTATATCTCCCCAGAACATAGGAATCTTACCCTTTTCAATTATAAATTCACAGAGCTCATTGACATAACGGATATACATTTCCTTTCCACCAATATCTTCGGCCAAGGCTTTACCCCGACCTTTACCCATATCAAAGGTCTCATCACAGCAAATGTTGAAATAGGAGGAGGAAAACAGGCTCATATACTCTACTATGAGGCTTTTAATTAGCTCCAAGCTCTCAGGATTTGACGCATCAATAGTATGATGTCTCATAGCATCCATAAAGAGAAACGGTCTTTCCTGAGGCTCTACCATCTCTGATAAATGGCCGTAGCTCTTAGTATTTAAAAGCTTGTACAGATGTCCGAAGGTTGATAGAGAAGGTACTAAATCAATCCCTAAGGCCATGCAGTAGCTATCTAGCTCCAAGATTTCTTCAGCGGTTAGTGGTGTTTCATCTCTCCACATTTCTGAAAGACCGCTAAACATATAGGTGTGCTCAATATATAGCTGAAGCTGATTTACCTTATAGCAGCAGAGCTTGTCAGCCAAGGCCTTAAGATAGGAAAGAGTAGGAATTCTTCCACGGGATGTATCATGATAATAACCTCTGGCTTTAAACTCTGGATAATCCTCTATCTTTAAGTAAGGCAGAACAGCACCCTTTTGAAGGATTATTTGTTTAAGGGTTTCTGTTCCATAAAGGACACCAACATAATCATGACCAGTTATCCTTACCCCTTCTTTATCAATCTCAAGGATATATCCCTCTTCCTTAATGGCAGCATCAACAAGGAGAGTAACATTTCCCTTGCTGGAGCTTACCTTTTCTATTTTAAAGTCCTGACCTAGCTCTTCTCTCAAGGTAGCCTGAAGTCTTTTGGCAGGATGTAAAAGCTCATTATTTCCCTCAGGAATTATAATTCTGCTGTTATATGGAAGGTATAGCTTTCCTTCCTTAAGGTCAACTTTTTGTGGTCTTGGCAGTATGTACATATTTATTTCCTCCTTATTTTTAATTGAGCAGTGTAAAGCTCCCCCTGGCATGCTCTATTCCAGAATCCTTAAGATACCAGTTAAATCTCCCAGGCTCTAAAGTATACTCTCTATTTTCGTTGAATATAGTAAGAGCTTCACTGGTAAGTCTTAAGGTCACCTGCTTTTCTTCCTTTGGTAGTAGGTAAACCTTAGCAAAGGCCTTGAGCTCCATCACTCTTCTGGTAACGGATGCCTCAATATCCTGAAGGTAAAGCTGGGGAACTCCATGAGCTCCTCTGCTCCCTGTATTCTTAATAGTGAAGGTTAAAGCTACTCCCTCCTTCTCTAATTCCTCTATAGTTAATGAGCTCTTGCTAATTAAAGGACTTTTATACTCAAAGGTGCTGTAGCTTAACCCATCCCCAAAGGTATATAAAGCCTTGGAGGAAAGATCATAATAATCCATGGCCTTATAAGAGTCCTTAGGATTGTAATAAACCGGCAGCTGGCCAGGATGTCTTGGAATGGATACAGGAAGCCTTCCGGAGGGAGAAATCTCTCCAAAAATAATTTCACTTAGGGCTACCCCACCTTTCATTCCTGGATAAAAGCTTAAAAGAAGGGCATCACTGAGATCATCTACCCTTTCTAGAGCATAAGGCCTTCCAGCAATTATTATAGTTATAAGCTTGCTGCCTAGGGCTGCTAGCTCCTCTAAAAGCTTTAGCTGTGGACCTGGTAGCTCCAGAGTTCCGCTATCTACCCCTTCGCCACAGTCCATGGTTACACCCTCTCCTGCAATCACCGCTCCATTATCCTCAAAGGCTGCTCCAGAAAACCTGCTGGAGGTACCTCCTAATGCTAAAATTATATAATCACAGCCCTCTGCAGCCTTCACTGCTGCTCTAATCAGCTCTTCATTCTCTTCCGTTTCATACATATAGCAGCCCTTATGAGAGGTTACCTTAACAGGCCATTTATTTTTCTCCAGCCATTCTTTTATTCCCTGGAGTACCGTAACTCCTTCTTCCTTCCTTACGGGAGGAGTATAGTCTCCAAGCTGATTGTACAAGTCATCACTGTTGGGGCCTATGACGGCTATGGATATAGGTTTTGTTACCTTGATAGGCTCAGTGGCTTGTCCATCAACACTCTCTGGGGCTTGTCTACCAACACTCTCTAGGGCTTGTCCACCAATACTTTCTACTGGCTGTTCATTATTAATCTCTTGGGCTTGTCCATACCTTGGTATATTAGTAGCTTCTGACGCTTGTCCATCAATTTTCATTTCTATAGGCAATATTCCGTCCTTATTTTTCAGAAGAACTACTGATTCTCTCGCTAGCTCCAGGCCTTCACTATAGTTTTTATAATTAAAGCTTGTCCAGCTTGTCTTATCCTCTAAGTAAGGGTTATCAAAAAGTCCAAGGTCAAATTTTAAGAGCAGCACCCTTAAAACCGCTTCATCTATCAGAGCTTCCTCTACCTCTCCTCTATTCACAGCCTCCTCAAGATGTGAAAAGGCTGTATCCCAGAGGCTGACATCAACCCCGGCCTTCAGGGCCTTCGCTCCAGATTTCACATTATCTCCTGTAAGAGCATCTAATCTATCTATAGCAGTGCCGTCGGCCATTACTATTCCCTTGAAGCCCAGCTCTTCCCTGAGTACCTTTCTAAGAAGCCAGCTGTTGCTGTGGCAGGGTATACCATCTATTTCATTGTAGGCTGCCATAACCCCTTTAACCCCTGCTCTGCAGGCAGCCTTTACAGGAGGAAGGTGGATTTCTCTCAGCTCTCTTTCACCTATTCTAGCGGCGCTGGCATTGATGCCTCCAGTTCCCTCCCCCTGTGCTGCAA
Organism: Alloiococcus sp. CFN-8; assembly: GCF_049943125.1. GTDB lineage: Bacteria > Bacillota > Clostridia > Clostridiales > Clostridiaceae > JAEXZL01. The sequence continues at coordinate 1,062,345 of NZ_CP188040.1, forward strand.
GGTGCTTAGCAACCACATAAACTCCTGTTTCTTGAATTCCACTAGCTATTGCCTCTGCAAAGGTTGACGCCAAATATGGATCTTCTCCAAAGGTTTCCTCAGATCTTCCCCATCTTGGGTCTCTAAGGACGTCTAGCATTGAAACAAGAGCTAGATGTACTCCCATCTCCTTTAGCTGAGTTCCACAGACCTTCCCTGCTCTCTTTAATAAGGAAGGATTAAAGGTAGCTGCAGAAGCAAGGTTTACGGGAAGAAGATAACCATCTAAAGCTTGATGTCCATGAGGGCACTCACTGCTCATAAGCGCTGGAATCCCTAGGCGAGAATTTTCAATAACATATCTTTGAAGCTTGTTATAGGCTTCTATAGCCAGACTACCTTCAAGGCCATTAGTGTAATCCTTACGAGACCAAGGGTCTGCCCGGAATAAACCGTACAGAACCCCTAATCCACTAAAGCTTTCTACCTCCTCCTTGAATTCCTCCGTAAAGCTTATCTCTTTTCCGCTTCTCTCATAGGCAGAAAAGCCGTATAGCCTTTGATTAAGCTGTCCCACCTTTTCCTGAAGGGTCATGCGAGAAAGTAAATCCAAAGCCCTTTCTAAATTACTATATCCTGCGTCCTTATACTTCTCCACTGCCTTACAGCTCCACCCTTATGGTCTTGATTTCATAAGGCTTAAAGGTGAGGCTTATATCTTTATCTGTAAACTCTAGGTCCTTTTCCTTCTCTTCCATAAGGTTACATTCTACCGCCTGCTTAAACACCTCATTGAAGGATAGCTTAGCCTTTGTCAGGGCATTTTCACTTTCATAAAGCCTTATGATAACACCTCTACCATCCTCTGCTTCCTTGATGGTTTCAATGATTATATTCTTCTTATCTACATGTGCAAGGGAATATTCCTTATTATCAGCTCCTCCCTGTACAGCCAGGACCTCTTGATTCAGCTTATAGCTTTCCTGAAGGGTTTCTCCTGTCTTCCAGTCTCCTCCATGAGGATAAAGGGAATAGGTGAAGTAATGCTCCTCATAATCAGCCATAGGGTTTGGCTCTATACCTGATTTAATCAGTGAAAGTCCTATGTTTCCATCCTTAACGGAGTAACCATACTTGCAATCATTTAGAAGGCTCACACCATAATGGCCTTCAGAAAGGTCTATCCACTTCTGTCCACCGCTCTCAAATCTAGCCATATCCCAGCTGGTATTTCTGTGAGTCTTTCTCTTAAGATTACCAAACTGTATATCAAAGGTAGCTTCATCGGTGTGAACAGCTACTGGGAAGTGAACCTTCAATAGATGCTGATGCTCCTTCCAGTCCACATAGGTTTCAAAATCAATCCTTCTGCTATCCTTATAGAAGTGAATCTTCTGCACTATCCTTGAATTGCTAATTTCTCTTTCTAGCTTCAGGGTAGCTCTAACCTCTCCTAAATCAATCCATTCCATAGAGGAAAGCTCTTCTACCGGCCAGGATTTTTCTGTATAGTACATATCAATATCCCAAGCATCATAATAAATAGGCTTATCCTCATACATCATCATGAGATTTCCCTTCATATTTTCTTGAAGGATTTCTCTATCGTATTCCTTATCATAAATGGAGGTAAACAATCCTTTTTCATCAAGCTTTATAGTGTAGTAAGGCGTCTCCAGGGTATATTTATCCTCAGGGATAAGCTGATAATTTTCTACAGAGCTTACATCAGCTAATCTATAATGCCTGTAGCCCTTAGATGGCAGATTTTTAACATAAGCCACTGCACCGTCCTCTGTAGCTTGAACAGGATATTCGTTACCCTCTCCATCCAGAAGAACCTTCCCATTACAGCTTGGAAGCTTAACAATATCACTTCTATTAAAGCCAAGAGTGTTTACAAGGGTTATCCCTTCCTTGCTCTCTGTAAGAGCCTCAAGTCTTTTATTTATGAGCTCCTGGAGCTTTTCTTTAATCCTCTGATATTCCTCCTTTGTTACATCATAGACACCCTTTATAGAGGTACCTGGCAGAATATCATGGAACTGATTTAGAAGGACTGTCTTCCAAAGTGCATGGATATCCTCTCCTGGATAAGCTATTTTATCCTTGGTGAGTATTGATAAGAGCTCTAGATCCATAAGACCCAGCTCACTCTTTCTGTTTCCTCTCTTATTTCTTCCCATGGAAGTGAGGGTTCCTCGATGATATTCAAAGTAGAATTCTCCTTCCCAGACCTCCAGGCGCTTATTATCTATAACTCTATCCTTAAGCTCATCAAAGTATTTTAGAGCCCCTTCCTGTCTAACCATAGGAATGCCCTTAACACCCTTTTCCATCCTCTTAGATATCTCAAGCATTTCTCTAGTAGGACCTCCACCTCCATCACCGTAGCCGTAGGAGATGAGGATATCATTATTAAGCTGCTTATTCTGATAGCGCTTCCAGCCACCCATGATAGAATCTGGATGAAGCATACCATTATAGGTAGTGAAGAAGTCCTCAGTGCTCTGTCCCACCCCAGTAGTACTGATAAAGTGAGTTAGAACCTCGGAGCCATCAATACCTCTCCAGAGGAAGGTGTCGTTTGGCATCTTATCTATTTGATTCCAGGAAAGCTTAGTGGTCATGAAATAGTCTATACCACTTTTTTTCATTATCTGAGGCAGGGCACCGGAATAGCCAAAGACATCAGGAAGCCATAGGATACGGTTATCAACCCCAAACTCATTTTTAAAGAAGGACTTTCCATAAAGGAACTGTCTAACTAGGGACTCACCAGAGGTAAGATTGGTGTCAGCCTCAAGCCACATACCCCCTTCAGCCTCCCACCTTCCCTCTAAAACTCTTTCCTTCACTCTTTCATAGAGGTCAGGATATCTTTCCTTAAGGAAGTCATAGAGTACAGGCTGACTGGACATAAATTTATAATTAGGATATTCCTCCATGAGCTTCAGAACTGTGGCAAAGCTTCTACCAACCTTTTCTCTAGTCTGCTCTACTGTCCACCACCAGGCCACATCAATATGAGTATGACCTATACAGGTGGCAATTATATCCCTGTAGCCTGCCATATCCTCATAAAGAGCCTTCTTTATATGGTTCAGAGCCTTGTCTACAGATTCATAGAACTCCTCTGAATAAGGACTCCTTAAATCTAAAATATTTACTGTATCATTAAGTACCTTTTCAATCTCATACCTTGTTTTATCATCCTTCTCCATCCTGGAAAATGCCCATAAAGGTACCTGAAGATCGTAATACAGCTCTTTTATTCTAGAGTCTTCTTCGTATATATGGGTTATTAGATTGAACTCAGAGTGAAGTGTGCCAGTATAAGACTGAAGGTCAAGCTTAACCTTTTCTCCTGGAACAGCCTTATCAAAGAGCTTCACCTCTCTATGATTCATATCGATTCCCTGAACAGGACTACCATTTACGAAAATCAGAAACTGAGGATTCTTTCCGTCATCCCATTCATTAATCTGGGTGCTTACATGAAGCCATAGCTCTCTATCCTTAAATTCCTCAGGTACTACAAGCTCTGTCTGAAACCAGTAATGCTCATCAGGACCATACCAGTGCATGGTCTTTTCATTAAAATCCTCCCAGGATGGCTGACTATTTTCTGCCTGCTCTGGGGATATGAAGTTTCCTTTTTTATATTTCCAGTTTTCTAATGTGTGCTTATCTTTTATCTTTAAACGCCTTAATTCGTCACAGATAACCTGAATTCTTTTATCTATAAAGTACATCATATGCTTCTATCCCTTCCTTATAATCTATATAAAGAAGGAGTCATGACAAATTATATTTGTTACAACTCCTTCGCTTTTAAAATATTACAGCTTAAAATGCCTCATCAATTTGAGCCTGAGCCTCATCTATTATCTTCTGCATTCCAGCCTTGTTCATCTCTTCAACCATAGCCTTTACTATAACTGCAGGATCCTTAGCTCCTGTATTAACCTCACTCCTGTATCTGTTGTATATCTCAATACAGTTAGCAAGCTCATCAGCTACTGGTTCAGTATCAAAGGTGAAACCTAGAAGTACAGAACCCTTTGCATTTTCATTAAGCTCTTTAACCTCATCCCATTGATTAAACTCTTCTTCCACAGTCTGAGAAACGGTGAAGAAGCTCGCTTGGGTATAACCAGCCATTGGCCAATCAGTATTTAATTTCTTTACCTTACCATCTACATATTCAAAGTTGTCACCTTCAAGACCAAAATAGAAGGCATCTCTTAGCTTTGTATCCATATTTAGTAGCTGTAGGAACTTTAAAGCTTCCTCTGGATGCTCTGAGCTAGCAGATATAGCATTTAATGAACCTCTAACTGTATCGTTGGATACTATAGTTTCTCCATACTGTACAGCAATTGCCTCTACTCCGAGTTGTGGACCCCAAACAGTTTTTGCAGCAGAGCTCCAACCCTGAGCTACAGAAACAGCCTTATAAGAAGGATTTTCCACAAGGGTAGGTGCATCAGCATTGATTATTCCTTCCTTATACCATTGATGAAGTGTATTAAGCTCCTTTAACACCTCTTCTTCCTCGAAGATATTTACAACCTTGCGGCTTTCATCATCAAATCTAACTCCTAATGCAGGAAGTCCTGAGCCTATCTGATCATAGTTCATTCCATAAAGGAGGTAACCAGTGTTACTAAGTATGAAAGGATTTATATTCTCACCTTCTTTAACCTTCTTTAATGGCTCGGTTAAGTCGGATAATTCATCAACACTGTCTACGTCTATGGAATACTTATCAACTATGCTCTTATCATAAATAAAATATTGAGTAACTGAGCTGTCCTTATAGGTAGGAACAGAGTAAATTTTACCATTTACCTTTACAGCATCCCAGTAATCTGATGGTATAGAAGCATAAAGGTCTGGGCTTTCTGATTCTACTAGTTCAGTTATATCAGCAAAAGCTCCAAGGGCTACGTCGTTAGTATAGGTTCCAACGTTGGTAAAGAGTATGTCATAGTCTTCATTAGTGTTAACTATAACATTTCTTCTGGATTCCCAGTCACCCCAGGATACTACTTCCATTTCTATATGTACTCCTATTTTTTCTTCTAGATACTTATTTACTTCTTCCTTCCACTGATCATAATTTGTAGGCATTCCGCTTCCTACGGTAACCCATTTTAAGGTTACAATATCGCCATCAGCTCCGCCATCACCATTATTTGAGGAACAGCCTGAAAGCACTCCTACAAAGAGGAATAAGGAAAATATAATTGATAATACTTTCTTCATAATTACAACTCCTTTATATTTTTTATATTTTTTTATCCTTTAACAGCTCCGATGGTTAAACCGGAGATAAAGTACTTCTGGAAAAATGGATAAGCACAGGCAATAGGTATAACTATAATTATTGCAATTGCCATTCTCACACCCTCTGTAGGCATCTGGCTCAAATACTGCTGCATAGAGAGTCCTGCCGTAGGATTACTAGCAATATACTCTATATTGCTCTGCATATTGTTGAGCAGGGCCTGAAGAGAGACAAGGTTCTTATCCGTTACATAAAGAGAAGCCTGGAACCAATCATTCCAATAACCAAAGCTTAAAAATAGCCCCAAGGTAGCAAGGACAGGCTTTGAAATAGGTAATACTATCCTTAAAAAAATGTCAAATTGTGAAGCTCCCTCTATCTTTGCTGATTCAATTATAGAATCAGGAATGGTTGTCTTAAAAAAGGTCTTACTGATGATGATATTGAAGGAGGACACAGCTAAGGGCAGTATAAGAGCCCACATACTATTTCTAAGTCCTAAAACCTGAGTGTTTATTACATAGGAAGCCACAAGACCCCCATTAAAAATCATGGGTATAAATACTACCCAGGTAAAGAAACCCTGAAGCTTGTAATTCCTTCTTGAAAGAACATAGCCCATGGTAGTGGTAAGTACTAATCCAATAATTGTCCCAAGTACCGTTACCAGCACAGATATTAATAAGGCCTGAAGAATTGTACCACTTTCATTGAGCAAAAATTCATAGGCTGCTGTAGAAAACATCTTAGGTATGAATTTATAGCCATAGGCCGCAAGTGATGACTCTGCGGATATGGAAATCATAAACACAAAGATAACAGGTACTATGCAAATGGCTGCCAGAATTATAAACAGCAGATTGAAAAGCAGATTAACAGGCTTGCTTATACGGCTCAGGACATTAACAGTATTTTCTTCTGTTTTATTCATTTATTCCCTCACCTCCCTAAATAATTGCGCTGTCTTCATCAATCTTTTTTATAACCCAGTTAGCTGAAAGGATAGCAATACAGCAGGTTACAGATTGGAATAGGGACGCCGCCGCAGTTCTTCCAATGGTTACACCAGAACGAAGAGCATTATAAATATAAGTATCAAAGGTAGATGCAACATTATACAGGGAGCTAGGTACCCTCTGAGTAATTTGATAGAAGAGCCCGAAATCTGAGTAGAAAATCCTACCTACACTCAAGATGAACATCATCACTATTATAGGCTTCAAGCATGGAAGGGTTATGTATTTTACCTGCTGCCATTTAGTTGCTCCATCGATCATAGCAGCCTCATAATAGGTTGAATCAATCCCTGTAATACTTGCAAGATATACTACCATGCTGTAGCCTACAGTTTTCCATAGATTCATGAACACAAGAATATAAGGCCAGTACTTCGCTTCCATGTACCACTGAATAGGTTCCTTTCCAAAAAACACCATAATCTGGTTAAGCAGTCCTTTATCAGGGCTTAAGAAAGCATAGACAAAGTAGCTAACAACTACCCATGACATAAAATGGGGAAAGAAAAGCATAGTCTGATAGGTCTTCGATGCCTTCCTGCTGTGTATCATGCTGATCATTATAGCCAGGGAAACAGGAATTACAATTCCCAGAATTATAAACACAATATTGTAGCCTACAGTATTTCTTAAAAGCATAGTAAAAGAATTAGATTCCAAAAAGAATTTAAAATTTTTAAAGCCAGCCCAATCACTCTTAAGAAGACTGTAGATAAAGCCTCTCCCTGGAGAAATCTTATAATTTTTAAAGGCTATAACTAGTCCAAACATAGGAAGATAAGAAAAGGCTATAAACCATATAAAGGTAGGAAGCCCCAAAATAGTTAATTCTGTGTCTTCTTTTGTCCACTTCTTTCTCTTAGCCTTTATAACGGCACTCTTATCCTTAGCCTTTATAACTGTGCTATCGATTTTTTCCATAGCCTCACCCCTCTTTATTTTTCTAGTAGAACAGTTATCGACTTTATTATAACTTTAAGAAAATTTTGTAAAAAGTATCGTTAGAACGTTTACAGTATAAAAAGGATAGTTTTTGGAATCTTTTACATATTATTAAAAATATTCTCATACCGGACACAAAAAAACAGCAATAATATATGAAATATTACTGCTGCTTTATAGCTTTTACATATGGTTCTTTTTATGTTTCTTTTTATGTTTCGCAAATAAACTTAGTGCTTATCAGCCTTCACCTTCATAATCAAAGGACAAGCTTTTTTATTATTAAGCGATTACTGATAGAATTAATAATACTTAACTCCGTATTTCTCAGTAAGCTCTTCTATCATATTAGAGAAGTGCTTTGTTCTCTTTTCTTGAATTAGCTGCTGAGCTACCTGTCCTTGAACTTCATCAAAAGACTTTGCAGCCTGCTCCTTCTTGTCTTCAACCTTTATTAAATGATAGCCGAATTGTGTCTTAACAGGCTCTGACAATTCTCCTACGGACATAGCAAAGGCCGCATTCTCAAATTCAGGTACCATCATACCTCTGGAGAATTCACCTAGACTTCCTCCTTGCTCCTTGGATGGACAGCTGGAATACTGCATAGCAGCATCTTCAAAGGATAGCTTACCAGCCTTTATATCATTATAAAGCTCCTTTGCCTGCTCCTCTGAATCTACAAGGATATGCTTTGCATTAACCATTGGTGGCTCAACAAAAGCTTCCTTATTGCTTTCATAATAAGCTCTAACATCCTCTGGAGATATCTGAACTCCTTCAAAAAGCTTATTTATAGTATATTGAGTAAGAAAATCCTTTTCCATAGCCTGAAGCTGAGCCTTATACTCCTCGCTCTGGTTAAGGTTCAACTCCTTACCCTTGTTATACATAAGCTCAAAGGATACCATTTCTCTTAATAATTGGTTTCTACCCTGTGGTGTATTTAAATACCCTCTGTTTTCTTGAGGATATCTTGCAATTAATCTAGTAACATCCTCTTCTGTTATATTTACTCCATTTACAGTGGCTAATACTTTATTATCCATCTTTACTCTCCTTTATATTTTAATGCACCAAATCCTTCAAATGCATCAAATAGTAATGTAGTAGCGTGTCTCTATATATAGTATCTCAAAAGACACTATTACTATCATACCATAAGGCAGCCTCATATATGAAACAATTATGAGAACTTTCTTCCTTTGATTTTTTAGATAACTCATGTGACAGGCACATGAGTTATTTGATTTTTTTAAAGTTTATTCTATAATACATATTAAAGACTAAACCTCTTCCTTTAAGAAAATGCTATTAACAATATACATACAGGAAAAGATGAAGAAAAATTAGGAGGTAATCACATGGAAAAATTCTCATTTGAAGGAATACAGGCTCCAGACTTTACCCTACCTGGCTCAGATGGTAAAGATCACAGCCTTAAGGATTATAGAGGAAAGAAGGTCATCCTATACTTTTATCCCAAGGATAACACTCCTGGCTGCACCAGAGAAGCAGTTGCATTCAAGGAAAATAACGATACTCTCAAGGAAAGCAACGCTGTAATTCTCGGTATCAGCAGAGATTCCGTTGCCTGCCACAACAGATTCATACAAAAATTCGAACTCCCCTTTGTCCTACTAAGCGACGAAAACTCCAAGGCCTGCGAGCTTTACGGAGTTCTAAAGGAAAAAAATATGTTCGGCAAAAAATCCATAGGCATCGAAAGAAGCACCTTCATAATTAATGAAGAAGGCACCATTATAAAGGAATACCGAAAGGTTAAGGTAGATCCACACTTAGGTGAGATAATGGAGTTTTTGAAGGGTATTTAAGTAACGGTATAGAGCTACCATATGCTTATTAATAACTAAATATTATATATAAAAAAATTACACTAATGGTAGTGTAATTTTTTTATATACTGGGCCAATCATTTGTATTGGTTCAAATTACTCAGAATATTTAACGATAAGTCTTAACATAGTATGTATTCGAATGTTCCCTTTGTAACGCCTTTTTATTCTTTTACTCACATTATTATTGATATTCATTATTAATATTTCTATATTTCTTCTTACTTTTTTCACCCATTTATCAAAAACATGTCGAAATATAGTATAATTATAATGGGGTGATAAATTGAAATTATTTATTTGTACAGTAGATTTACTGTTTTCATTGTTCGTAACTATAATAACTTTTATAAGACTCGGCCTTTTATTAGCAGGTTATTCTTTGCCTCCATTAATTGACAAAGTATGTGACCTTTTAATCATTGTGGTACTAGTTTCAACATTAATTAGTTGGAGAATGAGAATAAGGGACAACTAGTCTCTTATTTATTCTTTAAATAATCCTTTAAATAATTCTTTTAAGTAAAATTTTTATTTAATTATAAATATGATACTTTTTTAGTTATCTTGTGATTTATAGCTCTTTTTATATATTAGGTATCCCCAAAAAGCTACTACTGCAGCTAAATAATAGATAGCCTGCATTATATTAACAGATTCGTTACTACTTAATACAATCCCCATAACAATTCCACCCAGGATAAATGTACCAAAGGCTAATGCTAAAGCCTTTATAACTACCAAATATTTCATAATTATACCTCCTCTAGAATCAACACTTAAACATTTCTATAAACTTGCTTAATTTCCTTTATTTGTTTGATGCTGATTAGTTTATAGATTAATACTATTAATTATTCTTTTAGTTAAATAACAAAGCTCATCTATAAGACTTAATTGTAGGCATAATAAAAGCACTCACCAATTTCACTCAGTAAGCGCCTTTATAATACAAGTTTCCACTCTTAACTCTTAGCTCTTCCCTTAGCCCTGCCCTTATCTTTTCACTCTTAGTTTTTAGTTCTTAACTCTTACTTCTGCTCCTATCTTTTAACTCTTAGCTCTTACTTCTTATCTCTTAGTTAGACATTAATCTTCCCTCATCCTCTCCCTTTTCAATCTTTCCTTTTCCGCCTGCCTCATCTGCCTTCTAAAATTACTCTGTACAGATCCATATCTCCTCTTATTCTGGATATAATCAATAAAGTCCTTACCAAAGAATATAAAGAAATTAATCAGAGATGCAATTACAGCTGCTCTTTGACCCCAGGTTCCATTTACTAAGGTTATTATAAAATAGAACCAGTCAAGGTAAGCAAGCCACTTTACCTTTATTGGTATAAGAAAGAACAGACGAACCTCTACATCAGGATAAAGATATGCAAAGGCCAAGAATAATGAAAGATTTAAATAAGTAGGAGTTCCAAATCCTGTAATCATACCAGCAATTATTATACCTATTATTCCACAGAGATAATAAAGATTAAACCTAAAGGTTCCCCAGTGATACTCCAAAGTATTTCCTATCATAATGTAAAAATAGGAAGCTAAAAATAATGAGAAAAGCCCACTGAATTCTGGCATAAAAATGAAGGTAATGATTCTCCATACCTCTCCTCTTTTAATAAGCTCAGGGCTGAAGTATAAATAAGACTGTACATCTATTTGCATAAAATTCTCCAGAAGATATACAAGAACTGTAATACCAATAACATACTGCATTAGATTTTCTATAGCGAATCTAGAGTACTTTCTCTCTAGCTTGTTCAACCACTTCATAATAAAAACACTCCCTTATAAAAATTTAAATTACACTTTTTTAAAGGCTACAACTTTTATCAAAGACTACAAAGGATTATACACATATCCATTTTTATAAACTGCTTCCTTACATAATATAAAAATAAGCCTAATATGATAAATAGTACCATTAATTTAATTATACCAAATATATTATCTATCTTAAATTATATCCAAAAAAATAAAAGGTAATAATTAGTAACTATATTTTTTTAGATATTACAGCACTAATTCAATAAATTTACGTATTAATATATGAATAACTTTATAAATATATAGCATAGTATTTGGAAATTATAAGCCATTATGTTATTGTATATTACGACGATAACTTTAATAATATTATTTAATAATTCCTTTTATGGTTAATAATATTATTGAAATTTTATTTTGCAAGGTTAAAATATTAATGGGGTGATTGTAGTGAAAAAAATGAAAATAAAAGCACCAAAGGTTAAGAACATAAATACTAAATCTTTATTTAAAGATAAAAAAGCAGCTTCCGCTATAGGAGTTATCTCTGTACTTGCAGTTGCTGGTGCTGCTATAGGCTTAACTAAAGCACTTAAAAACACAGATATAGGAAAGAGAACAGCCAAGAACATTGCTTTAGACCACGCAGGTCTTCTGGAGAAAAACGTTCAGATAATCACAAGCAAGCTTTCCGCCAATGACAATGACTTCTTCTACAACGTAAGCTTTATTTCAAAAGGAAAAATATACAACTACGAAATAGATGCCCGCAGCGGCGACATCCTTGGCTACAATAGCATGGACACAAGAAAAGAACTAGAATAACAAAAAACAACGTAGCTACGAGGCTTCCTTTAAACCTCCTAGCTACGTTTCTTATTTCTCGCCTTTTCATCTCTTACCTATCTTTCAACTCTTACTTCTTACTTCCTACCTCTTAGATGCCTTTTATCTCTTAGCTCTGCTCTTTTGCTCTTTTGTTCTTTGCTCTTATCTTTTATCTTTTCTCTTTTCTCGAAACATGTCAAGAAAAAGAAACACTAGAAAGAGTTAAAACTTCAAAATATTCGTTAGGTACCTTATAGCCGATACCAGAATGAAGACGAGATGAATTGTAGTATAGCTCTATATACGCAACTATCCGTCTTGTAGCATCATCTTTCCCGAGCTGCCCTATATCAGGAAGCTCAGTTCGTAGTGTCTTCCAGAAGCTCTCTATAGGCTGATTGTCGTTAGGAGTACCAGGACGGGACATACTCTTAAGGAAGCCACTTCTTTCAATAAGATCCTTTGTCTTTATAGCTGTATACTGACAGCCTCTATCGCTGTGGTAGATCGCTCCTTTGGGTAGTTTAGGGTTGCGTCCAATAGCCATTCTGAAGGCCTCCTGAACCAAGTCCTGTCTCTGGTGACCTGCTATATCCCACCCAACAAGTCGTCGAGTAGCAACATCAATTATTCCGCACATATAGATTTTGCCGCTCCTGCATCTCAGCTCGCAAATATCAGAGCACCACAGGGCATTTGCCTGCGTTACCAAAAACTTATCTTTACACAGGTTTTCCTCTATGTACTGCTCTTCAGTTGGCTTAGGCCTCCTATTTTTTCTTTTGCGGCCAGCTTTCGCTGCAAGCCCGTTCATTTTCAGAATCCTGGCTACCCTATTCTCACTAACCCGTATATCCTGCAAAGCAAGAGCTTTGCGTATGCGAATTCTACCGTAATTACCATTGTTTGTTTTGAAACAATTAATTACGGCTTCTTCCTCTCTGATTTTTTCACTCTCTACCTGTTTCCTTGACCTATAGAAGGCGCTCCTTGACACTCCTAACAATCGGCATACCATGCTGGTGTCATACCCTTTAAGCTCTCGCCTCGCAAACTCTAATTTTTTTCTGGGTTTTTCGCAAAGTATGCCGCTGCTTTTTTTAGAATTTCATTTTCCATCCTAAGTCGTTCGTTTTCCTTTTTCAGCTTATTCAGCTCTGCATCCGCAGGCTTTTGATGTCCTGATCCCACAAACGCTTCGTCTCCGTATGTCTGATATTCATCTATCCACCTATACAGCATTACCAAATTAATCCCGAATTTCTCAGCAACTACAGCATGCTTGATACCGTCCTTTATCACCAGTTCACATGCCTGTATTTTAAACTTCTTTGAGTACTTTCTTGCCATATTTTCACACCCCTTGAGTTAATTATATTTTTATCTCTTCCGGGTGTCTACTTTCATTATACAAGTTTCCTCTTTGCTCTTTTCTCTTTTCTCTGCTCTTTTACCTCTTACCTATTGGCTCCCAGCCCAATAATCCCCCTATTAGCCCTCAGCTAATAATTTACCTCTTCTCTTTTGTCTTTTGCCCTTCAACTCTTAGCTCTTAGTTATCTTTTACCTCTTACCTTTTACCTTTTAGCTCTTCTCTATTCTCTATTCTCTATTCTCTATTCTCTATTCTCTATTCTCTAGATTCTACGCTCCTCCAAACCCAAACACAGCCCCTATTATCCCCGATGCCACAATATAAAACACCGGATGGAGCTTTTTCGTTTTATTATTTACGGAAGTTAGGTAATAAATTATTATAGCCAGTATTATTCCCTTCCAATTAAATAAATCCAATACTCTTCCTGTTTCCTTGTATAGATTCACCTGAAATATTGCTAATAGTATCACGGTGAAGCCTGCTGCTCCTATGAGTCCTGTGGAGGCTGGCCGGAGACCATAAAAAGTATCATTTACATAGTCATTATTTCTAAAGGCCTTTAAAAACCTTGCAATAATCAGCACTATTATTATAGATGGAGTTATAAGTCCAATAGTTGCAATTAGTGCTCCTAGGATTCCCCCAGAGGTATAGCCTACATAGGTGGCCATGTTAACCCCCACAGGACCTGGAGTGGATTCTGATATGGCAATCATATCTGCCAGCTGACTATGGGTAAACCACCCGGTTTTATCTGATATATTATATAAGAAAGGCAAGGTAGCCATTCCACCACCAACGGCAAAGAGTCCCGTCTTAAAAAATTCAAAAAAAAGCTGAAGATATATCATTTAACCTCCCTCCTTTTAAGACGGCTTATTACTATCCCTGCTGCTCCAGCAAAAATAACAAACAATATTGGTGAAAGGTCTGTAAGTATACCCCCTAAAAGCACCAGTAAGAATATAACCATCGTAGCTTTATCCACCACAGAGCTTTTCCAAAGCTTAATCACTGCATTAAATATAAGAACAGCAACGCAAACCCTAACTCCTGCAAAAGCGTTCTTTACCACAGGAAGATCTGAAAAATTGCTTATAAATGCAGCTATAACAGTAATGATCACTAAAGAAGGAAACACCACCCCTAGGGTTGCCATAATTCCTCCCAGCCAGCCTTTATTTTTTTCTCCTATAAAGGTTGCTGTATTCACTGCTATAACTCCAGGAGTGCATTGTCCTATAGCATAATAATCCATGAGCTCCTCATCAGTAGCCCATCCTTTTTTCTCCACAACCTCTCTTTGAAGTATAGGAAGCATGGCGTAGCCTCCTCCAAAGGTTAAAACACCTATCCTGGCAAAGGTAAAAAACAAATTTAATAATTCCTTCATTCATTCCCCTCATCTTTCTTCGAAGTATTACAATAGATTTTACTATATTTACAAAATTAATATCAGTATGATATATTCTTATACCATTAATATTAGATTATCATATATTAATAATAAAAATACACAATAAGAATAGCTCTGCTACATTAATTTACTTATAGTAAAAGAAAATGAGGTTACCTAATTTGGCAATCTCATTTTCTATCTTTATATAAAATACTTCTTATCTCTATATATTGTTTACTTCAAGGATAATCATTGCAGAATATTCAGTAGAAAACAACCCACTACTTACGCCGTATTGAATATCCTCAACTTTATATTCTGTATCCTTTAAAAATTTGTTTACCTCTTCCATAAGCATATGCTTATTATCATTGCCAAAAACTCTTATCTCTTTCAAATGTATCCCACCCTTAATTTTATGTATAGAACTAATTATATCATTTTTAGATAAGTTTATAATATTTTCCAACAAGGATCTCTTTTCATTTATATATTTTTATTTACTTTCTAGCGAAACTAAAGAACCATCTATTTCTTCTGCAACTCGGTCACCTTGTACAAATTTTTCTTCTTTGATTTTTTTCTCAGTTACTCTATATTGCTTTTCTATTTCATTTTTATCACTAACATAAATCACTAGATCTGATGAATCCTTAGCAGCTTCAATTTTTCTTATTATCATTATATTTTCAGAAAGTCTTTTATCCTTTGCTTGACCTATTAATAGTCCGATACACATCCCGAGAGGAAGTCCAAAACATATCCCAAGACTCATATTATCAGGAAAAAAAATAGTCCCAAATATTATACCTCCTGAAACCCCGAAGCACATACCAAAACTCATATATAGTGTCATATATTTTTCCGTTGTGTTTTTATTCTTCATAGTAATCCCTCCCATTATCTATATATTACCATAAATTCAGTTAATTCACACTTATATAAAATTAAAAGAGGGGCATTTTAACCCCTCCTAGAACTCTTTAATCCGTTATTAATAAAATATATTCTTGCACTGATAGTGCTCTTGAACTTCATTTAAGGCTTCTCCAAATCTCTGGAAGTGAACTATTTCTCTCTGCCACAGGAAGCCTAAAGGCCTTAGAACATCAGGATCATTGGTCAGGTTCATAAGATGCTCATAGGTAGTTCTTGCCTTCTGTTCTGCTGCTAAGTCCTCATAAAGATCTGTAACAGGATCTCCTATAGACTGAATATAGGCTGCAGTCCAGGGTACTCCATTGGCATCGGAAGGATAAATTGCATGGTCATGCTGAGTATAAAAGCCTTCTAAGCCTGCTGCCTTAATCTCTGATGGTTTAGCTCCTTTCATAAGCTGATAAACCATAGTGCCTATCATTTCTAAGTGGGCCATTTCTTCTGTTCCTATATCATTGAGAAGTGCCTTTGTCTTCCCTGTAGGCATGCTGTACCTCTGGCTTAAGTATCTAAGAGCAGCGGATAATTCGCTGTCAGGTCCTCCTAGTTGCGCCATTATTGCCTTTGCCATCTTTAGGTCGCCTTTTTTTATATCCACAGGATGCTGTAATCTCTTTTCATATATCCACATATAGCTAACCTCCCCCTAATTTTCCCATGGCCAAGGATCATTGATGTAATTCCATTTTCCGTGTACTACAGACTCTCCAAAATTCTTGAGCTGACCATAATGCTTTTCGTACATCTCGTTGAGATTTCTAAGAGCCATGCTGATTGCCTTATAATCACAAACTGCTTGTTCATTATCTGGGAAGTTATCTATATAGAGGTTTAAATCCACAGCATAAAAGCTAACCTCCTGTATTCTTCTTAAGAGCTCATCTTTATCCATAGGGGTCTTTTCACAATGAAGAATCATATCTCTTTCTTTATCTCCCATCGTCTTCTCCTCCCCTCTTTTTATATGGACGCTCTCTATAGAGCTCTTTAAAGATAGTACCTTTTCTCAATGCTGTGCGTATATCAAACAGATCCCTATACTCCTGGGGAATCACATAAGCTTGTGCAAGCTTATATTTTTTTACAGTCATTTTACACCTCATATTCATTGTTATAAGTATATATTCCTTAATATATTATGGTGATGCTTCGCCATCAGTTACAGTTTTTTAGTTATTTGTTATAAGTTTTTCATTAATCTTATATTAGAACAAGGAAGTAAAACTTTTATCAAAAACACATTATATTAGTGAACATTCTATGAATTAAGAGTATAATTTAAAAAGAATATTATTTCTATTTTAAATACACTGAAATTCTATTTAGTAATTATAGAATATTTGCTATGGACATTTAAGTTAAGCAAGGAAGGAGAAAACTATTGGAAGATTTATATCGTATATAAATCGAAGAGAAATATACGCCTTTACAGGCAGCGTTATATAACTTTATAAAATTTTAGAAAGAGATGATAAATATGAAGGCTAAAACAGCTAAAAAGGCTGCCATAATAGGTTTATTTGCAATTATAGCAATTATCGCCTCAGGAGGGCTATACTTAAATAGTCTCCTTAATAAAACTCAGAAGGTAGATATCCCTACTGATGATAATTCCTTAGGAATTAAAGTTGAAGCAGCAGAAAAAGATAAGAAGGATATCTCAACCATCGCTTTATTCGGAATCGACGCTAAAAACGGTAATAGAGGAAGATCTGATGCAATTATGCTGTTAACTATTGATAACGAGAATAATAAAATTAAGCTTGCCTCTATAATGAGAGATTCTTATGTAAATATACCTGATAGAGGGATGGACAAGATAAATCACGCCTATTCTTATGGTGGCCCGGAGCTTGCCCTAAAAACTATCAACTCAAATTACGGCCTAAATATAAGAGATTATGCCACTGTAGACTTCACTACCCTACCTAACATAATAGACCAGTTAGGCGGAGTTTATATTGACGTGAAGAGCTATGAGGTTAACTATATACCAGGCGTTAAGGCTGCAGGGCTTCAGACCTTAAATGGCGAAAAGGCTCTAGCATACAGCAGAATAAGATATTCAGGCAATGGTGACTATGAAAGAACTGAAAGACAAAGGACTGTTCTCAATTCCCTATTCAATAAGATGGCGACTCTCAGCATCACAGAAGTACCAAAATACCTAAGTAACATGCTTCCATTCATTGAGACAAGCCTCTCCAACAGCGAAATATTATCCTTAGCCACAAACACCTTCACCATAAACAACTTCAACTTAACTCAAGCTCGCTTCCCAGAAGACGACCTAAGTCATGGCGAAACGATCAATGGAGTATGGTACCTAAGGTTTGACATAGAAGAAACCGCCAAACACCTTCAAAGCTTTATATATGAACAGTGACATGCGGGTGACAGGCACATGAGTTATGACTTATAGAATATATGAACAGTGACAGGCACATGAAATATTACTTATTATATAAACAGTGCCTGTCACCTGAATTATAACTTATTAAGGGGTGGTAAAATGTTTAAGGAAATGAGAAGGAAGGATAGAAAGCTTGAGCCTTCTGCTGCAGAAGAGATTTTGCAGAAAGGAGAATACGGAATACTCTCTACTATCGGAGAAAATGGATACCCTTATGGAGTTCCTGTGAATTATGCTTATTTCAATAATACTATAGCCTTTCATTGTGCCCCTGAGGGTCATAAGCTTGAGAATTTAGAGCATGAAAGCAAGGTTTCCTTTACCGTGGTGGGAAATACATGCCCTTTACCAGAAAAGTTCAGTACCAATTATGAAAGTGTTATAGTATTTGGACGCGTCCAGGAAGCATCAGAAGATGAAAAAGAAAATATTCTCCTGGAGATAATAAAAAAATATTCTCCAGACTTTGTTGATAGTGGAAAGGACTATATATCTAAAAGCTCTAAACACAGCAAAGTCTTTAAGATAAATATTGAACACATCAGTGGCAAGGGAAGAAAATAAGAAATTAAACTTAAAGCAAAAGGCATAGTTTCCATGATTAAATGGACTATGCCTTATTTAAATTAACTACTTACCATGCTTCATCCTTTTGCTGAAAACATAAATTGCAATTACAGTGATTACTATTCCATAGCCTAGTATCCACCAGATATGAGGAAATATATCAGCATAATTTCCACTGATAGCAGCCTTTCCCATATCCACACCATGAACAAAGGGTAAGAAGTAAGCAACCTTCTTGAAAGCACCACCTACCAAATCTAAATCAAACCAAGCTCCACTAAGCCAAGCAGTTAAGTTAGTGAGGAGGGCACCACAGATTCCACCAACCTGTTTATCATTAAATATACTTCCACATAAAAGACCCAAGGAAATAAATAACAATGCCATAGGTATAATCAGAATAATAGCAATTATAATAGACGGAGTTATTTCCATGCCGAGAATAATTGCAGTAATATAGCAGATAATCGCCTGTACTATTGCCATTGGCATGAGAGGCAATGTATAGCCTAATATAAACTCTGCAGAGCTCATGGGTGTTGTAAATAATCTTGCAAGGAACGAAGAGCTCCTGTCCTTGGATATTAATGTAGCCGAAAACAAGGTTATAAATGACAGTCCAAAGACAGCAATTCCAGGAGTCAGCTTATCTAGTTGAAATATATCTACAGGTACATTGCTTTGAATAGCAGTTAACAACAGCAGCAATATAATAGGAAAGCCTATTCCAAAGCCCAGGTTGATTGGATCTCTTAACATCTCCTTAGCATTTCTTCCAGCAAATACAATAAGCTTCATTATTTTCCCCCTCCTGTCACTAGCTTTACAAAGGAATCCTGAAAATTCTTTTCACCTGCAAGGGTTATAAGCTCTTCTGCTGTTCCTAATGCTTTTAATTTTCCATCCTTCATTATGTATATTCTATCTGATAGGGCTTCCGCTTCCTCTAGATAATGAGTAGTAAGAATAATTGTTACCTTACCCTTTAAGCCTTCAATCAGTGTCCATAAATCCTGCCTTGCCAGCACATCAAGGCCTAAGGTAGGCTCGTCCAGAAACAATATCTTAGGAGAACTGATAAGAGCCATGGCAATACTTAATCTTCTCTGCCACCCACCTGATAATGTCTTACTTTTTTGCTTTTCTATATCCTCCAGGGAAAACTCTTTTATTATTTCAGTAGCCTTCTCTCTTGCTTTCTTTGAATTAAAGCCATGTAATCCTGCCATAAGCTCTAGATTTTCTCTTACAGAAAGATTAGGTGCTATCGCTGTCTCCTGAGGGGAAACTCCAATAACCTCCTTAACCTTACTGGGTTCCTTGAGAATGCTGTGTCCAAGAAGAAAGGCTTCTCCTTTGGTAGGCTGGATAAGACAGGATAGAGCTTTAATCACTGTAGTTTTGCCAGCACCATTTACACCCAGGAGAGCAAAGAGCTCTCCTTCGCTTATTGAAAGGGTCAGATTATCTACAGCTACCTTGCTGCCATAGGCTTTTGTTAAGTTATTAATGTCTATTGCATTCATAATTCCCGCTCCTTTATCTACTTAACTAATCCCTGATTTAACAACTATATATATTAATTATTTACCGTCTTTATCACCTAGAATCCCAGCTACACCCATAAAATCTAAAATACCTCTTTCATGAACTATTGCTAGACCTCTATCCTCATCACCTAGGATCAGAAGCTTATCCCCTGATTCTATTTTAAATACCTCTCTGGCCCTTTTAGGTATTACTATTTGCCCTCTATCTCCTACTGTAACTGAGCCAAAGAAAAACTTCCCCTTAGGTGGAATAGGTACCCCTGCATCCTCCTGTGAATGGTTAACTAAATCATCTATAGTAACGTTGTATAGCTCTGCAAGAGCCATACAGCTTCTCAAGTCCGGATTGGTTTCATCATTTTCCCATTTAGCTACAGCCTGCCTTGAAACATTTATCCTTTCGGCAACCTCTTCCTGCGTTAGATGATTATATTTTCTTAGATGAATTAAATTCCTACCAATCATATTTATCATTCCTTTCATTTTTATTTTATCACTCTCAAAGTAATAGTCTATCAACCTAAAATAACATCTATGCATGTTTTAGTTGCATAAATTTGTCTTAATGTGGAGTATCATGTAAGGTGACTGTCACCATAGAAGTGAGAAAGTGTTCGCCTCTTATACATATAAAAAAACAAAATCACAAAGCAAAATTACAAGATCAAAATAGCAAAGCAGAATTACAAGTTCAAAATGACAAAGCAAAATAATAAGGGGCTGTCGCACTATTTTCTTAGTGAGACAGCCCCTTTATTTAGTATAATCATTTTAATGAAAGAATTATTTAAACCTCGCTTGTAAAACCTGCTATGCCAAATGCTTTTGGGCCACCGTGTGTGGTGATGACTCCACCGGCAGAAATCCAGTTTACTTTTTGGAATCCTAGTCCATAAGCTGCGTTAATTGCCTCTTCCTTTAATTCATCAGAAAAACCGATGGAGGATCCCATCCAAACTTCCTGTCGGTCAAGATTCTTTTCCTCCGTAAAATCATAAATGAGATTTAAGACCACCTTTTTCATTTTTCCTCGGTATTTCTTTGTAGCCTTCAAATATCCATCGATTAACTGAATTTTAGGATGAATACTCAGTAGATTTCCGCAGAGAGCAGATGCATTGCTCACTCTCCCACCTGCACTGAGATAATCCAAATTATATGGAGTGAAGCACATGCTCACAGAGCTTATAATTTCATTTGCAGCATCAACTACTTCTTTAACAGTCCACTCCGGATGCTTCTCTATCTCTTGAGCTAATCTAATAACTACTGCACACTGACCAAATGATACATTTTTGGTATCAATAAATGAAATACCTTCCCTTCCTTCTGATGCAATCACTGCACTTTGATAGGAACAGGTGGTTACTGCCGAATAAGCCATATATATAATATAGCTATCGGGATGTTTTTCGTTTATTTCATCAAATACCTTGTTAAAATCCTCCGGATTGCAACCACTAGTCTTAGGAATTTGCCCCGTCCTCTCGTAGTAAGAGCATACTTCTTCCGGTGGAAAGCTGCCATCATCCTTCATCACATCATCAAAGGTGACATGCATAGGCACCAGATAAATTCCATATTTATCCGCTAAAGCTTTAGGTATATCTGAACCAGTTTCTGCTATAATAACGTATCTATTCATATTTCCCTCCTAGCCAATCTATTTTGAATACTTCCATAATCTCTGAAGTTTTCTTATTTCCATATTTATTATCTTTTTAAAAAGAATAAGTATTAACTATAAAAACTTTCCTATAACTAATAGAAAAGGTATAACTATTCCATCTAATACTCTATACCTCTATACTACAAAAAATATCCTAATACATTTAAGATACCACATATATCTAAATTATCAAAATTTTTCTATCATCTTTTAATAATATTTATCTATTCTCTATGGTTTAGCAGCTACCTGTTATAATAATTCTGAAATATACCTAAAGCTTATTAACTATCTCCCTCTAGGGTATTAGATGATTTTTCTTACTTCTATTGTGACATTCACCCAGCTCAGTACTAAATCTATCGTGAAACAGAGTCAAAAAAAGAGAAGGCTTATGCTTATCAAAAGTAAATTATGATAAGCATTAAAAAAACTTAGCCTTCCCTTCTTTTTATTTAGTTTTCTATTTTACTGTACTATTCTGTTTTACTAATGGAAAGAATTCTCATTATACTTTCAGCAGCTCTTTCTAAATTTTCCTTACCATCTATCAGAGCTTTGTTCAGCTCTAAGGCTTCTGGAAGGATTCCTATTATAGAGTTGATTCCATGATTATATAAAACCTCACTACCCTGGCCGACTCTTCCCGCAAAGGCTATTACAGGAACTCCCTGTTTTTTTGACACTTGAGCTACTCCAAATGGAGTTTTACCGTTTATTGTTTGGGAATCTATGCTGCCTTCCCCAGTAAATACATAAGAGGCGCCTTTAACCTTTTCCACAAGGGAAGTATATTCTACAACCAGCTCTACACCACTTTTAAGCTCTGCTTTGAGGATTGCCTTCAGGGAAGCTCCAAGACCACCTGCAGCTCCTCCCCCTGGAACCTGTGCTATGTCTATACCTAATTCCTGCTTTATAACCTCAGCAAAATGGGTAAGATTCTTATCAAGGATTTCCACCATTTCTACTGTTGCCCCTTTTTGAGGACCAAAAACTGCTGATGCTCCATTTTTTCCAATGAGAGGATTGGTTACATCACAAGCAACCTGGATATTGGTCTCTAGGATTCTTTTATCCAACCCCTGGATGTCTATTCTTTTTAACCTATCTAAGGCTCCTCCTCCAAAGGGAAGCTCCATGCCAGCTTCATCAAGAAGCTTTATACCTAACGCCTGAAGCATTCCTGCCCCTCCATCATTGGTAGCGCTTCCTCCTATTCCTATGAGGATATTCTTAACCCCTCTGTTTAGGGCTTCTTTAATTAAAACTCCTGTACCATAAGAGGTTGTGATCAGTGGATTTCTCTTTTCTAAAGGAACCAGATGAAGTCCACTGGCTGCAGCCATTTCAATAACTGCACCCTGACCTCCTCCTAAAAGTCCAAAGGAAGCCTTTATCTCATTGCCTAAGGGTGCTATGGTACTTACCTCAACCAGTTCTCCATCTGTAGCATCTATAAGAGATTGAACGGTACCTTCTCCTCCATCTGCCATGGGAACCTTTATACACTCCGCCTCAGGAAATACTCTTTTTATTCCTCTTTCCATGGCATCACAGGCTTCTTTTGCTGTCATACTCTCCTTAAAGGAATCCGGTGCCAATACTATCTTCATTTTCAAAACCTCCACTAGAAAATCAATCCGAATATGATTGTTGAAGCTACTGTCATCACAAGTCCTATAATAGATTCAAAGGCTATAAGCTTTAGCCTTTCCTTCATATCCATAAATACACTACCTCCAGTAGCATGGAAGAAGCTACCGTGTGGAAGATGATCTAGCACTGTAGCACCAGAATGTATCATACCCGCTGCATTTAATGGATTAACCCCAAGACCTGTAATAGTAGGTCCAAATACTGTACTTCCTACTGCTGTACCAGAGGTGGTAGAAGCTGTGGCTCCAGACATTAATATACCTGCTATAGGCGCTAATGCAAAGGCTGGAAGCCCTAGTACATTTATCATATCTATTATAACATCCTTAAGACCTGAGTTACTAATAATGCCGGCGAGGGTTCCTGTACCTAAAAGAAGTATAGCCACTCCTCCCATTTTTCCAATTCCAAAGGAAGCATATTCATTAATTTTTTTAATCTTTCCCATAGCTATAGCTCCCACAATACCTCCTACTGGAAGCGCTATTAATGGATCAATTGCTATATCAAAGAGAGGTCTTAGCGATAATATAATTATTGCAGTTAAGGGACCTACGATTGCTGCTATAAAGCTTGGCTTCTCTTTCGATTCTGCAGGAATTTCTTGAGCAGTCACAGGAGAACCTTTTCCTTTAAGCTTCCTAGCAATTACACAGGTAACTATAAAACCAAATATTGCTGGTACTATACCTGCTGTCATAACTGACGTTAATGGTACCTGAAAAGCATCTGAAGCAGCTATGGCATTAGGATTTGGAGACATCATATTTCCAGCCTTTCCTCCACCTATCATAGCAATGAGTATACCAGTTTTAGTTATGTTAGCTTTTTTTGCTATGGCAAGAGCTATTGGTGCAACTGTTATTACTGATACATCTATAAATACTCCAACCATGGTTAACACCATTGTAGCTAAGGATAATGCTACTAAAGAATTAGCTTCTCCAAGCTTGTCCACAATTGTTTCCGCGATTTTAGCTGCTGCACCTGATTCTATAAGTACACCTGCTAAAACTCCCGCTGTTAATATTCTAAGAACCGCAGGCATCATACCTTTTGCGCCTTCTATCATAAAAGCTACCGTGTCGGTAAGACCGGCTCCCCCTACAAGACCACCTACTATAGCTCCTACTATAAGTCCATAAGTAGGATGTACCTTTTTAATAATTAAAATAATTGCAACTACCAGAGCAACTATTGCTCCTAAGGCTGTTATTTGCATCTTTTGTTCCCCCTATAACCTTTTTGTTTTCGTTTACACTGATTATTCTATACCTTAAATATTAAATAATCATCATGCATTTATAAAATGTTTAAGAGCATTCTTTTGTGCATTTGAACAAAAAGGATTTACTTATATAATTTGTATATTATATAAGCAGTAAATAGCCTGAGGAGATCTCCATAGCTTTTAGGATTCAAGCCAGTAATTTCATTTATCCTCTGTAATCTATAATTTAAGGAGTTCCTATGTAGATGCATTTCCTGAGCAGTTTTATTAAGCTCACCGTTATTATAAAAATAGCAGGCAAAGGTCTTTATAAGCTCAACTTCCTTTCCCTCTTCCTCTAAGGACTTCATGATTCCTATATACTTTTCTTTATTTTTTATAGAACTCAATGCTTCTATCATGTCCATTTCCTCGTAGGTGGAGCTGTACTTCTTTAGCTCTAAGCGTTTAATGAGATTCCCTGTCCACAGTGCCTCCTTTACGGATTTACCTATGTAATCCTCTGCATTCCCCATGGTTACTATATAGTTTCCCTTGTCAGAGAGCTCTTCTTTCATAATTCTAAGTCTTTTCTCTAGCCTTATATCCTTTTTTAACAGAAGAATTGAAGTATTGGTGTCCATGGTAATAATATATTCCTGAGCCATTAAAAAGGCTTCTAGCTTACTTTTAGGCAGGACAGTCCCTGTTCTTCTACTTACAGCCACGGCAATGCGAGGCAGCTTTAAATCAATACCTAGGTTGATAGCAGCCTTTATAAACTCCTGAGAATACTCATCTACAGAGAAAGCCCATTGATATAGCACTTCTTCCTTTTTCTTCTCTCTTTTTCTTCTTTCTATAAAAACACTCTCCTGCTTTATAAGAAGCTCTGCTGTTACTGTAACCAATGATGCAAGAGGTTTTACTTCATCAGGTGCTCCACTTATCCCTATGACACCCATTATTTCATCATTAAAATATATAGGCATATTTACTCCAGGCTTCACCGATTCCTGTTCCTCATAAACCTCAATAAGTATGCGATTATTCAAGGCTTCAACAGCTCCTTTATGCTGTTTTCCAAGCCTGCCCTTATCTCCACTTCCGATGATTATACCCTTAGAATCCATTATGTTTACATTGTATGGTATAACCTCCATCATCTTATCCACAATGGCCTGCGCCATTTCCTCTGTTAATGAAAGCATTTTTATCACATCCTGTTTTTTCCTTTAACTTAGCTTAAATTATTTCATCACAAAAATCAACGTAATTATGTCCATGCTCCAGAAACTACAACTAAAACACGAACAAAGGCGAACGTTTTCTCACTTCTATGGTGCCATTCACATTACACCATATTACATAATGCGACACATAAAAAAAGCATAGCCATACCGCCAGGGTATAGCTATGCTTCTTATGCACTATATTAACTATAGTGATGAATGAAGTATTTGTAGAAAAAGATTTTAGGTATTTGGGCAAAAATTAAACCCGAAGTCACGCTTCGGGTTTAATGGTGGCCAGACCAGGAATCGAACCAGGGACACGAGGATTTTCAGTCCTCTGCTCTACCGACTGAGCTATCTAGCCATACTGTGTTAAGAAGATAACTTTCTTAACACAAGTGTTATTATACCGAGATTTTAAATTGCTGTCAACAGATAAATTATAAAAAACTTTTTATTCTTCTTCTATCCCTATCATTCTCATGAGATATAGGGCATTTTGAGTAGTGGAATAGCCTTTTCTCAGCTTATAGTCGAATTTCAGCGTGTTATCCTCATAGTATTCCTTGAAATGATAATTAATGACTCCCTTGTGGGTATTTTCCATGTCTGTAAGCTCGAGATCATGGGTGGAGACAAGTCCAAGGGTGTTTCTTTTCATAAGCTGCTTCAATAGTATTTCTGCTCCCTTATGTCTATCCATGGAGTTAGTACCTTTAAATATTTCATCTAAAAGATAAAAGATAGGCTTATCTTCTTTTGTTGCCTTTATTACTTCCTCTATTCTTAAAAGCTCTGCATAAAAGGATGATATGCTTTCCTTAAGGTCATCATTTACCCTCATGCAGGTGTAAATACTCATTATTCCACAGGTAAATGCCTCCGCTCTTACTCGGGTGCCTAAATAGCTGAGCAAAAGGTTGCTTCCAAGGGTTCTTAAAAAGGTAGACTTACCTGACATATTGGAGCCGGTTATAAGCACTGCTCTGTGAGGCTCCTTTAAGGAAAAATCATTGGTAACGGCTTTCTGTCCCAGTAGAGGGTGACCTATTGCCTTTCCTTCTATCATCTTGTAATCTACTATCTCAGGAATAGAATAATCCTCGTTCTCAAAATTTATTATAGAAAGACTACAGAGAGACTCCATTTCTGCAGCTACCTCCAGCCATCTTTCTAAAGCATCACCATAATTGCTCTTCCACTCTTCCAGCCTCATTAAAATATGATAATCCATCAAGGATAGATGATTTATTATAAGATAATAGGCATTGTGAGTATCACTGAGACTCCTTACTATCTTGGCAAGCTCCTTTAGCTGATAAGAAGCGCTCTTCTCTCCCTCCTCCAGCCTCTTCTTTAAATCTAAAAGAAGTGGACTCGTAAAGAACTCCTTTTCTGTCAGCTCTACGATTTTAAAATAAGTATTTATATTTTCTTTATAAAGCTCAATGAGTCTTAAAGCGTGAATTCTTTTACTTTTTCCCCACAGCAGTATCAAGCCGTTTAGGAGTATATCCAGAAGCAGTATCCTATAGTCAACTATTCCTAGAATCATCATCACCACTATTGCTACGGTGAGCAAATTAAGAGCCCATACAAACACCTTAAAGGCTTTAGAGCTAAAGAGCTTTTCCCTTTCCCCTTTCCAGGCTATAAGCTCTGAGGGAGAGGTTTTTTCACCCTTTTCCATAACTCCAACCACTTCTATATCTTCTCGGAAGTCTGCCTTTCCTGATAGCTCCTCTATAGCCTGCTGTCTTTCTAATATATCCTCTTTACTGAAGGAAATATCTCCTGTAAGCTCGGCAGCAAATCTCTTCCTGCCTAAATAAGTGGAGGTACCATTATATCTTTGGAAAAGAGAGCCCTCACCGAAAATGTCTAGATCATAGGTATATGGGTGGGATTTATCAATAAAGTCATCTCCTTTATCTAAAAATCCATTAAAATTCTCCTCTAATCTATCTTTCCCTTTTGCAACTACCCGTTCCATAGCTTTAATATAGGTCAGCTCCTCTATTACCCTTCCATGCTTGTAAGCAGCACTTATAAATAAAACCGCAAAAAGCAGTAATGCTATGTAAATAAATGATATATTACCTCTTCTATAGGCAATATAAGTAACGGCCAAGCCTCCTATAAATATAATTAATCTCAGGATGCTATAATAACTGGATTCCTTAGATAAACTGATATTCTTTTCCTGTAGTTCTGAACTTTTCAAGGTATAGTGCTTTAATGCGCGATTCATTGTACACCTCATTCTATTATTTTTTTCTAACTTATTATCATTTAATTAATTTTATCATTAAACAATGATAATAGCATTTTAATTTGATATATTATAATTATTAACAATATTATGAATTTCTTCAAGATATTTATTGTATTTAATCAGCTTAATGACTTCTACGGAAAGGAGAGTTTAGAAGAAATGACCTATTACATAAAAGAAGCCCTATTTTCTCATAGCGGTAAATATTCTATCAAGGATCACAATCTAAAGGTTTGCTTCGAAACCTGTGAGCAGCTGGCTCCCTTTAGTCATTCCATATCCTTAAAGGATAATAATGGCAAGGAGCTTATAAGCCTTATGCGCTTAAGAGGAATCGCGTTGCCTGAATATAAAATTCTACATTCCCATTCTGAAATAGCATTGGTCAAAAAGAGCTTCAAAGACAGTAAAAGTCTCTCTATAAGCTGTATTCATGGAACCTTCAATATAAAAGGTGATTACTACTCATCAAGCTATACCATTGTAGATGATGCCGAGAATATTCTTGCTAGTATAAAAAGTCCCTGTGATCCCTTTATAATAAGTAAAGTTTTTCATGGAGCTACAGTACTTAAGAAAAATGCCATGGAGGATCCTGTACCAACCTCAGATTGTCAGGAAAAGGTTTACTCTATAGATATACTGGATAATGAGTTTAGAGAAATACTCATAGGACTTTCTATAATAATAGAGGACCTTAAAAGTCTAAATATGAACAGCATTATTTAAACAATATGAAAGATATGGTACATATGATTTATCTGAAGCCATTTATCCTTAAAATTGCATTACTTATTCCCACTTTTACTTGTATTTCAACATTTATAAGTAAAAATATATAATTTCTCTATATTGATAGTATAATTAAGATATATTACGGAAAGTAGGGAATGCTATGAAATTCTATATTAAAGAAAAAATTTTATCCTTTGGTGATAATTTTACCATAACTGATGTAGGAGGAAACCCAGCCTTCATGGTTAAAGGGCAAATATTTTCCTTTGGAAACAAGCTAAGTCTTTATTGGCGATTCAGAAAACATCCCCTTCACCTTGGCATTAGTTATAGTAGTGGACCAAGTGATACATGATAATAAAAATAACAAAAATAACAAATAAAAAGCAGTAGCACCATGACTTGCCTTGGAATGAGTCTCATGGTGTCCACTGCTTCTTTTTAATTCTTCAACTCTGGCTTTAAAATAGCTGTGCTACTTTATTTACATTATTAATCTAAATCAACTACTATGATTTCAGGGCGATTGAAAACTCTAATAGGAAAGGAACTGTTGCCAAGGCCCCTGCTTATAAATAAGGTAGTATTGCCTTTAATGTGTCTTCCCTCTGTATACTTGGGCAGCACCCCTTGATTTGGGGCAAAGAGCCCTTGATTGGCAAAGGGTATTCTCATCTGCCCTCCATGGGTATGTCCTGAGAACACTAAATCCACATCTGCGTCAGAATAAGCTCTTAAATGCTCTGGTCTGTGACTTAAAAGGAGTGTAAAGCCTTCTTTGATGATTCCCTTGGAGCTGCTAGCTAATTTACCCTGTGCTTCTTTTATATATCCTTTTATAAAGCCTTCATCTATTAAAAGCTCATCATAGCTTTGGGATTCCTTTAAGGGGTCATCTATTCCTAAAAGCTTTATGGCTGAACCATTTCTTATAAATAACTGACCATCATTTCTTAATATCCTAACCCCTGCCTTTTTTAGCTTGGGCTCTAGGGAAGCTGTAAATTCTTCTCTTCTATTCTCATGATTTCCTGGAGAAAAGTACACAGGAGCTATTTTGCAGAGCTCCTCCATGGTCTTTAAGCTATTCACTTCCTCATAATTTCTGCTATCAATCAAATCACCAGTAAAAACTATAAGATGTGGCTTAAGCTCCTTTACCGCATTTATCATAGCATTATTTGGAAACACCTTTGAATGGAGGTCAGATAAATGTACTATCCTAGTTCCTTTCATGGCTCTGGGCAGCCTTGTAGAGCTATATTTATAAGAACTTATTTTTATATAATTATTCTGTGAGTAGAAAAAAGCACCAAGAACCACGGCACTTCCTGCAGCAGCTAATATAAGAGACATGCTACCCCTCCTTCCACTTTCGTTAATATTTATATAATACTCTAGTGCTGGATAAAAGTACATATATACTGAAAGTCACGTAAAAATAAAAACATAAGTAATTATAAATAATATAAGCATAGACAGCTTTGGTATAAAAGCGCATCTATACTTATAAAAATGCTAATTTCTCATTACTTTGAGTTATTCCAATAAAGAACAGTCCCCTTTTTAATACAAAATCCATCCTCTCTATAAAAAAAGGTATTAAGATATTCTTCATTACTGTTAGTTATGCTTCGTGAAACTAGTGGTTTACCTTCTGGGTCATTTTTATAGGTCTCAACGACAATATATTCAGTATCAGAGCTAAGCTTCATCTCCTTTGGGAATTCACCAGGAGCATATTCATTCCTTGAAACAACGGCACTATTGTTACTCATTTCCATAACTACTATCTTTTCTGGTGGAAAAAGCACCTCAAAAGAAATCTTTACGGAAATACTTTTCTTTTTACTGGCGCCGTTACGTGTTATTGTTGTGGTTGAGTCAAAGGTTCTTCCAGCAGCCGCTCCTTCACTTTGTCCATTGATTAATAACCCATCTCCAGAAACAAGATATACTTTACCTTCACCGTCCTGAAAAACGGGATTGAAAAAGAAAAGCAACTCCTCGTTTTTCTTCGGTGATACATAAATAGTTCCTTCAAGGGTAGTCTTTTCCTCATTATCAAGCACATTGACTCCTAGCTGACTATCACTAATTACCTCATCAGAGGTTGATCCAGTAACGGTGTGGAGCTCCTCACTTTCTCTAATAAGAGCAGCAAAATAAGGTATACCGTCTAAATGTTCAAAGACATACTGGCTGCTTTCATAGGTTTCACCAGTCTTTTCATCGGTGTGGCTCTCTTTCCTAAGAGTAGCATAAATCCTCCCTTGATATTCTTCACTATCAAGGTCATCAATATTTCCTTGAGGCAGCCTACCAGAGTTATCATTTAAAAATCCTTCCATATCGAATAAATCAAGGTGTTCTCTGGTTATATACACTCCAATCATCTGATCCTCAGTAAATTTCCCAGAACCTGTACTTTCCTCACGGGCTAACTGGCAGCCTGTCAATGAAACCATCAGTATAAAAAAAGTAAATATTAAGAATAACTTATTATATCTCATCATCTTCCTCCAGATTACCATCAAATTTTAGGATATCTCCAACATCACAATGGAGATAATAGCAAATTTTATTGATTGTATTAAACCTGACACCCTTAGCTTTTCCACTTCGGAGAATAGAGAGATTTGCTTCAGTAATCCCTACTAAAGCACAGAGCTCCTTTGAAGTCATACCGCGAGCTTTTAGGATATCTTCAAGATGGACTATTATTGCCATTCTCCAGCCTCCTTAAATGAACATATCGTTATCATCCTTGAGCTGCTTATTCTCTTTAATAAATTGTGCCAGCAAAAGAGCTGCCAATACAAAGGTTATGGAGAACAAGGGTATTTGAATAGAACCATTAATTACCCTCAAGGATTTGGCAAAGGCAAATTGTAAAAGATTAAATGCTATATTGGAGAGTACAGTGATAATAAGAGACGTTCCGCATAAGCGAGAAAGCTTCTGGGCCTTTGTAGCTGTGATTTCAGAATATCGATCACTGCCCAGCTCCTTCAGCAGAGCTATGGCTGCAAATACAATGAGCACATTAAGTAAATAGGGCAGCACGTCTACAACATATTGGATTGCAAGGAATACATAAGAAAGTCCCAAATCACCTTGTACTCCTGTATTACCCAATTCTAACTTATTAACAGAATCTAAAAATCTACCAAAGGAAGCTCCAAAAATAATATAAACAAAAATCACATTTAGCAGATATAATAACCTAATTAAATATTGCTGTAGCTTTGATACATCAGCAACAAATAATAATCTTAAAATTCTAAGGACACCATATCCGCAGAGCACTGAATATAAAATCCCCCCTATTAATGCCTTATCAACAAGGTGATCAGGAGAACCAAGAAAATAAGTGTCCATCATACTTGGATTTATCATAAGATATAAAACTGCAAATAGAAGAGCTGACACTATTAAGAGTAATCCATCCTCTGGGAAGAGCTTTCTTTTCTTATAGGAATAATAGAAAAATAATGAGGGAGATAAAGAAATGAGAATATAAATCACTATGGCTACCCCGTTGCCAATAGCTCCTGACAGTGAGAGAGCGCGCAGAATATAGCCTATCTGCTCAAAGGGAAAAGCTAGAACCGAGGAAAACACCTTAGAGAACTTTTCCTGAGCATTGTATAGCAGCATGCATAGGACAGCCTCCACTAAAAGGAACGCAATAAAAACTTTTTGTTTCATATTGTAGCCTCCGAATTATTGTTATTCGATAATATACTGTAATTATATTCCAGTAATTATCGTTTTGCAATAATTATTTACTTTATATGTAAACTTTTTTGTTCAAAAATTTATACTTAAGAACACTAGGATTTATGGAATTTAATTTATATCTAAAATATCCTTATACCAAAGAATTAAAGTTTAAGTTCACTAGGCTTATTGGAAATTAACTTGCTTTATATCTATTATGCTTTTGTGCTAAAAAAATTTAAATTTATTATGATTTATGGGATTTAAAATTGAAAAAACTATGTAATGCTATAGTGTATATATAAAAGCTCTTAGTGTATAATAAAGTGACTAAACTCTGAAAGGAGATAAAGATATGGTAGAAAGAAGTCTTGTACTTATTAAGCCTGATGCAGTAGAGAGAAATCTTATAGGAAAAATACTAACAATTTATGAGGATAATGACCTGAAAATAGTGGATATGAAACTTACCAAGGTTTCTAGAGAGCTGGCTGAAGCCCACTATATAGAACATAAAGGGCGAGATTACTATGAAAATTTAATCGCTTACATCACCAGAAGTGCTGTTGTTGCAGTAGTATTAGAGGGGGAGGATGCCATAGCACAGGTTAGAAGACTCAATGGCAAAACCAATCCTGCGGAAGCTGAAGAAGGCACTGTTAGAAGGCTGTATGGTCTTGCCACTAATCAAAACTCTGTTCACGCTTCTGATTCACCAGAAAATGCACAGAGAGAAATAGGAATTTGGTTTCCGGGAAAATAGTACTGTTATTACAGGCAAAAAATATAAGGACCTCCCTCTCTATGACTACGGAGTCATTTTAAGGTAGGTCCTTATTAATTACTGTAATTATTATGTTATTCATCATGTCCTCTGTATCCTATAGTTTTATCTAGTAAGAGTTGTCCATTGAGCAAAAATTATTTTTGATCTTTTTCAAGCCTCTTAGAAATATATTTGCTTTCATAAGGCTTATTGGAAGCTTGATTTTCTCTGGATGTGTGTTTTCTTTCCTTAAGCTTATCGGAAGCTTCTTTTGTCATTTCTTTTCTTTTTAGATTTTTCTTCAAAAAACGCAGCACCCTTGTCTCTCTTTCTATCCAAGGACTACGCTCCTTGTTTCCTTCTGCCAAAAGCTTCTCATTGATCTCTAGAGCCTTATCTATGTCTATCCAGTAAGGCTTATAGCCTAACTTTTTTTCATACTCCTCTAAGTTCTGTACCCCTTTTTCCTCCGATAGGGAGCAGAGATAATAATTAGAATACATCTGAAAGGTGCAGTTTTCCGTATAGTTGTCGGGATTAACCTGCTTTACTACCCCTATTTTCCCGATAACCCTCTTCACCTTATAGCCTGTCTCTTCTTCTATCTCTCGAACTAAGGCTTCCTTCTGGCTTTCACCTCGCTGAACTCCTCCGCCAGGGAATTTATAATCGCCTCTATTGGTTTTAATCATTAAAAGCTTCCCCCTGCTTTCAATAATACCACGGGCAGCGATGCGCCTATTAATACCATTGTCCTCGGGGCCATCATTTCCCATCTGGTACTTAAAATACATGCTACTCCTCCTTTGTATAAGATTCTTTGTTACACAGCCACAGCTCTTACATAATTTTCTAGTTATATTATGAAGGATGAAAAATAAAATTACAAGGGCAGGAGGATATTATTTAAAAAAACATAACCAATTGAAACCCTTACTTTAGTTTAATTTTCATAGCTTTTATGTAATAATAGCATTAATAATGGCTGTATATCCTATGCATGTGAATAACTTCAGGAGGATTTTAGAATCTGCTTATATTCAAGAAGCTTGTCTTAATAACTAATATATTTATGTTTAAGAAGCTTATCTCAATAATCAGCATCCTTACATTGAAGAGGCTTGTCTTAACAACCAATAGACTAAATTAAAGACTTATAATCTAGAGAAAATATGAAGGGGGTTTCTTATGAAGACTGATATAGAAAAGCTAACACAGATACTTACGGATAGTGATAATATTGTATTCTTTGGAGGCGCTGGAGTGAGTACTGAATCATTGATTCCAGACTTCAGAAGTTCCAATGGTCTATGGAGTGAAAAGCTAGGTATAAATATTACTCCCGAGCAATTAGTTTCCCGAACTTATTTTATGAAGTATCCTGAGGAGTTTTTTCAGTTCTACAGAGATAAGCTAGTATATCCAGAAGCAAAGCCTAATGCAGCACATATAGCCCTGGCTAAGCTTGAGGAGATGGGAAAGCTCAAAGCAGTGGTCACACAAAATATCGACGGACTCCATCAGGCTGCTGGCTCTAAACGGGTTTATGAATTACATGGTTCTGTTTTAAGAAATTACTGTATGAAATGCCACAGCTTTTATGATGTAAGCTTCATTTTAGCTTCTAAGGGCATACCCACCTGTCCACAATGTGGTGGAAAGGTGAAACCAGATGTTGTCCTATATGAGGAGAGCTTGGACAATACGGTGATTAGTGGTGCCGTGAGTGCCATAGCCCAGGCTGATACCCTAATTATTGGGGGCACCTCCCTGGTAGTCTATCCCGCAGCTGGACTTATTGACTACTTCAGTGGTAGCAATCTTGTCCTTATAAATAAAAGCACAACCTCTGCTGATAGCAGGGCTGATTTGGTTATCCACGATGCTATTGGAAAGGTGTTGGGAGAGGCTATAAATAATCTGTAGTAAAAAATATGCTAACGAATTTCTTAAACAGGACAAATTACTTGAAGAAGATTCTTTAAAAGCAGATTCTGATAAAGCAAGCTTATAAGAAGCATAAAAAAATTGCCCCAGACAGTGTCTCAGGGCAATTTTTATTATATTATCAAATCTATCTATATTATATAAAGCCTTATCAAAGGCTGTTAATTGAAAGTCATTATACTTTTTTATCTTAAGTTTATTATGATTATAATTTATAAAACAAATAATATTTATGATTTCGTTTGTTAAATTAAAATTTTATTAGCTTTTGCTTGTAGTTATTTATATGGTGTATTTTTTCTTCTGTATTATCTTTATGGACTTTATATTATAGGTATAATTTCAGTTTAAAAACCCTCCGGTACTTCCGTTACGAACTGCTCCCTGATTATCATTGTCTCCTAAATAGTCTCCTATAGAAAAATAATCTCTAGTGTCATCCAGCATAGAGAGAGCTTGATAACAGTAATCATAGGCACTTTTTATTGCAAATTCCTCCTGATTGTTTAGGGCTCTTTCGAAATATGCTAAGGTATTGGATATCAGCTCTCGAGCTTCACCGGTATTTTCTTGATATAGTCTCTTAGCCCATTCTATAAGATGCTTATTCTTAACATTTTTTCTGGGATGAACCTTTATTTTTTGAAGCTCCTCCAGTCTCTTTTGAATTTCATCTTCTGTCATGGTATTGGCACTGCTTACTAAGTACTCCTTGGTTACCTCCTGAGTTAGCACATTTACTACTTCTACTTCTAATATTCCACTGATATCATAGGTAAAGCGTACATCTGCTGCTCTTGTCCCCTTTGGAGTCTCTGGTAAATCTATTTGAATACTTCCTATCTCTACATTATCCTTGCAATAAATATTTTCTCCCTGATATATTTTAAAGCTTATAGTTCTTTGATTATCCTTAATAGTACTATAGCTATTTACCTTGCTGCAGGGCAGAGTAGAGTTTCTTTCTATTATAGGAGAAAACATGTCATTATCCGGATCTCCTTCGTTATAAATATTTACTCCTAAGGAAAATGGACAGATATCCTTAATAACTATATTTTTAAGATTATGATTTCCTTCCTCAATGCCGGCAATGGTTCCTGCTCCTATAGCTACTATTTCCTCAGGCTTTAAGGGTGATGCTGGAATAACTCCTGTAAGCTTGGCAAGGAAGTTCTTCACAACAGGCTCCTTTGAACCTCCACCCACTAGGATAATATCCTTCAATCTCTCTAGTGGTATTTCCGCATCTCTCACAGCTCTTATTACAGTTTTCTGGACTCTAGCAAGAAGCTCTGCA
This sequence comes from Alloiococcus sp. CFN-8, assembly GCF_049943125.1. Lineage (GTDB taxonomy): Bacteria > Bacillota > Clostridia > Clostridiales > Clostridiaceae > JAEXZL01. The sequence goes on from NZ_CP188040.1 coordinate 1,098,797, forward strand.
TATATCTTAATTAATTGCATTTCATTTAGCTTAAGAATATAAGTCTTTTCTCTCATGGTAAAAGCCAGTTCCCCATAAGTATGCTCCGTTAAAATAAGCTTTATATCCTCACATTTTCTAAGAAGCATATTCTCCTCCTCAGGAGATAAGTCACTTCTCTTTATGGAGTTTATGCTGCAAAAATACTCCGCTATTGCCTCTGTAAAATTATCACCACCTAAATGCTCTTCACATACACTTGCCAACACCTCAATGGTATCTTCTGAGGTAGCCACCATGGATACTTCTAATATTCCGCCACCCATATCAAAAATCATATATATGGCTTCCTCGTCCCCTTGACATCTGTAGCCTAGGGCAGCAGCACCAGGTTCATTAATAAGTCTTATTACCTTAACCCCTGCCAGCTCTCCAGCTAGCTTAACAGCCTGTCTCTGAAAATTATTGAAGGATACAGGTACACCTATTACGGCTCCAGTTATTTCCTCCCCCAGATAGTTTCTTGCATCATCAACCAAGGCCTTGATTATGAAGGAAGCCATCTCCTCTGCAGTGTAACACTTGTTATTGGCAGCGAAGCATTTATCACTCCCAATAAACTCCTTAAAGTGAGAAAAGGTTACCTTAGGATAGGTAGACATTCTCTCCTTGGCAGTTTTGCCAACATAGATTGTGCCATCATCATCAATGCTTACTACCGAGGGAATAAGATATTCTCCAAAGGTATTGGGTATTTTAATTAGCCTGTCCCCTTTATACGCTGTAATCATGCTGTTTGTAGTACCTAAACTGATTCCTACTATTGTCATATACTCCACCTCCGCTGCATCGACTAAATATGCGTATAATACTGTATTTAATGATATTTACAAAAATATTTTATCACCATTGGTAGGGCCAAACAATGGAAGAAACCCCCTGTTAAATATTGATAAAATCAAAAAAAGTGTAACAAATTTTAGAGCTTTGAATATACTGTATTATAGTTCTTTGGAGTAGGGAGCCTATATGTCTATTGCCCTTTTTATTTTATTAGTATCTTCTGGAGGATATATTTTTTATCTCTTAAGCAAGCTCGATAATCAGCGCAATCGAATCTTCACTCTTACCATGGAAAATGACACTCTCAAAAAGACCTCCTGGAAGAGCAGAGAGTTAAGGAATATTTCTGTAGAAGTTCTGGAGTGCCCTTGCGTGGAGGGGATAGTAAAGTATGATACAAAGCTATATTTTGTACCAGCTGACTGGTCTCCACTATTAAACAACATAAAAAAGTCTACCAAGGTTAGACTTTTAGAAAAAAGCCGTGTAAATGGCCGAACCTGGTACTACGTAGAGCTCACAACCCCGAAAAAGCTGAACTCCCGGGGCTGGCTCATCAGCGAGGATGTCCTATCCACCGAGGATATAAAGCTAATCACCTGACGTCGAAAAACGTCATATCAACGAATGTGAATGCCACCATAGAAGTGAGAAAGTGTTCGCATGTGATGAGAACAAAAAAAACTGAAGCTCAATGAGCTTCAGTTTTTTCTGATTAAAAATCAAGTGTTAGCAAATGTTTAATGGAAGAATTGTACATAAACCCAATATGGGCACGTTATATGTGGAAGGGTCTTAAATGTCATGATACAAGATAATAGTTTAATTAAGGTGTAAGTGAACTATTAGTTACGGCATGAAAATGCATCGTTTATCATAAAAGCTGCTATATAGAGTATGATATCTGTCTTGTATCTTCTGGTTGTCATTCCCTCCCACATAAGATAACAACAAAATAATAAAGGTTCTGAGAGATTTTTTCAAGAGGTAAATGTAACCAATTTTTTTCTAAAGCTTTTTATAAGGAAAACTTATATTTAATATCCTTTTGCTCAAAGTAGCTTGAGGACTGGATATCTAAGGCTTTAACCTTTTGCAGGCTTGTAGCTTAATACCCTCATAGCATTAAGAACTGCTATAAGTGCCACTCCTACGTCTGCAAATACCGCTGCCCACATAGAAGCCATTCCCATAGCTCCCATAATGAGAACAATTGCTTTTACTCCTAAGGCAAAGACAATATTCTGCCATACAATTTTTCTTGTGTTTTTTGCTATCATTAGGGCTTCACCAATCTTATCTGGCTCGTCATTCATTATCACTATATCTGCTGCTTCTATGGCCGCATCTGATCCCAGGCCACCCATGGCTATTCCAATATCTGCTCTTGCAAGTACTGGAGCATCATTTATTCCATCACCTACAAAGGCTACTCTTCTCTTTGAGGTACTACCTTCAGCTATTTCTTCAAACTTGCTTACCTTATCCTGAGGAAGGAGCTCTGAATGAACCTCATCTAAGCCTAAGCTCTCGGCTATGCTATGAGCAACCATTCTGTTATCTCCTGTAAGCATTATTGTCCTCTTTATCCCAAGATCCTTAAGTCTTCTAATGGCTTCCTTAGAATCCTCTTTAAGCTCATCAGCTATGAGAATATAGCCTGCGTATTTCTTGTCTATAGCAATATACACCACAGTTCCAGGCTTTTCCTGCCTTTGATAGCTTATATTCTGACTCTCCATGAGTCTCTTATTTCCTGCAAGAATCTCCTTACCCTTGACCATGGCTTTTGTACCATGTCCAGCTATCTCCTCATATTCCTTAACTAGCTTTTTGTCAACCTCCTTACCATAGGCACTGATAATTGATGTGGCTATAGGATGGTTGGAATAGCTCTCGGCCATCGCTGTGTATTCTAGCAGCTCATCTTCCTTAAAGCCATTATAGGGAGAGATTTTTGAAACCTTAAATACTCCCTTGGTGAGGGTACCAGTTTTATCAAATACCACTGTTTCCACATCATTTAGAGCCTCTAAGAAATTGCTTCCCTTTATGAGGATACCATTTTTTGAGGCTCCTCCTATTCCACCAAAGAATCCAAGAGGAATGGATACCACTAAGGCACAGGGACAGGATATTACAAGAAATACTAGCCCTCTGTAGAGCCAATCAGAGAATGAAGCTCCAGGTATTATTATAGGAGGTATAACAGCCAGTAAAGCTGCAGTAATAACCACTATAGGCGTGTAGTATCTTGCAAACTTAGTAATAAAATTCTCTGTTGGGGCCTTTCTACCGCTGGCATTCTGAACTAAATCCAGTATTTTTGTAACAGTAGATTCTCCAAAGCTCTTAGCTACCTTAATATTGATAACTCCATTGTTATTTATAAAGCCTGCTAAAACGTCGTTGCCTTTTTCTACCTCTCTAGGTACTGACTCACCTGTTAAAGCAGAGGTATCAACCATAGAATGGCCCTGTACTATAACACCATCGAGAGGAACCTTCTCTCCGGGCTTAACTACTATAATATCTCCAACTCTAACTTCTTCTGGACTTACCTTCACAGTCTCTCCATTTACCAGAAGATTAGCATAGTCAGGCCTTATATCCATTAAATCACTGATGGATTTTCTTGATCTATTAATGGCCATGTCCTGGAACAGCTCTCCAATCTGGTAAAAGAGCATTACTGCTGCACCTTCTGGATATTCACCTATGGCAAAGGCGCCAATAGTAGCAATGGTCATTAGGAAGTTTTCATCAAAAACCTGACCTCTTATTATATTTTTGAAGGCTCTAAGAACAACCTCTCCTCCAGCTAACAGATAGCTTAAGAAGAATAAAAGCATTGTTATCCTTTCAGAAAACTGGAAGGCTGAAGCCACTGTAAATAATAAAGTTGCAGTAGCAAATTGAACTATCTGCTCTGTGATTCCTTCATCGCCCTCTGCATCCATACCATGAGAATGTCCATGGCTGTGACCGTGGTCGTGGCTATGTGAGTGATCGTGGCTGTGACCGTGGTCGTGACTGTGTGCAGCCACCTGGCCAAAGGCTTCTGCACGGCTGTGAGAAGCTTCATGTCCATGAGAATGTCCTTGATGTCCATTTCCTTGATTATGAGCTTCTTCTATATGAGAATGCCCATGACTATGAGCTTCTTCTCTATAAGAATGATTATGAGAACTGCCATGATTATCAGAATGGCTATGATTATGGTCATGCTTATGATTATGTCCATGGTCATCAGAATGATCATGGCCCTCACCACAATTGCAGTTTTCCTCATGTTGCTCCGAAAAGCTTCCTTTAAGAGTTAAATCAGCAGCTATTCTACTGCTAGCATTATCTAAGGGGCGTAAAACCACTTCAGGCTCTAGCTTCCTGATAATCTTTTTAGCCTCTACAATAATTCTAGGATAGTCCTCTTTTTGTGTTAAAGTGAGAGATAGCTTTTTGGTCATGAAGTTTAAAAGAGCCTCATCAACTCCTTGAAGATTACCTATTTTATTTTCTATCTTTGCGGCACAGTTAGCACAGCCGAGATTTTCTAGTATAAATTCATATTTATTATTTCCGTTGCTCCTGCCCTTTGATATTTTTATTCCACCAGAGCTTTGGGGCTTTAATTGTGTTTTACTATTTTCTATCATGATAATCTACTCCTTTATCTCTCCTGTATGTGGACTAAACCCTGATTAAATATATCCTTAACATGATCATCACTTAAAGTATAATAAACAACCTTACCATCTCTTCTGAATTTCACTAAATTAGCCTGTTTTAAAACTCTCAGCTGATGAGAAATTGCCGACTGAGTCATATTGAGAGCTGCAGATAAATCACAGACACACATTTCTGATTCAAATAAAGCAGATATTATTTTTATCCTGGTGGTATCACCAAAGACCTTAAAAAATTCCGCCATGTCATATAAAACTTCCTCATCAGGCATTAATTCTTTTGCCTTTCTCACATTTCCTTCATGGATAACAGTTGACTTACATACATCCATATTTCTATCTTCTATATTTATCACAAAACCACTCCTGTACCTTTTAATATTAACATTATTTTCCAATCAATTCATTAGGTTTTTTGCACCTAAATAAAGTTTTTCTTATATATCCAAATAGACTCCTGAAGTAATCAAAATTTATTCATGTGTGTATACTTACAGCTTCATATGTTCATATGAGCAATTACTCATATGTTAATTTCATTATATGCTCCTTTTATAAAATGGTCAACACATTCTCTATAATTTTCAGAATTATTATGCTGTAATACAAGATGATTTTATCAATATAAAAAGACAAGGGATATCCTCTTTGAAGATTCCCTCGTCTTACACTTTAATAAATATATAAAATTATATAACTCATTTTATAGTGTCAAATAATCAATTACAGATTTATAAGTAAACCTTAATTGTTCAGGAAAGTTATTGTTTCTTTTTGATAAAAGCGTAAAGTATCCTTCTACTTCAAAATCATCTTCAACCGTTACATTTTTAAACCCTAATCTGGAAATTAACTCAAGATAAAAATTCTTATAATTAACTTCCTCTTCTGATGCCAAATGGAATATTCCCTTCAAATCATTATTTATTATATAACACAATTGCCTTGCTATCATAACATCAGTATTTGTATTTAAAAAGAGCTTTGGATATACTATAATTTTTTTATTGTAGTTAAGCGAATGTAAGAGCTCCTTCATTCTCGGGGAATTCTTGCTCCAAACTTGAGGAATCCTTAATATACAAGCGTTATCTCCCAATATATCAAGAATTTTCTTCTCACATTCTAGCTTATATTGCCCATATTCAGATTGGGCATTAGGTAAATCTTCTTCATAGTGAGGTCTACTATAATCATTATCAAATACATTGGTGGTAGAGAAAAAATATAAACTTCCACCTGTGGCTTTCAAAAACTTAGCGATTTTTTCATGTGCTATTAGCTGTTTATTAAAATCTCCTCTTAAACTTGAAACTACAATATTGGGTTTTATATCATTCAATATAGTATTTATATTAACCAAATCTTCTATATCAAGTTTGAAATTTCTAACTGTATCAAGCAGTATTGGATTTTTAAAATACGTTGAATAAACCTCAAAATAATTATATTTATTCATTTCATTTATTACTGCTGAGCCAACAAGTCCACTTCCTCCCAACACCAAAGCCTTGGTCATAGAAATTCCCTCCTATTTTTGATGTATAGATAAAAATTTCATTACTTTCTTCTGTGATGATTCACTAAATATTCCTCTGAAACCCCTTATATCTAGTCCCTTGATATGTGAGGATCCCTCTGTCTCCTTCGGATATCATTCCATATTCCTTTCCATTTACCTCTAGCTCAATTCTTTCACCGGAGATTAGCTCAAAGGTTACATAATAGTAGGTACTGGAGGTATGATGAACTCCTGCTTCATTACCATGATGGTGATGGTGGTGGGTTACCTCTCCTCTTTTTGAACTTACCTTAACCTCTGCAGTGGCTAACGGAGATTTATTGTTTGTATTCCACTGCATAATTCCTTTTGTCACATTAAATATTATTATTCCAAAAACCACAATAGAAAAAATCATAATAAAAGCAGGCAGAACCGAAAACATAAAATCTACTGAACCTTCATTAAAACCACTATCAAACATTATTAATCTCCCCTCTATCCTTATTCAAATTATACCCTTAACTACATTATATTTTATAAACTTGTATCACGATATCTATTTCATAAAAAAAGGAAGTTAGTTTTTCAATGAGCCTTCATAAAAAAACAGCCTCCCCAGGGAATTGCAATGAGTAAGTAAAAAGCCTGGCAGCTAATCAACCTTACTACGCATTCCTTAAAGAAGCTATATCATTATTAATATTATTTATGTTTTGATAATTTTATCATTGTTATTTCTATTATTTTATCTGACTACTTCCTCGCTTACTAACAGAGTAACGCTTCTTGGATTATTAACTATCTCCACGTTGGTATGTCTTCCTCCATTTTCTCCATCAAGAGTCCAGGGGATTTCTACCTCGGAGTAAATCTTTACCCTAGAGCTATGGAATAGAGATATATAATTATGATCATAATTTTGAGTCAAAAGACCTGTAATTATTCCGTTCAAATCAATTATATTTTTGGGACTCTTAATAAGCAATAATTCAAAGAGTCCATCATTTAATCTTACCTTTTCCTTATCTAAGGTTAGCAGTCCTGCTACAGATGTGGAGTTTGTTATAGAACCAAAGATATAATCTCCTTCTACAGTACCTCCATCATGTTCTATTATAAGATGATAAGCTTTTATTTCTGTGAACCGTCTTATTCCCTCTAATATATATGCAAGATGTCCAAGGGAATTCTTTACCTGCTGAGAGGTCTGGTAGGATACCTCTGTAAAAGCTCCAAAGGCAGCTATATATGCAAAATATTGATTATTAAAGGTGCCGATATCATATAAGAAGGGAACTCCGTTAACCACGTTCATTGCCGCATCTACCATGTTTTTAGGCATCTTAAGGCTTGTGGCTAAGTCATTAGTAGTTCCTGAGGGAATATAACCTAGAGGTGGTGCATTCTCTATAGACATAGCCCCAGTTATCACCTCATTTAGGGTTCCGTCCCCTCCACAGCAGGCAATCAAATCATATTCATTTCCTTTTTTTATAGTAAGCTCCGTAGCATCATATCTTTTCCGGGTAGGATATACCGTTACCTCATAGCCATCCTTACTAAAAATATCTACCATATCAAATAAGTAATTTCTACACTGCATCTTCCCTGAAAAAGGGTTCATTATTAGAAGCATCTTTTTACTCATACTAATCCTCCTAAAACACCTATTACTAAAGGTTAATTTATCATTTCTTCTTAATTACCTCAAGAAGTCTATTCGTATAGTTCAGGGACAATATATCTATAGGCCTTAATAAAATAACTATTTAAAATTAGTCCATTAAACATTATAACTTATAAAAGCTTACACTTACAATAAACTATTATCTCTTTAAATAACAGAAAGATAATTGATATAGATACACCGAGCTTCCACAGTTCTGAGTAATATATACATCATCAACCATTCTCTAGGAATATATTAACATTAATACTTATAAAAAACACCTATATTAAAATATATTCAAAGAATACATATATAAGACACCAATATTAATATATACTCTTCATAGTTTCATTAAATAATACTTAGTTCTTTTATTGAAAAAGAGGACATAGATTATCAAGGAAAAATAGTATTCCTTGACAGTCTATGTCATTATATCAGGCAGAGGTCTTTTCAAACTGGCTGTTATAAAGCTTAGCATAGAAGCCATTGAGCTTTAGAAGCTCCTGATGAGTTCCCTGCTCCACTATATCTCCATCATTCATGCAGAGAATTAGGTCAGCATTTTTGATAGTTGAAAGTCTGTGAGCTATTACAAAGCTAGTTCTGCCCTTCATAAGGTTATCCATGGCCTTCTGTATAAGGACCTCTGTACGTGTATCTACGGAGCTGGTGGCTTCGTCAAGAATCAGTATCTTTGGATCCTTAAGGAAGGCTCTAGCTATAGTTAATAGCTGCTTTTGGCCCTGGGATACATTGCTGGCATCCTCATTGAGCACCATGTTATAGCCACCAGGCAGGGTTGCCACAAAGTGGTCTACCTGTGCTGCTTTAGCTGCTGCTCTTACTTCTGTCTCAGAAGCATTTAGATTACCATATCGTATATTATCCATAATGGTACCATTATAAAGCCAGGTATCCTGGAGCACCATTCCAAAGAGTGATCTTAAATCCTCTCTGGAGAAATCTCTGATATCATGACCATCGATGAGTATTGCCCCATCATTAACATCATAAAATCTCATAAGCAGCTTAACCATGGTGGTTTTACCAGCCCCTGTAGGTCCAACGATAGCAACCTTCTGACCTGCTCTAGCTTTGGCAGAAAAATCATTTATTATAATTTTTTCAGGATCGTAGCCAAAATGCACATCCTTGAATTCTACATTGCCCTCTATCTTGATACGGGTCTCAGAAGTATCCTCTCCTTCACCAGCTATAGTGTACTTAACCTCCTCTTTTACCTCTTCCTCTTCTTCTAGGAATTCAAAAACTCTTTCTGCAGAAGCAGCAGTCTGCTGAAGTACATTAGAAATATTAGCTAGCTGACTGAGAGGCTGAGTAAAGTTGCGCACATATTGTATGAATGCTTGAATATCTCCTACATTTAGGGTTCCCTTAGAAGCCATCCATCCACCTAAAATACAAATTGCTACGTAACCAAGGTTTCCTACAAAGGTCATCATGGGCATCATAAGCCCTGATAAAAATTGAGACTTCCAGGAGGACTCATAAAGGGTATCATTATATTCATCAAACTTTTTAACGGATTTCTCTTCTCCATTAAATGCCTTCATAACTACATGTCCGCCGTACATCTCTTCCACATGGCCATTTACATGACCAAGGTATTCCTGCTGTGACTTAAAGTATTTCTGAGACTTCTTCACCACACCGATAATAAGCAACAAGGATACGGGAATTGTAAGCAGTGCTACAATGGTAAGAGTTCCACTTATAGAAAGCATCATTACCAAAATACCAACTACCGTGGTTAAGGAAGTGATCATCTGAGTTACGCTTTGATTTAAGCTCTGGCTTAAGGTATCCACATCATTGGTAACCCTTGAAAGAACCTCTCCATGATTAGTCTTATCAAAGTAGTTTAGAGGCATTCTGTTGATTTTTTTCATTATGTTAGTTCTTAAATTATAGGTTACCTTCATGGTGACACCAGTCATTATATAGCTCTGCAGCAGTGAAAAGATAGCGCTGATAGAGTATAAGCCTATGAGGGTAAGCATTATATTTCTAATATTAGTAAAGTTAATTCCCTCTCCACTTCCCGTGAGCTTTCCAATAATACCTGAATAAAGCTCATTAGTAGCTCTTGCTAGAACCTTAGGTCCCATAATAGTAAATATTACAGAGCCAATTGCAAATAATACTACGGCAAAAATCCTGAACTTATAAGGAGATAAATAGGCTGCAAGCTTCTTTACACTTCCCTTAAAATCCTTTGCCTTGGCTCCTGGCATCATCCCCATAGGGCCGCCCATGTGCCCTCTACCTCTTCTAGGTCCATTGCCTCCCATAGGTCCATTTCCGCCTCCAGGAGCATTATTTCTGTCTTCATTATTTGAGCTCATATTATAATTCCTCCTCTGAAAGCTGAGATTCTGCAATTTCTCTGTAGGCTCTACAATTCATCAATAGATCCTTATGGACTCCTTTACCAACAACACGGCCTTCATCCAGTACAATTATCTGCTCTGCATTCATTATGGTGCTTATTCTCTGAGCAACAATCAGCACTGTAGAGCCACCAGTGTGCTTCTTAAGAGCACGTCTTAGGGCTGCATCGGTTTTAAAATCCAAGGCTGAAAAGCTATCATCGAAAATATATATAGGAGGCTTCTTTATGAGGGCCCTGGCAATAGAGAGCCTCTGCTTCTGCCCTCCAGATACATTAGAGCCACCTTGAGAGATACGTGTATTATATCCCTCTTCCTTGCTTTCTATAAATTCTGTAGCCTGGGCTATTTCAGCAGCAAGCTCCAGTTCTTCCGAGGATGCATCTTCTTTTCCATAGCTAATATTTGAGGTTATATCTCCAGAGAATAATATTCCCTTTTGAGGTACATAGCCTATATTTTCTCTTAGTTCCTTGAGAGATAGGTCTTTTACATCTATTCCATCAATTAATATTTCCCCTTCTGTTACATCATAAAAGCGAGGAATTAAATTAATTAAGGTAGATTTACCTGCACCGGTGGAGCCTATGAATGCTGTGGTTTCACCAGGCTTTGCTGTGAAGGAAATATCCTCTAGTACATCGCTTTCTGCATTATGATAGCGGAAGCTTACATTTTTAAATTCAATAAGACCCTGCGGCTTTTCTCCAAGGCTTAATGGAGCTTCAGGCTCTAATATTTCTGGCTCTGTATCTAAAACCTCAAAAATACGCACAGCTGATACGCTTGCTCTTGGAACCATAATAAACATCATGGCTATCATCAGGAAGGAAAAGATTATCTGCATTCCATACTGCATGAAGGCTATCATATCACCCACCTGAAGAGTTGCATTATTTATCTCCTTTGCTCCTACCCAAACTATGGTAAGGGTAACGAGATTCATTATAAACATCATTATTGGCATCATAAAGGACATGGTCCTATTTACAAAAAGATTTGTGGTGGTTAAATCAGTATTTGCCTTATCAAATCTCTTCTCCTCAAAGGCTTGATTGCTGAAGGCTCTGATAACCATCATTCCGCTTAAGTTTTCTCTTGTCACAAGATTAAGCCTATCCACTAGCTTCTGTATAATCTTAAATCTAGGAAGAGCTATGGAAAATATAACAGCAACAAGACCAAGCATCACAATAACTGCAACAGCTATTATCCAGCTTAGGGATAAGCTCTTTCGGAGGGCCATAATAATACCACCAACCCCCATAATAGGAGCATAGCACAGGATACGAAGACCCATGATAATAAGCATCTGCACCTGGGTTATATCATTAGTTGTCCTGGTGATCAGGGATGCCGTGGAAAACTTATCAAACTCATTATTAGAAAAGCTTTCAACCTTTTTAAATACATCTCTTCGAAGAGACCTGGAAACCCCTGCACCAATCCTGGCAGAGAGAAAGCCCACGCCAACTGTTGCCAATACTCCTAAAAAGGTTATAAGAAGCATTATCGCTCCTATTTTTAGTATATAGCCACTTCTTATAGCGTCAGTATCTACACCAAGATCTCTGTAAATCATTTGAATAATATAAGGAGAAGATTGACTGTAAAAGCTGGAATCTAAACTATCTGCATAGTCAATGGAGGTCTCAAAGGCTGTAGGAGGAAGCCCCTGAAAAACAGGTATAAGCTCATATAAATCCTCAATATCTACATCCTCAGTAGAAAAGTTCTCTCCTTCTCCAGCATTTCCAGAAGAATCTAAGGGAGCTCCCCCCTGTTCTTTTGCCATGTTCTCAATAAAATCCATAAAGGCAAAAACACTTTTTCCGAAGACATTGCCTAGCCTAGCTTCTTCCTCTTCTGTTAATGGTGCTCTCACATATATAGCCTCATCCTTTAGAGCAGGATAATCCTCGGCATATTCTGAAGCTTCCTTGTCCGTTGGCTCAACGAGCTCATAGCTTGACTTATAAAAACTTCTATCCTCTTCAGTCATAAAATAACCAAAGATTTCTAAAGCTTCTGGTGTAATGGCCTTAGGGGAGGTTTCTTCTATTCCCTCCTTTTGTATACCTATATTAACTATGTTAGACATATAATTAGGAAGGCTCAGCTCACTCATTACCTGTCCAAACAACAATAGAAAAGCCAATATTATCAAAAGACTATATGGCTTTAAATACCTTAATAGTTTCTTCATGTCTTTCTTCCTTTCTCAAAATGCTCAAAAAAACTCAAAATAATAAGTTATCTACGGCTCTAAATTTCCCTGTAAAATTTATTTATCTGTCCATTATCACCTTCTGCTGCATATTACAATTATTACCTAAATATTAGTATATACGTATAAATTTATTTCTTCTACTAAATTATTGAACATGACTATCATAATAATCATAAGCAACATTTATGAATGTAGTATGAATTGTATATGTTTCCATATTCGCCTAAATAATATTTTTTTATTTTTTCATACATACTTCATAAAAATATATTAAAATATAATATGACATAATTATTTTAATATTAGTACAAAGGAGCAATGAAAGATGATAATTAAAAAATCTATCCCCCTTTTAAACTCAAATATCCCCGGAAGGCAGATAGATTTACACAGCTTCATAAATGTAAGTTCAAGCTATCTTGAAATGGAGAACTTATATCAATCAGCTATTAAAGAAATCAGTACGAAGCTAGAAATACTCGATGATGAATTTAAGCTAAAATACAGCAGAAATCCCATACACGACATCCAATGCAGGCTTAAATCTCTAGAGAGTATAATTAAGAAGCTAGAAAGAAAAGGCCATGAAATCTCTATAGAATCAGCAAAGGAGAATCTTTTTGATATAGCAGGAGTAAGAGTAGTATGCTCCTATATAGAGGACATTTACAGCGTGGCAGGTTTATTAAAGGCACAGGACGATATCATATTAATAAGAGAGACAGATTACATAAAAAATCCAAAGCCTAATGGTTATAGAAGCCTCCATCTAGTAGTTAAAATTCCAGTATTCTTTTCTGACAGAAAGGAACTGGTGCCAGTGGAAATTCAGATAAGAACCATGGCCATGGATTTCTGGGCAAGCCTAGAGCATCAACTGCGGTACAAGTCCTCTGGAAATATCCCTTCCTCCATAGTCCGGGAGCTTAAGGAGTGTGCCGAAACCATCGCCTCCACAGATCTAAAGATGCAGAGAATCTACAGCTCCCTAGAAGATTTGGCGCTATAATTGTCGAAGTCCCACAGGTGGATTGTCGATATTCTGCATGTGAATGTCACCATAGAACTGAGAATTCGTTCGCATGTGAGCTTGAAAAATAAGATTATAGAGCAACATAAAAAATTAAATGCAAAAGATAAGCCACCCTTTAAGGAAGCATTTCCAGAGAAGGGTGGCTTTGAAATTTATATTTTTTTGTAGCATTAATTTTTAACTAACCTAGCTTTCCAGCCCGCTTCTGTGAAGAGCAGTGATTTCCATCTTTTGCTTCCACTTACCAGCTTTGTATGCTATGAGGGATATAATTGCTCCGAGACTCCAGGAAACCAGCAGTGAAATAAATAAAGCTTCAGGCTTTCCATTGGGATATGCCTCGCTTCTAGTTAAGGCAGCTAGTCCATATGCTAAGGGAACACGAAGGAATATCGTAGCTATTATGGATATCCACATAGGTGTAACCGTATCACCAGCGCCTCGCATAACTCCCCCTATGACCTGTGATGCTGCAATAGCAAGATACCCAATAGCTAGTATTCTCATCATACGCACTGCAAGGTCAATGAGCTCCGCTGTATCGGTAAATATTGCAAAAAGATGATGTCCAAAAAATAGGAGCACAAGGGTTATTGCACCAGAAACGGAGAGAGCCATTATACTGCCCTGCTTAAAGCCAGAAGTAACCCGATCTACCCTTCCAGCACCAACGTTTTGTCCAGTATAAACACTCATAGCCTGTCCAAATGTCATGTTAGGCATCATTGCAAAGCCATCAACTCTCATTATTATTACATTACAGGCAATTACAAGCTCTCCAAGGCTGTTTGTAAGGGATTGTACAACCAGCATTGCTATGGCCATTATTCCTTGGGTAATTCCTGAAGGTATTCCTATTTTTAATATCTTCATAGAATATTTCTTTTTAAGCTTCAGCATTTCAAGGTTCAAATCAAAAACATCTCTCATCTTTAGAAGCCTCATAAGACAAAGAAGGGCAGATATACCTTGAGCAATAACCGTTGCCAGGGATACTCCGGCCACACCCATATTGAACTGAGCCACAAAGATAATATCTAATACAACATTCAACGCCGCAGCCACCAAAAGAAATAGTAGCGCAGAAACAGAGTCCCCCATACCTCGTAAAATACCAGAAAACATATTATAAAAGAAAAAGCCTGCAGCTCCTATGAAGAATATATTTAAGTAGCTGGCACACCAGTTAATAATAGACTCAGGAGTATCCAACATACGCAATAAAGGCATTGTAACAATCGGGCCGATTACCATAATTATCAGGGTGGCTATTGCTGCAAGAGTTATACAGTTGCCAATATACCTAGAAAGCTTTTCTCTATCTTTGGCACCAAAGCTTTGAGAAACCATGATACTGGCCCCCGTAGAAAGCCCTACAAATATCGCAAGAAGCAGATTTAGTATTGGCGAAGCACTGCCAACGGCAGCTAAGGCATTATCCCCAACATATATACCTACTATAACTGAGTCAGCAGTATTATATAGCTGCTGTGCTAAATTCCCTATAAGCATAGGCACAGCAAATTCAGCAATTCGTTTCCAGGGCTCTCCCTGAGTCATATCTTTTGCAGCGAAAAGTTCTTTAAATCTCACCTTTTAGTACCACCTCCGTATTTTAAACAATTAAATTGCGCATTATCCAAAGAGTTTTTAATGGATATATGCGCAAATTTCAACATTCATAATTATAATACATATTAAATAACAATTAAATACATTTTTAGAAAAAACAATATTTATATTGATTATATATATTAAAAACAACCCTCTGTCTTTTAAATGACAGGGGGTTGTCCTCGTTTTAAGTCCTCCAATAGGCAGGACTATATTCCTCAAAAATTATCTACTATATGTATTAAACTATCCTAAATATTTACCTATATAAAAATCTATGGATATACAAAGCTATGTACGCAGATAACCCTTCTTTATCCTGTGCTACTTACTTTTTCTTCATAGGTAGCTTAAATGATAATCTTCATCCTTTGCTTATTGTGGTAACATACACTTACACAGCATAGAGCTGCAATTCATTAGCTTTCCTATATTCATTTATCTTTTGTTTTATTTAATCTTTTCCGTTAGTTTTTATATAGTATATTTTTTCTTTTGTTTGATATACTTTTCATTTGTATTGTATATATTTATTCTTTTGTTTTGTGATTAATTTTCATTTGTATTGTGTATATTTTTTCTTTAGTTTTGTACAGATTTTTCTTTTGTTAAGTCTTTCGACTTCATTTTAAGTATAACATACAGAAACTGTCTCTACAAGATAGTTTATAATTTTTTAATATTTTTATCCCTTTTTGTTATATTTTATATTATTTAGTACTATTATCTGTTTCCATGCTAGAACCTTATAGGCTTAGTTCTTTTTTTGCACGCATATTATGTTATTTAACTTATATTTATCCTTTTGTTTTTTATTAAGCTTTACCTCTTCCTTCCTGGGTATAAGTATTAAGCTGAAATTTTGAACCATTTGATTCCTACCCAGGAGCTTAAGCTGAAATTCGTTAAATGCTTTGACGGAATCCATTGTCTCCACTCCTCTTGTCCAATTAAAAATATTATTTTAATCTTAAAATAAGTATAATTACCATTTATTTACATATAGATTATAACATCTTTAAGTTCCTAATTACTATAATTATATTCCACCAAATAACTCCCTTTGTTTACAAGATTCCACCCAATTGCATCCAAGCTATACTCTAATTTTTAGAAATATAGCCTCCATATTACACTTCATATATATAGTTTAAATAAATTTACATTTTTTCTCAATACCTATATAAAAAACAAGCAGCATCGGCTCACTAAACTTCAAAGCCTCTGCTGCTATATTTTTATTTTCACTTACAGCTTTATTTCATTTAAAACGCACTGTCAAGCTTTATTCTTCTTAAAATAGACAAACAACGTAAGCTATATAAATTCCAAGCACTGTAAAGCCCTGCCACCTTTGAAATCTTCCCTTAATAAGAGCAGGAATCAATGCTATGGCAGCAATCACAAGGGCTACTGGCAAATCTAAAATTAAGGTTCTTGCGGATACAGGTATAGCTCCATTGGTTATCATAGCACAGATAGGAAGTATCAATGTGGCATTAATTATATTTGCTCCTATTATATTACCTGCAGACAAAGAGAACTCTTTTCTAATTATTGCATTTATAGTGGTTACTAGCTCTGGAAGAGAGGTTCCTATAGCTACCGCAGTCAATCCAACAACGCTTTCAGGTATACCAATAATGATGGCAAGCTCAGTACCATTATTCACAAGAAGTCTTGAGCCTATGACAATTCCTAAGGTTCCTACCACAAACTTAATTATGTTTATAATCACAGTTTTTCTATCTTTAGGTACTGAATAGCTTTCTGTGGAGTCCTCATCTAACTCTCTTGCACTCTTAATATTTTCATATATAAAGAACCCAAATAAAGCAAAAAGAACAAGGCTCTTCCCAAGGGTAAGCTGACCTGACATTGATAAAATTCCTAAAGCCGCTATTATCACCATGAATAAAACAGCCTTTATTATAAGCTTGCTCCTGTCAAAAACCACCGGCATAAAAATAATACTAATAGCAAGTATCATCCCTGTATTTGCTATTATAGATCCTATAGAATTTCCTATAGCCATATCTACGCTGCCATTATAAGCAGCCATAGATGAAACAATGATTTCTGGAAGTGTAGTAGCCAAGCTTACAATAGTTGCTCCCACTATAAATTTAGGAATTCCTGACGCCTCGGAAGCCCAAGAAGCTGCATCTACAAAATAATCTCCACCTTTAATAATTGCTACAAGTCCAATAGCAAAACCAAATACAATTATCCAGTTTTCCATCTCTATCCCCCATTTATAAATTTCTTCTTTCGTAATAAGTAATAACTCATGTGCCAGTCACTCATCAAAATAAAATATCATATCTTAGAGAAATATGTCAAAGGTATTAGTTGGCATAACTTCTATAAGATGTTTGAATTTCACTATTAATTAAATTTTATTTTATGCGATAAATAATACATAATATTCTTTTAAAGAGGTGACTAAATGTATAATAATGTAGTAATTAAAGGCTCAGGAATGGTACTTGGAAAGAAGAGTATTCATAAAGATTATTTTATCGAACATTTTAAAAAACAAGATATTGAAATTGAAGGTCTACTGAAACATTTAGGAAAAGAAAAGGTCTATAGGATAGATAATAATGATACATGTATCACCTTGGCCGAAAAGGCATGTAACGACGCTTTAGCAAATGCAAATTTAAAGCCTGAAGATATAGATGCTATAGTTTTTGCTACTGAAACTCCCGAATTCACAGCACCTTCTAATGCACTATACCTGGGTAATCTGATCAAGGCCCATAATGTAAAAATGGCCTATGATGCAAACTGCAACTGTACAAGCATGCTTCTTTCATTAGACCAGATGGTTAGCCATATGCTTTCTAGCGATAAAATCAACAGAGCTTTAGTAGTTGGTTCTCTACATATAAGCAGGGTTCTTGATGACAGTCAATTTATCCCCTATCCCACTATTTCTGATTCAAGTGTCGCCCTTGTACTAGAAAAGGAAGTATCAGAAGAAAGAAGAGGTCTTATAGCTTCAAATTATTATGCAGATGTAACTTATTCTTGGACAATCAATTATCCCGCTTGTGGTTTTACAAAATTAGATGATGAAGATATTGAAGACAAAGATAAGAAAATGGTCTGGAATCCTTTTGATTTCTCTTTCTTATCAACAGAATGGAGCAAATTACTAAATGAAATGCTAGAAAAAGAAGGATATGAGCTAATGGATATCAATAAGCATATATTCTCTCAATTTTCATTGGGTGATATAATAACTACAATAGATACAATGGATGAAAATCCAGATAAGATACTATATTATGGAGATAAGTATGGCTATACAGGATGTACAAGTCCATTTCTGGTTTATCACGAAGCAATGAAGGAAGGAAAGGTAAAAGAGAAGGATCTAATAACATTAACTTCCGTGGGTGCAGGCTATAACATGGTTTCTCTTTTATATAAAGTTTAGAAAAAAGGGCCGTCGCACTAAAGCGACAGCCCTTTCTTATCCAATTAATCTACGTGCTTCATTTTCGTCATCAACAAAAACAACATTTTCAATAAAACCTGGAATACTCTTGCCAAGTCTATTAACTTGACTCTGAGTAACTACTGACTCTAACTTAACAATGTATCTTCCTTTATATGGATTTTCTATGTACATAGCCATTACATCAGCCAGCTTAGCAGCCACCTCTGGTGTACATGTCTTAAGCTCCTTAGTATTGACTATAAGATTGTAGCCACTAGTATTTATATTGCTTGTCTTACTTTTGAAGTCAGCGATGAAACTATTTGCTTCCTCTAAAGTAAAAAATCCCTCTGCAAAAGCGTATACCTCTTTTTTAACCGGGTTAATTGTAATTTCGTACATGTTAGAAAGCCTCCTTAACTATTAATTGTTTTATTTTCACATAAGATACACTTTTTATTATTCATTTAAAATATCGATATTTTCTAAAAAAAATTAATAGAAAAATTGATTTTTAAGAAAATAAGAATTACCTTGTATTTATTAGGTTAATTATTAACTTTTATGTAAAAAAAGCGAGGCTAATCTAACTTTTGCATACCTTTTTAATTATCCCTTATATAATTCTTTTCATCTTTCTATTTATCTTTAATAAAAAAAGCAGCAATAGCATCCAAAGCTATCACTGCCCTCATCCAACTCTTAGTTCTTAACTCCCTTAATCCTATCCCCAAAGCTAAGCATCAGGTTTACTATTATACCAAAGACTGCCGCGCCTGCTACACAAGGAACTTCCATACCGAAGAAAGGGATGTTTCCACCGAAGCCGTATTGGCCTCCGATGCCGATGATCATTATAGTTGCTATAACTGCTATGTTTCTGGAGTCGAACATGTCTACTCCTTTTTCTATCATGATGGCTATTCCTTGGGCAGCGATGGCTCCGAAGAGGTAAACCTCAAGACCACCAATTACTGCTGTAGGAATGGAGTATATGATGTTTATTAGAGGAGTAAAGCAGGCTATTACCATTGCAATAACTGCTGCCGCCATTAGTACTGGTATGGAAAACACTCTAGTAATTGCCATAGCGCTGATGTTTTCTCCATAGTTTGTACCAGCTGGACCTCCGATAAAGCCTGAAACTATATCGCCTATTCCGTCACCTATAAGATTTAATCCAAGCTTATCAGAAATATTATATCTCTTGCTGCTTCCCTTCTTCTTTGCAAGGTCGTTAACGTATATGTCTAACTGGAATACATGGGCTGTGGATTCTGGTATAGTTGCTATTGCTATTGGCATTATAGCCGCTACAGCCATCCAGGAGGGCTTAGGCAGAGTGAATATTGGTAGTGCGAAGATTCCGCTGTTTGCTGTTTCAGGAAGTACCTTGAAGAGGCTTACCCCTGTGGTAAGCTGAATAATGAAGGCTGTTAAGCAGCCTAGTATTGGACCTAATAGAAGGGGAAGCTGTCCCCATATTCCCTTGAGGTATACAGAGAATAATATGGTGGATAGAACCGTTACCAAGGATACTATCCAGGCCATGTTTTGAGCCATTGCCATCTGGCTTTCAGCTACGGCTAAGGTTCCTGCATTATCTATGGCTATTGAAGCTGCATCCTGAAGTGCTGTTCCTGCTAGAGTCAAGCCTATAACCATGGCTATGGGGCCTGTTACAGAAGCCGGTAGTATTTTTTCTATATATTCTTTTCCAAATTTATCAATTATGAAGCCTGCGAAGATGGAAATAAAACCAGACATTATTATTCCGAACTGAGCTGTTGCTATCTTATCATTTAAACTATATCCTGCAAGGGCTTCAGAGGCCATTAGGCTTCCTATAGCTGCTACATAGGAGAAGCTTGAACCGTAGTAGAGAGGTATCTTTCTTCCTGTAACCAGTACAAAGCATATGGTAGCAAAGCCGCTGGCAAAGATTGTAGTAGATATGTGAAAACCTGTGATTATAGCAACCGCTACTGTTGCTGGGAACATTACTATAACCTGCTGAATTGCATAAAGGAACAACCTCCAAAGAGAAGGCCTTTCATCGGGTAGATAACCTATGACTTGATTTTTTTCCATAAATAATTCCTCCTAAAACTTAATATAATTTCTAAGAGATATCTTCAACCCTCGTTATAGGTTCCCTAAAAACTGCTTATATTTCATATAGCTCTTCTGGCAATAAAAAAACCTGTCCAAAAAAAGGACAGGGATCTGGTTTCATCGTCAAAAGTGCAAAAAAACTGCAGTTTCAGTATTACGTTGACCTTTTCGGCATCCCTGTACCGACTTTAAAGATATCGTAATATTTATACCATCAAAAACTTCCAATGTCAAGCATACAACAAACTTATTGCATAATTTTGTTTATAATTGATAAACTGTATTAATTAGTAAATAATCGCTCTAATCCTCAGAACAATATCAGAATTCTAAGTGCATTTAAGATACCTACAAAGGGCAAGGATGCAAAATATAATCCAAGATTTCATCGTAATCTAGAGTTAAAAGGATTTGCATATCATAAGCAATCTACAGAACAAAATTTAGATTCTGAGGCTCATAAAAGGATAGTCCATGTTTTTTTGCCAGAGCCTCCACCAATTGATTTACTTCCTCTGCCTGTGAGAAGTCACAGGACATTAGCACAGCTCCCTCAAGCCTATGACAGGTTACTTCAGGAGCCCTTTCCATAAGCTCCTGATAAAATTCCTCCACCACAGGAAATTCTGCAACCAGGGAGGTATTTCCCTGACAGAGCAGCTCATATATATATTCAGCCCCAGCAGAGTAGGAGGCTTTATCTGAGTTCCAAACGGCACAATACCATTCCATTTTAATTCTCCTTATAAAATACATCTAGCTGACCTATGTAATTATCCTCCCAAGGCTTATTATCACCGCAGTAATGAATAATTGATGTATTTTTCCTTATCCAATCTAAAGTAATAACTTCACTTTGAGGATGGATATTAATAAAAACTAAGAGCCTTTCACTGAGATTATATTTCGTAGCATCCACCAGCTTAATTCTCTTTCCATAAACTCCGCTGATTATATCCTGATCAGGGAGCCACAGATGCTCTCTATTAGCCTTAATATAATTCAGCAGCTCCTGAACGTTTAACTCTTCTCGAAGCAGTTTTAAATTCATAAGCATTACTCCAGAATTAATATATTTCTTTTCCTCTTCTGAAGCTAAATCACTATTATTTGTCCTGTTTAAATAACTCTCCGTATGGGAGGCTGCTACAAATAAATTTCCATCAAAGGAGCAGTTATATAGCTTTTCCAAGGAATTAATCACAACAATATCTGGATCTAAATAAAGGATTCTATCCATATCCTTTGGAAGATACATAGGAGCCAGTAA
Organism: Alloiococcus sp. CFN-8; assembly: GCF_049943125.1. Taxonomy (GTDB): domain Bacteria; phylum Bacillota; class Clostridia; order Clostridiales; family Clostridiaceae; genus JAEXZL01. Next base: position 1,120,605 of record NZ_CP188040.1, read on the forward strand.
TCTATAATACATTTCTTCAGGATATCTCTCTGTTATAGGAGCATCTCCCAAGGGTCTTTTATCTATATGAATATCTATCAAAGAAATATTTTCAAAGCCTTCTTCCCTATTTATTCTTTCAAAATCCTCAGTGGTCAGGGAGGAGTGAATTATGTACAGATTAAAAAGAGTCCCCTTATTGCTTTTGAGCAGTGACCTGAGCATGATTATAAGCTGAGTCACATAATTCCTATTAAGGGTTACAAGTATATTCAATTTTTTTACGCCTTCCTTCTTTCATCAATAAACTACATTAGTATTGTAGCCAAGCACTAGCTTGTTTATTCATAAATTATTACACTATACTATTTCCTTCCTTTAAAGAAAATTACTCTATTATTATATTCTTTTTTCAAAATACTATCTACCTTTGATTGAATATTTAAGCCTCTCAGGTAAATACCCAAGAGGCTTTTAAATAATAACCATTTTATCAATACCCTGAAGATACCCGAGTAGGATAATCCTCATAATAAGGCTCTACATGAATAACTAAATCTATATGCTTCTCTGTCCTTTCTTGGAGCTTTCTTTCAACCTCATGGACAAGCCTATGAACCTCTTCTACATTTAAATCAATGCTTACTAAAATGTGCATATCTAAATATATATGATCCTGAAAGCCTCGGGAGCGTACCTTATGGACATTTTTAATCACAGGAAATTCCTTAACTACTGCTTCCACCTCTGTAAGCTCTAAAATTCTTTTATCCATGAGCACAGACATACAGTCCTTAAAGATATCATAGGAGGCCTTAAGGATAAAAATCGCAATCACAAAAGAAATCACCACATCAATAATTGGGGGAACCCCTAGCTTTATTAGTATCAGGGTAATAATAACCCCTATAGACACAAAGATATCACTTTTTGTATGAATAGAATCGGCTATGAGGAATTGACTGCTATACTCCTGCCCCTTCTTTCTCTCATAAGAAGCAACAAAGATATTTATAGCTACGGTAGCAGCAAGAATCAACAGGTTTTCCAGGGAAATATAAATGGAATTAGGATGAGAAAGCTTATAAATAGATTCACTTATAACATTAAAGGCCATAAATAAAAGTGCCGCAGATATAATAAGACTTGCCATGGTTTCTACCTTCTTATAGCCATAAGGATGTTCTAAATCCTTAGGTCGTCCAGCCAGAGTTATTCCTATTATCCCGATAACATTATTTGCGCTATCTGCAAGAGAATGAAAGCCATCAGCAGATAAGGCAGAGCTATTAGTGATTAAGCCTAAAAGCACCTTAGCAGCTGTTACCGCGATATTAGCAATAAGTAAAATTAATAGTACCTTTTTAATGCTTCTATAATTGTCCATGCTAACCCTCCCATTTCATCACTCTATAATCAGTATACTAGGATAAATTAGTATGGTGACCAAAATATGTTATATTTTACACAATATTCAGTCTATTTATAAGACCTTTACTTTTATGTAGAAAAATTTCACATCTTTTGTTATATATTTATCAAATAAAATAGAATATGCAATGGTAATAACTGTATAATTATAGTAATTGAAATACAGTAATTAAGAGAAGGGATATATGATGACTAATAAAATTCTAGTTGTATACAAAAGTGAAACAGGCTATACGAAGAAATATGCAGAGTGGCTTTCCCAGGAGCTCTCCTGTGATATTAAGGAAAATAAAAGGCTAGCTTTGGAGGATTTAACCCCTTACAACACGATAATCTACGGAGGAGGCCTATATGCTATAGGAATCAATGGCTTATCCTTAATCAAAAAGAACCTTGATAGCTTAAAGGATAAAAAGCTGATACTCTTTGCCGTAGGAGCAACTCCCCCAAGAGAAAAGGATATTCAAAAGGTTTGGGAATCAAATTTAACTGAAGACCAAAGAGCTATAATTCACACCTTCTACTGCAGAGGAGGCTTTGACTATTCTAAGCTTAGCACCAGAAACAAGCTTCTCATGAATATGATGAAGAAGAAGCTTCAAGGCATGAAAAATCCTGATGAAGACGCTTTGGACATGCTAGAGGCTTTCGATAAACCTGTTGATTTTACAGATAAGGAAAATATTATACCTATAGTAGAACTAATAAATAAAAGCAGCTAAATAGTAAATAATTAATAGAAAACCAAATAGATAAGGATTAATAAAAATGGCTAAATAGCAAATAATTAATAAAAACAATCATTAAATAGCTGATTATAGATAAAAAAAGACCATGCTAGTTTACACTGTGCCTGCGGGAAGTACAGGCAGTGCAAAAAGCATGGTCCTTATCTATTTTAAGCTATAGCTATGAGTATTTTTTCAGTTGGCTAAGCTTTATACTCTAGCTACAGTTATAGATTCTCATTTTTTAAAGCATCTATGGGGTTATCCTTCTTGATCTTGCTCATGGAGTATACGGTGCTGGCAAAGACTACAGCAAAGACGCTGAGCACTGCTATAGCTATGGCCATTAAAGGAATATAGAAATCTGTTTCCACTCCTTCATTGATGCTTCTGTAGATGGCATAGGTCACTAAAACTGCTACAGGAAGCCCAAATATAAGTCCCTTTACTCCATAGAGAATACTCTCAAAGGTCATCATCCTATTAAAGCCCTTTTGGGTCATTCCCACAGACTTTAACATGGCAAACTCTCTCCTTCGAAGGTTTATCCCGGTGGAAATGGTATTGAATACATTTGCCACAGCAATAAGGGATATGAGCACTATAAAGCCATAGGAAAAGACATTTACAATGAGAATCATATTTCTATCATTATCCTCGAAGGAAGCATAATCTACAAGGCTATCTGTAGGCATCCCTTTGCTTTGAAGAAGCTCAACCATCTTATCATAAGCTTCATCATGGTTATCTGAGGATATAACTATCCTGCCATTTAAAAACGTATCTTCTGGAACTACCTTGCTTATAAGGCTTTGAGGATAAAAAATCATCACTCCATTGCCATAATCAACATCAGTACCGTAGGCAGTTTCATCTGTAATATATCCAAAATTTAAGGTAATGTACTCAGTATATTCCTCTTCAGGGGTGCTGTCTTGCTTATCTTCAGGAATCTCGTTATATTTATCGTAATCTACATTCTTTAGTATAAGACTACCTTGATCCTTTTTAAAAGCATCTAGGGTTATAACCTTTTGCTGAATGTCATCATAGGTCTTTAGGAAATCTGTTATCACAGCTATAGGCTTATCTGGATTCATAAAGACATCCTTATCTAAGCCATTATCCTCTAAAAGCTTAATAAATTCACTGTCCTCTATAGCATAAACACTGCCATAAACCTCAATTTTATCTGTATCTACCTGAAATTCCTTAAGCCTATCGGAGGCTAAGGAGTCATCCACAAGCATTGAGAAGCTTCCCTCATAATAATAAGAGCTTCTAGTGATACCTCCCAAAGAAGAAAACTCTTCAGCAAGCTTAGCCAGTTCATTAAAGCCTGTATCATCAACCCCTTGATAATAGGATATATCATAATCCCTCACATCAGTAGTAACAGATACACTGTCCGTGAGGTAGCTTACAAAGGAGCTGGCGGAGATAAAGAGGACAACACTGATAAATAGTGATAGAACTGTAGCTCTATAGCGCCTTTTGTTCCTCTTATACTGCTTTTCTGCCAGTATTCCTTCAAGACCGAAGAGCTTATATACAAGCTTACTGGTTTTGACTTTTTTGCCCTTTATCTTTACGTCATTGCTCTGTCTTATAGCCTCAATGGCCGTGATTCTTGTGGCTCTACGGGAAGGGATATAAGCAGATATAAATACCGTAACCAAGGCCAGTAATGTAGCTATGATAATAGACATAGGGCTTACACTTATCCTTAAGCTTACAGCTCCAGTATACAGGGACTCCGCCATCTTATCTCCAATCAGATAAAAAGTCACGCCAATTCCTACTATTCCTAAGAGTATACCTAATGGAATCCCTATTACACTTAAAGAAAAGGCTTCAAAAAACACACTTCTTCCCAGCTGCTTTTTAGTAGCTCCAATAGAGGATAAGAGTCCGAACTGCTTTGTTCTCTCACTTACAGAAATGGCAAAGGCATTGTAGATAAGAGAGACTGAACCAAAGACTATGAGAAAAAACAATATTGCTGCCAGGCTGTATAATACAGAATAGAAGCTTTCATACACAGAGGACCCCCTGTATCTCAGGACATCGCTATTGTTAGAATAATCCTCAAAGCTCAATGCTTCCTGAGAGGAAAGATTGTCTAAATATCCAAAAATATCCTTAGGTTCTTCAGTAGTAAAATACACATTGTATGGTACATCCTTAAGAGAAGGATCTTTGAGAGTAACAGCAGTATATCCTGGTGCATTATAGCTTTCAGTGCCTGGTCTCTCCATAAAGCCTACTACTGTATAGGTTCTTTCCAGCCTAACCTTAAGCTCTTCTATAGACTTGCCATTACCGTCCACTAATAGAGCCTTATCCTCTACAACTATATCCTCTCCATCAATGGTTCTGTCTCCCAGCTTCAGGGTGATGGTATCACCAACCTTATAATGCACACCTCCATTGGTGCTAAGATGCTCTGGAAGAACTATCTCCTCAGAATTCTCCGGAAGCCTTCCACTAGTAATATGAACAGGCATATTATCAATAAACTCTTCATCACCACCTAAAAGATATACATAAGGCTTATAATCATTCTGTATACCCTCCACATAGCTGTAGCCAAGAATCTGACCTACAAAGGCATCCTTTATGTAGTCATCATTTTTTATAGAGTCAAGCGTTTCCTCCTGAGAGTAGTATAATACCCCCTCCCAGTCCCCATTATTATATATAGATACATTGATCATATAATTTTGCAGACTGGAAATAGAAGTGGTGACTGCCGTAAACATGGATGCTGAAAGGATTATACCAATAATAGTCACTATAGTCCTGGTCTTATTCTTCATCAGGGTCTTTAAAGTGACCTTGTTGAATATATTCATCCTCGAACCACCTCATCTTTTACAATTTTACCATCCTCTATAGCTATCACCCTGTCAGCCTGAAGGGCTATGTTTTCATCATGGGTAATGATTATTAAGGTTTGATTGTATTTCTTATTAGAAAGCTTTAATAACTCTATTATTTCATGACTATTTTTTGAATCCAGGTTTCCTGTAGGCTCGTCCGCTAGAACTACCGCTGGAGCATTCATGAGTGCACGTCCTATGGACACTCTCTGCTGCTGTCCTCCTGAAAGCTGATTTGGTAAATGTCCTTCTCTTCCTTTTAGGTTAAGGGTATCTAAAAGCTCATTGAGCCTTTCCTGATTAACCTTTCTTCCATCCATCAAAACAGGAAGGGTCATATTTTCCGTAACATTAAGCACCGGTATCAAATTATAAAACTGATAAATAAGTCCAACCTGACGCCTTCTGAAGATTGCTAGCTTTTCATCATTTTGTGCATAAACATCGTTGCCGTCCATATAAACCTTACCGGAGGTAGGCTTATCCACTCCTCCTAAAATATGAAGAAGTGTGGATTTACCAGAACCAGATGGCCCTATGATAGCTACAAATTCACCTTTATTTACAGAGAAGGACACTCCATCAAGGGCTCTTACCTCGTTATCTCCCGAACCATATACCTTCGTTAAATTCTCTATTTTCAATATTTCCATGGGTTTTCCTCCTAATTAATTTATGAGTTTATTTTACTATTTCAAGATGACAGGTCAGTGACTTCAGAATAACAATTTAGTCACTTTTAAGGCTAGAATTCTAAAGCCAACTACAGATTTTCATTTCTTAAAGCATCTATCGGATTATCCTTTTTAATCTTTCTCATAGAATAGATGGTGCTGGAAAATACTACAGCAAAAACACTGAACACTGATATTATCACAGGCATTAAAGGCATATAAAAGCTCATTTCCAGGCCGCTATTCATGCTTAGATATATTCCGTAGGTTACTAAAACTGCTACAGGTATACCATAGATTAAGCCTTTTACTCCATAAAGGATGCTCTCAAAGCTCATCATCCTTTTAAAGCCCTTCTCTGTCATCCCTACAGATTTAAGCATGGCAAACTCTCTTCTTCTTAAGTTTATCCCTGTGGTAATGGTATTAAACACATTGGCCACAGCAATAAGGGATATGAGAACTATGAAGCCATAGGAAAATACATTGATTATAAGAATTACATTCCTGTCGCTATCCTCCCAGGCGGCATAGTTAGTAAGCCTGTTGGTAGGCTCTCCAAGATCCCAGAGAGCATCAGAAAGCTTCTCAAATACGGCAGTATGGTCCTCTGCGGAGAAATATATATCTCCATTAAGTATTTGATTCCAAGGAAGAGCATTTCCTATAACACTTTCTGCATATACAAGAGTCAGATTAAAGCCTCTATCTTTACTAGTCCCATAAGGTAGCTCATCTGTTAAATACCCATATTCTAAGGGATAGTAAACATCAAGGTCCTCAGCAGTAAGACTTTCTCTCTCAGACTCTGGAGTGGAATCATACTTTTCTATATCAGACCCCCTATACTGAACAACTCCCTGCTTCTCATTGAAAACATTGAAGGTCACAAACTTTTCTTTAGTATCATCATAAACCCGAACTCTGTCAGAAGCTATAGCCAGTGGCTTTTCCGGATTCATGTACAGCTCCTTATCCAGATTGTTTTCCTCTAGATATTCTATAAATACGCTGTCCTCAACTCCATAAACAGTGGTATGGATATAAAGCTCCATATCGGTAGAATGCATGTCCTTAAATCTCATCTCTTTAAATTCCAGAGAGGCATTGGTTTCATCAACTATACTGCTGGCCCCGGAAAAATAGACATAGCCAGATTTAGTCACTCCTTCTACAGAGGATAATTTCTCCTTAAGCTTATCCAAATCTCTCTCTGCTCCATCCGTGTAGCTTTTGGAATAAGAAATATCGTACTCCCTAACTTCTATAGATTGATCTGCTCCATAGGAAAGGTAGCTTACCAGGGAGCTGGCAGAGATGAAAAGAACCACACTGATAAATAGAGAAAAAACCGTCGCCCTGTAGCGCTTCTTATTTCTCTTATAATGCTTTTCAGCAAGAATGCCCTCAAGGCCAAAGATTTTGTAAACTAAAGGATTGGTTTTTAGCTTCTTTTTTTTAATTTTAATATCACTGCTCTGCCTTATAGCTTCGATAGCTGTAATCCTGGTAGCTCTTCTTGAGGGTATGTAGGCAGAAATGAACACTGTAATCACCCCTAAGATTACTGCAGCCACCACTGATAATAAGCTTACATGAAGGTTTATAGCTACCGGTGCATCACTCATCATAGAAGAGAATTTATTCCCTATGAGAACCAAGGTAACTCCTATACCTAAGATACCTGAAAGTATTCCTAAGGGTATACCGATGATACTAAGGACAAAGCCTTCAAAAAGCACACTGCTTCTAAGCTGCTTCTTAGTGGCACCTATTGAGGATAAAAGGCCAAACTGTTTTGTTCTTTCACTGACTGATATGGCAAAGGCATTATATATAAGAGATACAGAGCCGAAGATGATAAGTCCAATGAGAATTGCAGATAAGCCATATAATACCGTATAATAATTTTCATTCAGAGAGGCACCGCTATATTTTAAAAGCTCGTAATTGGTAGAGTATTTATCAAAGCTTAGCGTCTCCTTTGAGCTTAATTCCTTTAAAAAGCCTCGTACTTCCGTGGACTCTGATGCTTTAAAATAAACATCTCTAAGATAGCCTTCAGAGTTGTTGTCCTTTATAGTCAATGCCTTATAGCCTGGTGAAATAAAATCCTCATAGCTTGGAGTCTCATAGGTTCCTACAACGGTATAGGCCCTCTCCTCTCTAACTACCAGCTCCTCTAATTTTTTTCCCTTTTCATCAAATTGGACACCATTAGATTGATTAAGACTAATGTCACCTAAAATTCTATCCCCAAGAGAAAGCTTTAGGCTATCCCCCAGCTTAAGGTCTAGCCTTCCCGTGGATCTTAAATCCGTTGGAACTATTATTTCCTTAGAATTCTCAGGAAGCCTTCCAGAGGTTAAATGAATCGGCATATTCTCAGTAAAGGCATCATCAATCCCCAAAACATAAATATAAGGCTTAGAGTCAATCTCAATTTCCTCCATAAGGGCATAGCCAAGTATCTGTGCCTCATAGGCGGTGGTAACGAGACTCTCCTTCTTTAATGTCTCCATGCTACCATCCTCTGCATCATATAAGACTCCATGCCAATTACCGTTGTTATATATGGCTACATCCACCATATAATTCTGAAAGCTAGATATAAAGGTTGTAATAGCCGTTATCATCGCAGCTGAAAGAATGATGCCAATTATGGTAACTATGGTCCTGGTTTTATTTTTCTTAAGAGTACTTAAAGTGACCTTATTGAATACATTCACTCTCAGGCACCTCATTTCTTATAATTCTATCCTCCATAAAAAGAGGAAGGGTTCTATTCTCTATTATCAATATTTCCATAAGCTTTCCCCCTATTGCTTTATGAGTTCATTCTACTATTTCAAGATGACAGGTCAGTGACTTGAAAATTACAATTTCGTCACTTTATAAGGAGTAATCGTATAGGAGGTAAATAAATATTTTATCTACTGACCTCCCAGTAGAGTAGCTTGAAGGAACTTCACCCTTTATTTTACACCTATGTAAGGTGCACATAAATAAAAGACCTTGAATAATCTCTAGGTCTTTTGGTACTTTCTATGGTTACAGGTTCTCCATACACTTCTGTCTCTGATTGAACAAGCACATGAGAATCTTTATTCACTTTTCTTACCTTCCTTGCTTTGCTAAATCAGTTAAGCCGGTTGCTTTACCTGTGTCACCATTTTCCTCTCGCCATACATAATTATGGAACTTAACAGAGTTTGTAAAATCTCCTTCATAATATTCTCCAAGGAAACTTAATAAATCATCTTTCACATTTCGTTCTAACTCATTATTTTGCTCTATCTTAATCATTAAATTCTTTATACTTTTCTTGTCGGTGGGAAAGGTGCCATACCATTTTTCAGGTGCTTTAACATACGGATGTGTCATTCTGTGACAAACACTTAAGATATCAAAATCAGTAAGAGAGTGACTTTCTTCAATACTCTTATTAATATTTATATCAAATCCTAGATGACCTTCTTTTGTTTCCTGAGCTAAAGTTGGTATTTTCTTTTCTAATTCAGTTGGTTCTTTTCTATAGCCATATATTAAAGCTGCTCCGCATACAAGCACCATTATTAAAACTATTCTAGTTATATGTCTTTTCATTTTATTTTCTCCAGTTTTCTTTTTGATTTACTCTTATATTTTAATTATATCCATTAATTTACTATTTTTACATTTGCTTTATCAAAAGATTATATTTTTAAAGTAAAAAATAGAGGCAATTATGCCCCTATTCCTCTAAACTTTATATTCATTTTCATTATATAGAGATAACCTTGATTGTCTTAGTCACCCATTAACATAGAGTATATTAAAATCATAGATATTATTGGATATAGTAGGAATAAGTAACTTTATTTGTATACCATTACTCTCATATTAAGAGCTTAAGCTTTTAACTGTATAATATTAACAAAATAGTATTAAAATTCTAATAATTAATATATCATATAAATATACGTATCAAAAAGGAGGGATATTTTGATAATCTTAAAAATAGCTTTGGAAGGAATGAGAGGCAGAAAAAAGCAAACAGCTCTCTTGCTGCTAGTTATACTACTGTCCTTTACCTTTATTGTTTCTGCTACCATGTTTTATGGTGGTATAGCTGAGACGGAGGAAAATGCAAGACTTGCTATGTATGGTCAGTGGCAGGCCGCCTATCTTTCCGCAGATAAAGGCACCACAGAGTATCTAAAAGAGAATAAAAGCATTGATAAAATAAGTGTCAACAGAATAGTGGATAGAAACACTGATGTTGGAGTATTAGGAACTATAGACGAAAGCTTTTTGAAAATGGGCAAGCTGTCTATGGTGACAGGGAAGCTTCCTGAAAAACCTAATGAAATAGCCTTAGATCTATCTACCTTTACAGAGCTTGGACTTTCAGAAGCGGATATAGGAAATGCTATAAGGATTTCCAGCGAGGTAATTTATACTCTTGTCCCTCACTTTGAAATCACAGAATACCTTAATAATAGAAAAACTCTTTTTGGTGAGAAAACAATAAATTACGATCTTCCTTATACTTATACTCGAAATGGTACTGAAGTTAATAATGAATTTGAAACTAAACTCAATACTCCTATTTCTAACTCTGATGATCATGTTATTAGTATCAGAGAAAACTTTTTTTATTATGGCCCTTCAAACCCCTCTGAAGAAACTATAAAGAGAGATGGCCTACAGACAAATAAAACCCTAATACTTAATTACTATTATGTGCTTACTGGGGTTATAGACAGCTATTCAGAAAGATGGGACACAGCAGAATATCCTGTGGTAAATGCATTTTTAACAGAAGAAGGAGCTGATAACCACTACAATAAGCTTAGGAACAGCTCTGCCTTAAGTAGCCCTGCGGAGCTCTTAAAGATATTTCCTGAGGAATATAATGTATTTATGTATTCAGAGGCTCTAGGAGAGAATCTCTATGATGAGCTATTCCCTGGGGTAATGAAATTTCTGGCTGAAGAAAATAAAGATGATGGAAATCTTACTGAATTTTTAGGTGGTGAAGGAGATACCAATGAGGGCACCTGGAAGTTTAGAAAAAATAAGCTGGCCTACCCTTCAGAAGCTAATGAACAAAAGGAAAGGCTCATCTATACAGTAATGGCAGCAATATTTATCATATCAGCAATCTCTATCTTCCAGCTTTATCTATCCCAAACAAGGAGAAGAGCCAGGACCTTTGCTCTATTAAAAGCTATCGGAGCAACAAATCACCAGGTGGTGAAAGTATTTTTAGCTGAGAATATAGTTCTCCTTATGACTGCAATGCCTATTGGAATATTATTAGGAATCGCCCTGTCCCTGGGTGCAGAGAAAATCAGTATTCTTTTAGACGCCTCCCTGGAGGTTGCTTTTATTCCTTCCATAACTATTCAGGGAATAATTATAACTATGCTGTCACTGTTTATCGGAATGATTTTGCCCATATTCTATGCTCTTTCAGTGCCTATCACTGGAACGGTGGAAAAGCCTCCTTCCCATAGAAAAAGGGATGAAAAGGATACTGTTGAGAATATAGAAGAGAATAGCTTTTCCACAAAAAACGCTCTTAGAAAGCTAAATAAAAGCTATTCACTCCATAACAGAGGAAAGAGTATTTTAGCACTATCCATGTCTCTTATAACCTGTGTTCTACTTTTATCCTCAGTACTTTTAAGCTATATATCAAGAGAGAAATATATTGATGAGGTGCTTCAGAAGGGTAAGCCTGATTATGTATTAGAGCTCCTTCAGGGCATACCCTGGGTAGAAAACACCCTCAAGGATGTTCCAGGTATTAAGGATATATCAACCTTCTGGAAGGGTAATGACCTTCATGTATATTATGAAGGAATAGAAGAGGATGAGATTGTCAGCACCTTTAAGGAGAGTCTTCCGCCCATTTCTCTAGGAGAATATTTTGGAGGCTATAAGGATAGTGACTATGGGCTAAAGGAAGTAGATTCCGCTATCATAACAAACTTCTACTCCCCTTTAAGCTACCTTTATGATGAGGGGTACTTTGTGGTCAAGGGTACTAATAATCGTGCCACCGCTGCTGACATCGAGAATCAAAACACCGATTGGTACAGCATTCCAATATACGAGTATAGTGACACTGCTAATAAGATTTTTTCCTCAATTACTGACGGTGAATTAAATGAGCAAAAATTCTGGTCCGGGGAAGAAGTAATACTTCTCATGCCAATGTATTCAGAGCTTCAGAAGAATCCGGAGGGAGATATTGCTACAGCCCTAGAAACCAGCAGCTTTCAGTCAGCCATGAGCAAGGTTTTAGAGGCCGCCGGAAAGTACAAGCTTTCTTTAAATGAAGAGGAAATCCAGGGAATGAAGAAAAATAACGGAATAAGGATTGGAGATAGCCTATGGATTTCTGCCAATGAGGAGCCGGAGGAAAATTACCGTGGCTTGTATAAGCCAAGAGAAGTGAAGGTAGGAGGTATAATAAGATATTTTCCTGAGAAAGGTCTCTGGCCATTTTCAGAAACTAATCAAAACTATTCGGTAATAGGCTCTCCTACTCTCTTGGAAGACCTTTATGTAGGCTTTGGCATGAATTTAGAAAACCTAGATAAGACTTCTATAAGCCTGCTAAATCAAACCATTGCTAAGGTTAAGCTTGGGAGGACTGTCTTTTATCTTTATGGTGAGGACAAGGGTGATTTTAGTAAAACAGAAGACAGCCTTCAGGAGATAGCAAACAAGCTGGGCGGTTATGTAACAAATTTTAGAGAGGATAATAAACTCCTTCTCTCAGAGGCAACAAATAATACAGCAATACTTGCCTTATTATGTGTAGTTTCTGCTGCACTGGCTACAATTATACTCTATAACAGCTTATCCTCCAGAGCAGATCAGGATAAAAAGCGTACAGGTATCCTTCAGGCTATTGGGGTAACTAAGAAACAGCTAAAGAAGACTCAGCTATCAAAGGGAATAAGAAATGCCCTTATTTCACTAATAGCTTCTCATATTATACTTATCTCTATGGTATATATACTTTTCAGCGCTCGGGCAGAGGCCTCTGGTCTAGATATAATGGTATATATAAATAAATTTATAAATTATTATTCCTTCTATGTTCACATAGCCGTTGTAATAATTTACTTTATAATCACTATCTTTATCTATACACTACCTACAAGAAGAGTTATAAAAAATTCTCCTGTAGAAAATATAAATGGTTAAGGAGGCTTATATATGGGAGTTATATTAAAGGCGGAACAGATAGAAAAAACCTATGGAAAAGGAAAGCTTGCTGTCAATGCCCTCAAGCCAGGAGATCTTACGATAGAGGAAGGAAGATTTTACTCTATCATAGGAAGAAGTGGCTCTGGCAAATCCACCCTCCTTCATATATTAGGCGGCCTCGACAGACCTACAGGAGGAAAGCTATATATCGAAGAGGAAAGTGTTTTTGACTTAAACGACACAAAGCTTGCTATATTTCGAAGAAGGAGGATAGGCTTTGTATTTCAGGCTTACAACCTCCTTCCAGAGCATACTGTGCTGCAGAATATTCTTTTGCCTATAGAGCTAGATGGCAGAAAACCTGATAAGGAGCACATTGAAAGGGTAATAAAAGCTCTAGGGATAGAAGATAAGCTGAAATACTACCCCGACGAGCTATCCGGTGGCCAGAGGCAGAGAGTAGCCTGTGCCAGGGCCCTAGCTGCAAAACCAGCCATTATCCTTGCCGATGAGCCAACAGGAAATTTAGATGGAAAAAGCGGCGATGAGCTCATAGCCCTACTTAAGGAGTCTGCAAAGGAATTCAATCAAACAATAATAATAGTTACCCATGACATGAAGATAGCTGAAAATGCTGACACTATCATTCTCCTGGAGGATGGCATTATTAAAAGCTTTGAAGGGAACATTATACAATAACTTCTCACTCTTTACTAATAAGTAAAGATAAAAGCAAGCAATATAAATAATATAAAAATAATTAAGCCCCAGTTTTCTTTAGTAGAAGCGAAGATTCAACTTTAGATAATACTTAAATCTAAAGAAATTCTCTTAATTCTCTATATAGACTCTGGGGCTATTTTATTTTTGTGCAAGCTTTATACTATATTATTCCCTTATAAAATCTAATAATAAACCTTGCTCCACCCTCTCGCCTGTTCTCTACCTTTATGGTTCCGTTCTGCTCCGTCACTATCATCCTGGCTAGGGCCAGGCCTATACCAATACTGTTCGGGGAGGAATTCTTCCCCCTATAAAACCTTTCAAAAAGATGAGGAATATCCTCTGGATCAATGCCTTTTCCGTTATCCTCAATTATAATCTCCGTATATATGGTATTTTCGCTGCCTTTTATATAAATTTCTCCTCCTGATGGAGTATGTTCTACAGAGTTCTTAATGATATTTCCTAGGGCCTCGGAGGACCAATGAATGTCTCCCAGGTATTCTGCTTCTTCCTGTATATCTATAATAAGCCTCTGCTCCCGGAGATCCATGGCTACTGCAATAGGCTCAGAAGATCTTTTTATAAGGTCCTTAAGCTTGACCTTCTCCCTTTTAAACTCCACAGTACCAGCATCCAGCCTAGATATTTTTAAAAGTGAGGCCACAAGCCAGTCTATCCGACCTAATAGCCCCGAGAGCTCCGATACAAGCTCCCTTCTCTCCTTTAAGGAAAGCTCTGACTTTGATAAAAGGGAGGTTATAAGATTCATAGAGGTTAAAGGAGTCCTCAGCTGATGAGAAATATCTGCTATAGAATCAGCTAGATATAGCTTATCCTGCTGGAGAGCCTCTCTCTGTTCTCTGAGCCGTATGGTCATTTTTTGTATTTCACTGCTTAAGATAGCCAGTTCTCCTTCCTCATAGGAAGTAAAGTCTATATTTTCCTTGCCATGAAGGACTCCATCAATCTCTTGACCGAGCTCTGAAATTCTTCTATACCTTTTATAATCATTAAAAAGATTCACTGCTATAATGATTGAGCTAAAGGCTACTATTAATATGCTAAAAAGACCTCCTCTCAAGAAAAATCCTATTACAGCAGCTACAAAAGTTATAGCTATATTTATAAATAAAATCCTTACTATCTCCTTATTTCTAAAAAGACCCATGCTAATCACCAACCTTATAGCCAAGGCCTCTGATGGTCTTAATGATCTTAGGATTTTGAGGATCCTCCTCTATCTTTTCCCTGAGCCTTTTTATGTAAACCGTAAGGGTGTTATCATTAACAAACTCTCCTGCTATATCCCAAATTTCCTCTAGAAGCTTCTGGCGAGACAAAACTATCCCCTTATTATTTATAAATACCAGAAGAAGCCTATATTCAAGTGCTGATAGGAATACCTCCTGCCCTTCCTTGTGGACTGTGCCTCTCACTGAATCAATCCGTAAGTTCCCAAGCTCAAATACCGATTGAGTTTTTCCACTTCTTCTTAAAACACTTTTTATCCTAGAAATCAGCTCTAATGGTCTAAAAGGCTTAGCTATGTAATCATCAGCGCCTAAGTCAAGACCAGTAACTACACTGCTCTCATCCTCAGAGGCTGTAAGAAAAATCACCGGTGCAGCTGTTAATCGCTTGGCAGCAGTGCACAGGGAAAAGCCATTTCCATCGGCTAGGGAAACATCTAAAAGCAAAAGGTCAAAGGTCTCTTCTTCAAGAAGCTTAAGCGCTTCCTTCTGCCCTTCTCTTGAAACTACAGAAAAGCCCTCCTGCTCTAAAAGCCTGGTTAAATTCTTTATTATGCCTTTATCATCCTCTACTAAAAGAACCTTCGTCATAAACTCTCCTCCTAAGGAGATAGCTTTAACTACTCATCTCCATCTTTAATACAAAGTATATCAAAATTATGGGAGTAATTCGAGTAATTCCAAGGTTAAATGCAATGATTTATATTAACTTGAAGCGACGGTCATTTTCATAATTTTTTCAAAAAATATTAACAATATTACACAAAAGTTAAATTTTACTATTATTTACTAAATATCCTGTTTATAATATATATAAATATAAAAAAAGAGGGGGATATAGGTTGATAATCTTAAAAATAGCCGCAGAAGGAATGAGAGGAAGAAAAAAAGAAACAGCCCTCTTATTATTAGTTATACTACTATCCTTTTCCTTTATCGTATCGGCCACTATGTTTTATGGGGGTATAGCTGAAACTGAGGAAAACTCAAGACTTGCTATGTATGGCAAATGGCAGGCAGCATATCTATCTGCTGACAAGAGTACAACAGAATACCTTAAGGATAAAAAAATCCTAGACAAGGTAAGCATCAACAGAATAGTGGATAGAAACACCAGCATAGGAGTCTTAGGAACTATAGATGATAGCTTTTTAGATATAGGTAATCTATCTATAGTGACAGGAAAAATTCCAAAGGAAGATAATGAAATCGCCTTAGAGCTATCTGCCCTAACAAGTATTGGTCTTTCAGAAGAGAATATAGGTAAGCCTGTGGAAATTTCTAGCGAAGTAGTTTATACCATTACTTCTCAGCAGGAAATTGAACAGTACTATAGGGAAGCCATGGAAAACCTTTCGCCACAGGATCTATACGGAAATTATCAGTACTATAGAGCTAATATTACTACTCCCGTAACAGTTACAGATGACTCTGTAATTTATCTGAGAGAAAGCTATGTTTATTTTGGCCCCTCCGGTTCTAACAACGATGATATAGTAAGAGATGGCTTTCAGACCTCTAAGACTCTCCTGATGTATCATTATTACACCCTCACAGGAATTATAGATAGCTATTCCCATAGATGGGATACAGGGGACTATCCTACAGCAAATGGGTTTATAACAGAGGATGGAACGGATAAATACTATAACATTATCAAAAATAGCTCTACCTTGGGCAATCCCGAAGAAATCCTTAAGACCTATCCTGAGGAGTACAATGTATTTATGTACTCTAGCTCTACAGGAAAACAGCTTTATGATGAGCTGTTCCCAGGGGTTGTGGGGTTTCTGGCAGAGGAAAATAATGAAGATGGTGGCCTCACAGAATCTTCAGGGGGAGAGGGAAAGGCTAGTGAAGGCACCTGGAAATTCAGAAAAAACAATTTGGCTTACCTCTCAGAAGCCGATGAACAAAAAGAACGGCTTATTTACACGGTAATGGCAGCAATCTTTATAATATCTGCCATATCAATATTTCAACTTTATTTAAGTCAAACAAGAAAAAGAGCCAGGTCCTTTGCTCTTTTAAAGTCTATAGGTGCTACTAACAGCCAGGTGGTAAAGGTTTTTCTCTGTGAAAGCATCATGCTTCTTATAGCGGCAATGCCTATAGGAATACTTTTAGGAATAGTACTTTCCTTTGGTGCAGAAGCCATCAGCAAGCTTTTAGGAGTTTCCCTAGTGGTTAAATTAATTCCATCCCTAGCTATTCAGGGTGCTCTAATCACTATGGTGTCCTTATTTATAGGAATGATATCCCCTATGTTTTATGCTCTATCCCTACCTCTTACAGGAACAGTGGAAAAGCCTCCAAAGCACAGAAAAAGTGATGGTGAAGAGAGTATTGAAGCTATAGATGACAATAGCTTTTCACCAAAAAGGGCACTAAAAAAGCTAAATAAAAACTATTCAAGACAGAATAGAGGAAAAAGTATATTAGCACTATCAATGTCCTTTTTAATCTGCCTATTACTCTTAGCTTCAGTGCTTTTAAGCTATATTTCAAAGGAAAAATATATTGATGAGGTGCTACAAAAGGGAAAGCCTGATTATGTTTTAGAGCTTCTTCATGGCTATCAATTTGGGACTAGCAATTCTATTAAGGAGCTTGAAAGCTCTCTTGCGAATATCTCCGGGGTAAAGGATACAGCTATCTTCTGGAAGGGAAATGATCTTCATCTTTATTTCGAAGGTATGGAGGATGATAAAATTCTTGAAGCCTTTAAGGAGAGCCTCCCAACCTTATCCTTAGGAGAATACTTTGCTAGCCACAGAGAAAAAGCCTTTGGAGTAAAGGAAGTAGACTCTGCCTTCATAACAAATTTCTACTCTCCTTTAATGTACTATAACGATATGGGCTACTACGTTGTTGAGGGTACAGACAAGCAATATACTGATGAAGATGATCTTAATAACGTACCTGCAGAATGGCATAGTGTTCCTGAATACAACTATAAAAACTCCATGGAAAGGATTATAGCTTCCATTACGGAAGGAACCTTTGATGATGCTAAGTTCTGGCAGGGAGAAGAGGTAATTCTACTTATGCCAATGTATTCAGAGCTTCAAAAAAATCCTGAGGCAGATATTGCTACAGCTCTAGAAACCAGCAGCTTTCAATCAGCCATGGGAAGAGTTTTAGAGGAGGCTGGAAGATACAAGCTTTCCTTGAATGAGGAAGAAACTCATGGAATGAAGAAGAATGAAGGTATAAAGGTTGGGGATTCCTTATGGATTTCTGCCAATGAAGAAAGGATGGTAGGCGAAGTAGTACAGGATGCTTACACTCCTAAGGAAGTGAAGGTAGGGGGAATAATAAGATATTTCCCAGGAAAGGGTGTATGGCCTTTTTCTGATACCAATCAAAGCTATGGAATCATCGGCTCCCCTCTTCTTATGAGTGAGCTTTATGTAGGCTTTGGTATGGACATGGGTATTATGAGCAACAATGCTATAGCCTTAATGAATCAAACCATAGCTAAGGTAAAGCTAGGAAGAACTGTTTTTTATTTTTATACAGATAAGGGTAGGGATCCTTCAAAATTAGAAGCAAGACTCCAGAAGGTATCGGAAGAGTTAGGTGGATATGTAACAAATTTCAGAGAGGATAATGAGCTTATGCTCTCAGAGGCTAGAAATAATACTGCCATTCTAGCTCTCTTATGTGTAGTCTCCGCAGCTTTGGGGGCAATTATTCTCTACAACAGCTTATCCTCAAGAGCTGACCAGGATAAAAAGAGAACTGGGATACTTCAGGCCATTGGAGTAACAGAAAAACAGCTAAGAAGAACACAGCTATCAAAAGGAATCAGGAATGGCATTATTTCAATAATAGCCTCTCATCTTTTACTTGCTTTCTCAGTATATTTACTTTTCAGCACTAGAGCAGCGTCCAAGGGGCTTGATATCACCATCTATTTAAATAAATTTATAGAATACTATCCCTTCTATATTCATATAGCCATTACAATAATTTACTTTATAATTACTATTTTTATTTATACACTTCCTACAAGAAGAATTATAAAAAATTCTCCTGTAGAAAATATAAGGGGTTAAGGAGGCTTAGATATGGGAGTTATATTAAAGACAGAAAAAATAGAAAAGACCTATGGTAAAGGAAAGCTTGCAGTACATGCCCTTAAATCTGGAGACCTGGAGATTGAGGAAGGAAGATTTTATTCCATAATAGGAAGAAGCGGCTCCGGCAAATCTACCCTCCTTCATATATTAGGAGGACTAGATAGACCTACAGAAGGAAAGCTATATATAGAGGGAGAAAGTGTTTTTGACTTAAATGATACAAAGCTAGCTATATTTCGAAGAAGGAGAATCGGCTTTGTATTCCAGGCCTTTAACCTTCTTCCAGAGCATACTGTTTTGCAGAATATACTGCTTCCTATAGAGCTGGATGGAAGAAAGCCTGATAAAGACCACATAGAAAGAGTAGTAAAAGCCCTAGGCATAGAAGATAAGCTGAAATACTATCCTGACGAGCTATCCGGTGGTCAAAGGCAGAGAGTAGCCTGCGCCAGAGCTCTTGCGGCAAAGCCTGCTATAATCCTCGCTGATGAGCCTACAGGAAACTTAGATGGAAAAAGCGGTGATGAGCTCATAGCCCTTCTTAAGGAATCAGCAAAGGAATTTAATCAAACAATAATCATAGTTACCCACGATATGAAGATAGCCGAAAATGCTGATGATATTATTCTTATAGAGGATGGTATTATAAAAAGCTATGTTAGGAATGCTGTATGATCATATATCAATCCATAGAGCTCAAGACATTCTAGGATTAGCTCTAAGATAATGGATTGTAAATAGTACAAGCTTATAGGTTCACAAAAATAATATGCCCTAGATTATTACATTCCTATATAATAATCTAGGGCTTCATTGTTTTATCCAAGCTTTATTAAGTTCATATTATAATGATGTACTTCATTTGCTGCCCGATAATCTGCCTGAGCTACTTTCTCGTATACTGTTATATCCTTTGTAGTTAAATGATGGTTATTAAATACCCAGCTAAAAATTTCTTTAATAATTCTTGTCATTATAATCCCTCCATTCTCTCACCAATGTCTATCTTATGAGGAGAAGGATGGATTGTTGACAGTAACTTGAATCTTTCACATAGCCTCAAGATGAAAAGGATATCCTATATAAATTCAACAAGAAAAATGGCCAAGAACCATATAATTCAATAGCAATAAAATTACTAGCACAATAAAAATAGACAACCACTAAGCAGCCTAAAAAGCCAAGTTTATTATTATAAAAAGACATATATATCATTTTAAAAAATGATATATATGTCTTTCTTAACTACTCACTGAAAGCAATACAGTACATAGCCATCAATTGTGGTGAGGTTAAAGGTCTTCCCACCCCAGCTTTCCATGGTAATATCTGATACCTGATCCCAGTTATTATTTAATATAAAGCTTCTAAACTCTTCTATACCTTCTACATACATAAAGGATAAAAGCCCCTTTTTAGGCTCTCCATAAAACATATGTATTCCCGTAAAGCTGTCTATGTTTCCTTCTCCTATCTCCTGAGGAAGGCTAAAGGCACATCCATAGGTACCCTTTCCCTCTGCATCCCGTTCATCGATACCTCCATGCCAGCCCAAGACTTCCTTGAACCACCTTAAAGTTTTATCCATATCCTTAGTCAAATAAATTGGAGCATTTTCCTTAATAATATACCCTTTCTCTTTGCTCATCTACACAACTTCCTCCGATTCTGCCTCTTAGCTCAGCTCTTACCCTATTGTCTATTTTTTACATATATTGTAAATCCAGTCACACTAAATAGAATTTCCATTCTTCTTCAACTTCATTTACTTTAATTATGCTCCTATATAAATCTTTGACTCTAGCTATATACTTGCTTAACTCCATTTATCACTGATAATATAATTATACAATAAATTGATTATATTCCATAAAAAAGAATAAATTATTAAAAATAAATATATTTGAGGTAAACAATGCCCCTGGCTTTATCTCAAGGAAAAATTGAAACAGATTATTTAAATTAACTTCATCCTTAAAGTTCTACCACTTATTTTAATTTTCGTACCTCTTATGATATTTTTTACTATCAATAGAATATTTATTTATAATGGAGTTATGATAGCAATAAAATAAATTTCAATTAAGAGGTTGACTCTCCCCTAAGAGGAGGCACCAGAATAAATATAAATACTACAGTAAAAGTTTATATTCTCAGCAAACGTTATTTACAAATATTGGTATTATTTATATATTCGATATATAATATTAAGTAGCAATATCATTTTTATGTTAAACAAGGAATATAGGAGGATGATGAAGTGAGCAAAACAAATGTTGTACAGAACACAGTCAATCTACCATTAAACTATAAATTTCATGAAAAAATGGACTTGAGTAAAGACAAAAAAATTAATGTGCGTATACAGATATTGCTGTTTTTATTGGTTGCTATTATGATTGGATTAGCTAAATTGTTCAACTTCCCATTAGTAGGTAGCTGGCACACTGGCATAAGAATCCTAATTACAGTTTTTATGTGTGCTGCTTATATGATAGTGCATGAATTAACACATGGTTTTTTTGTGAAGCTGTTATCTGGTGTGAAGCCGACTTATTTGGTTAAATTCCCCTTCATATGTACAGGCAGTACAGCTTATTTTAACAAGAAAAGTTTTATTATTATTGCTCTTTCTCCAATTGTTGTATGGGGAATTTCCTTGATTTTGATGCTACTTCTTTTGCCATCTGATTTCTTTTTGAGTATTTATATTGTAACGATTTTGAATTTTGCAGGGGCAGCAGGAGATTATTTTCAAGTATATGCTATATCAAAGATCCATCCAATGGCATTAGTACAGGATAATGGAGAAGAAACAAAAGTATTTTTGCCAGTATAAAGAGTACTATTAACAATTAAAATTATGTAGCATTATTATCTACTTCACTAAGACTAAAATAATTAAATGTAAAAAACTATGCTAATTAATTTATTTAGCATAGTTTTTTTATTACAAAACGCCTGTAAATGTCGCTTATTTTTTTGAGTAGCTCTTCTAATGTAAACACGTTATTATGAGCTTATACCTTTTTATTGGAATATTATAATATTTATCCCATATATTATAATGATTCAAAATATTGTCCAATATCCTTCATAAAGAGGATGTTATTAAGGAATTTTAGTGTATAATAGAGATATATGAGTTATAGCATGTATTTTATGGAGGATTATGTATGAATGATTCGAATAAAGGAAAGCTTTATTCTGCCTTAATTATTGTAGTACTTGTATTAGCTTTAGTAGCAACTGTATTAGTTGGAGAAAGCAGGCAGGCCAAGCTTAAGGAAGATAATTTAAAATTAGCAGAAAAAATAGCAGAATCACAGGATAAAGATAACTCAAAAATAGATGAAGATATTAGTACAACCTCTCCAGATAACATCTCAGATAACAATGATGAGGAAGAGGAAGAAGAGATATTAGTTTATTCAACTGAAAATATCAATGTCCGCTCTGGTCCTGGAACTAATTATAGTATTCTAGGCTCCCTACCAGCCAATGAAAAGGTCCCTCTTATCGAAAAGCGTTCTGATGGCTGGAGTAAGATCCTCTTTAATGGTGAAGAAGCCTTTTGTACCAGCAGCTATCTTAAAGAAGAGGATATTTAGTTTCTTACTTAGGATACCTATACAGCCGCTCTTATAAATTTATACAGAAATTCTTTAAGCATTAAGAATATATTGTTAAGAAAACATCAAAATAACAAGAATATATTTAATAAAAAATATATAATTATAGCTAAAAATTACTATAGAAGTTAACTTCTGTAGTAATTTTTATTTTATTTTAAAATCTAAATGCTATTATTCCTAAGGAATCTTGCTCTAGGAGATATAACATTCTATATATTAGTTAATCAAATAACAAATACATGCATATTTAGATAAAAACATCTTGACTTTCTCTAGAAAAAATTGTAAGATTCATTTGGCAGTTAGTTAAAGCTAACTAATATATAATAAAATAATAATAAAAAGGTAGGGAGATATAATGAAGAATAAATTAATTAAATCCATTATCCCAGCAGTAATGGTAGTGACACTGATATTGACGGGATGTGGGAAATCCTCTTCAGCTCCAAATAATAATTCAGGTGGTAATTCTACAGAAGGAAATGGCAGCAGTAATTCTGAAGTTAGCTATCCTATTACTATAAAGCATGCTTTTGGAGAAACAGTTATAGAAGAAAAGCCTGAACGCATTGCTACTATCTCTTGGGGAAATCATGACGTACCTCTAGCCTTAGGTGTAGTTCCCGTTGGCATATCAGAAGCAAACTATGGTGTTACCGATGGTAGCGGACTTTTACCTTGGACTATAAATAAATATAAAGAATTAGGCGAAGAAAATCCTGTGCTATTTAATGATGTAGCTGGATTAGATTTTGAAGCCATAAATGATGTACAGCCAGACATAATACTAGCAGCATATTCAGGAATTACACAAGAAGAGTATGCTTTATTAAGTGAAATCGCTCCGGTAATTGCATATCCAAGCCTCCCATGGCAGACCCTGTGGAGAGAGCAGATAACAATTAATGCTGAAGCTATAGGAATGAAAGCAGAAGGTGAAGCCATGGTTAAAGAACTGGAAGAGCTAATAGACACTAAAGCTAAGGATTATCCTCAAATTGCAGGAAAAAAGACTGCCTTCTTATACTTTAATCCAGCAGATCTAGGGAAGTTCTATGTATACCTTCCATCGGATCCAAGAGCTGCATATCTTACGGATTTAGGAATGCCTTTCCCTGAGAGTGTTACAGCACTAGCTAAGGAGAGCGACAGCTTTTCTATCGAACTAAGCTCAGAAAATGTTGATGTATTAAATGACGTAGATATTATCATAACTTACGGAACTGATACACTCCTTGCTGCGCTGCAGGCTGATTCCTTAGTTGGAACAATACCTGCAGTAAAGAGAGGCTCTGTTGCAGTAATTGAAGATGGTACCCCCTTAGCTGCCTCTGGAACACCTAGCGCCCTTTCAATTCCCGCAACTATTGATGAATATCTCACCATTATAGGAGAGGCAGCGGATAAAGTAAAATGAAGCATTCAAAAATAACCACATTAGTTATCGGCAGCTTAATTCTTCTCCTTTTGTGTGGTTTAGCCTCCTTAGCCTTTGGGGCAAGAATTGTAGGCTTTGATGATGTGATAAATGCTATAATTCATTCTGAAAGATCCACCTTAAATGAAATTGTAGTGAGTGAAAGAATACCCAGAACTGTCTTCGGCCTCTTGGCTGGGGCAGCTCTTGGTGTATCTGGAGCACTTATGCAGGCAATCACCCGAAATCCCATAGCGGATCCCAGCATTCTAGGAGTTAACACGGGAGCCTCCTTGTTCGTGGTTATTGGCATAGCCTTCTTTAATCTAGGCACAGCCAGCGGATATATTATTTTTGCCCTTGCAGGAGCTACCATCACCTCAATATTTGTCTATGGTATTGGCTCTATGGGCTATGGAGGTGCCACTCCTATTAAGCTTGCCTTAGCCGGTACTGCTACCAGTGCTGCTCTAACCTCATTAGTTAATGCTATTATATTGCCTCGCACAGAGGTAATGAATGCCTTCCGCTTCTGGCAGGTAGGGAGTATCGGTGGAGCTACCTGGAAGGGTATTGCAGCTGTACTTCCCTTTATTATTATAGGACTTGGTATCGCTATAATAATAAGCCCAGCACTGGATACTCTTGCTTTAGGAGATGACGCTGCCGTAGGCTTAGGTGTTCGAACAGGAGTTGTGAGGCTTGTGGGGGCAATAGCTGGAATATTGTTATGCGGAGCTACCACAGCTCTTGCGGGGCCCATAGCTTTTATAGGTCTTATGGTTCCTCATGTTATGAGGCTCTTCTGTGGACCAAACCTGAGGCTCATCATACCCATGTCAGCTCTAGGTGGTGCAATTCTATTAACCATATCTGATGTTCTTGGTAGGCTCATAGGAAGTCCTAGTGAGCTTGAGGCAGGAATTATCACAGCCTTTTTAGGAGCACCAATACTGATAATCATTGCAAAGAAAGCGAAGGTAAAAGCATTATGATAGAAAATAATATTGTCCAAAAAGGAGCTTCTAAGAGAAGATTTCGCTATTTTACAGTGACTATTTTATTGGCTATACTGGCTCTATTACTTTGTGCCATGGTTCTTTTACTTGGAAATACTATATATTCTCCCAGTGTAGTGCTTAGAGTACTTCTTGGCGAGTCGGTACAGGGAGCTACCTTTGCCATCTCTACCTTAAGACTTCCAAGAATGCTTTCAGCTCTACTTGCTGGAATGGCCTTTGGTATGGCAGGCAGCACCTTTCAGACTATGCTGAGAAACCCCTTAGCAAGTCCAGATATCATAGGAATAACCTCCGGCTCCAGTGTAGCAGCAGTTTTCTGCATACTTGTGCTGAGTCTAAGTGGAACCGTTGTTTCGGCAGCTGCAGTTGTATCTGGTCTTTTAGTAGCAGTCACCATCTACTTTCTTTCCAAGGGTGGAAGCTTCTCTGGAGGAAGATTAATTCTAATAGGAATTGGAGTCCAAGCCATGTTAAATGCTGTAATTTCCTTCCTTCTTCTAAGAGCCTCAGAGTACGATGTTCCTGGGGCTCTAAGATGGCTCAGTGGAACTCTTAACGGAATAAGAATGAGTCAGCTAGGCGGGCTATTTATAGCAGTAGTGGTCTTTGGGCTAATAATCATATTACTTGGAAGACATTTAAGGATTCTAGAGCTAGGAGAACAGTCAGCCATATCCTTGGGTGTTAGAACTGATGTCACTAGAATTCTTTTAATAATAAGCGCAGTATTTCTCATTGCCTTTGCAACGGCAGTTACCGGGCCCATAGCCTTTGTGGCGTTTCTGGCAGGTCCAATAGCTACGAAGCTTGTGGGTATAGGTGCACCCACTGAATTCCCTGCAGGTCTTACAGGAGCAATCTTGGTGCTAGCCTCAGACTTAATCGGTCAGTTTGCCTTTGATACCAGTTTCCCCGTAGGGATTATTACAGGAATATTAGGTTCTCCCTATCTACTCTATCTATTGATCCGCATGAACAAACGAGGAGGAGCAGCATAATGAATGAACATTTATTGAAAGCCAACAGCGTAACCTCTGGCTATGATAAAAGAATAATTGTAAATGGTATTGATATCACCATTCCTAAAAGCAAAATCAGCGTAATAATAGGAGCCAATGCCTGTGGTAAATCCACCCTGCTCAAAACTCTCTCCAGACTTATACAGCCAATGTCTGGTGAGGTTCTTCTCGACGGAAAGAAATTAACAGAAATGCCTCCTAAGGAGCTGGCAAAGGTTTTAGGTCTTCTGCCTCAATCTCCCATAGTTCCCGAAGGCATTACCGTAGCAGACCTAGTAGGACGTGGCCGTTTCCCTTATCAATCCTTCTTTAAAGGCCTCACTAAAAAGGACTACGAGGCCGTAGAAGAAGCCTTAGAAATTATGGGAATCACCGAGCTAGCAAACCGCAGCGTAGACGAGCTCTCCGGAGGTCAGCGTCAAAGAGTATGGATAGCCATGGCTCTAGCTCAGCAGACGGACATCCTCCTCCTGGACGAGCCCACCACCTTCCTAGACATAGCCTATCAGGTGGAAATCCTCGACCTCCTCACAGACCTGAATAGAAGGCTAGGCACCACCATAGTAATGGTCTTACACGATATAAATCTATCAGCACGATATGCTGACTATATATTTGCAGTACAGAAGGGAAACCTCATCGCACAGGGGGCTCCTTCAGAGATCATCACGGAAGAATTGATTAAGAAGGTTTTTGACCTTGATTGCACTGTGATTAGTGATCCTGTTTCTGGGACTCCGTTTATAGTTCCTAGGGGGAGACATCACGTGGAAAAGAGAACTAAGAGGTAATAGGTAAGAAGTAAGAGTTGAATAGCAAAGATAAAAGAGAACTAAGAGGTAATAACTAAGAAGTAAGAGATAAGAGCAAAGAGCAAAAGATAAAAGAGAGTTAAGAGCTAATGGAGCTAAGGGATCTAAGGCAAAAGTTGAAAAAAAAGAGGAAAAGGGGTGTTACACTTGAATTTTTAATTCATTGTGGAGCAACCCTTTGATTTTAATATTAGGCTATTTTATCCATTTAATGACCTTATCTGTAAATAGAATTCCATCTAAATGATCTAGTTCGTGGCAGAAGCACTTGGCCATCTCACCTTGTCCTGTTAATACAACTTCTTCTCCATGTTCGTTTAGGGCTTTAATAGTTACTTTTTCTGGACGGATTGTTTTTCCATATCTATCTGGAATACTTAAGCAGCCTTCTATACATTCCTGTTCCCCACTTGTATCAATAATTTGTGGACTTACTAATTTAAACACACCAGTCCCCATATCTATTACTACTAATCTCTTTAATATTCCAATCTGTGGTGCTGCAATTGCTGCTCCATTTTCTGTATTATGAAGAGTGTCTAACATATCATCTAATATCATTCTTATATGATTGTCTACCTCTTTTACTGTTCTAGATCTTTTTCTTAGTATATCATCATCATTATATCTAAGCTGTCTTAAGGCCATTTTTTTCACCTCTGCTCCTATCTGCCCTAGATTTTCTCTCACTTTCCTCAAAAATGAAAATTTCTTCAATGGAACAGTTAAATATTTTTGCAATATCATAAGCTATCCATATTGATGGCTCATTTTTTTCTGTTTCAAGTGCATTTATAGCTTGTCGTGATATTCCTATCTTTTTTCCCAACTCTTCTTGCGTAATCCCCATTTTTTCTCTTAATTCGCGGATCCTATTTTTCATTTATTTTCCTCCAGGATGTAATGCTTACCTTACATTTTATCTGTATTTTATTTCCATGTCAAGTTAACATTACATGATTCTTATACCTACTAAGATTTTAATAGATTAATTTCTTTATTAGCTATAAAATAATATGATATAGTTTAAATCACAAATATCTACAGAATTCATATAACTCATAGAGCTGTTATTTTAAAAATACATAATTGCATAAAAATAACACTGCCCAAAAAGAATCCTATCTGAGCAGTGTTATTTTTTATATTAAGATTTCAGAAAGTACTGGAATAGATGGTGCGGCTCCTGGTCTAGTAACAGATAGGGCTGCAGCTGCTGTGGCAAGCTCTAAGGCTTCCTTAACAGTTTTGCCCATTAGTATGGCTGAAAGATAGTAGCCAGTGAAGGTATCCCCGGCAGCAGTTGTGTCTACGGGAGTTACCTTTTGTGCTGGTACAGCTATTCTCTCTTCCTGATGTGCATATATTACTCCTTTTGAACCTAAGGTAAGGACAAATTCACTATTGGGATATTTGCTTGTTAACTCATTTAATATAGACTCTGGTTCTTCTCTATCCGTGAGAGCACTGCCTTCAACTTCGTTTAGTATAAAGGTGCTTACCTTATATAAAAGATAGCTTTTTAGCTTATCATTTATTGGAGAAGGGTTCAGTATAATTTTCAGTCCAAGGTCATAGGCCTTATTGATTATATAATCCATGTGGTTTATCTCATTCTGTAAAAGTACATAGTCACCTTTATTGAAGCTTGCGAGAATTGTGTCTATACCTTCCGTGGTAAAAAGCTGATTAGCCCCTCCAAAGAGAAGTATACAATTTTCACCATGGTTATTCACCTGGATTATTGCATGACCTGTAGAGCCTTCTACTGTGGAAATAAAGTCCGTATTAACCCCTTCCTGCTGCAGTAGCTCCTTTAGAAATGCTCCATCACTGCCTATAAGACCTCCATGGTAGACCTCTGCGCCGGCTCTTCTCAGTGCTATGGACTGATTTAGGCCCTTACCACCGCTGAATATTTTCATTGCTTCAGAAAGCTTTGTTTCCCCTCCAGCAACAAAATCATCCACCTGATAAACATAATCAATATTTAATGAACCAATATTTATTATCTTCATGCTTCACCCCAAAATTAAATTATTTAATAAGCTCTGCCAGACTCCTGCTTAATTCCTTAACATCAAGACCCTTGGTGAAGCTTAGACAGGTACCTGAAGGGTATCTAGTTTTTTCAAGCCATCTTTCTGGAATATTGGAAGCACCATATTTTGCACCTAAGATAGCTCCTACAATAGCCCCTATAGTATCTGCGTCTCTTCCAAAGTTTCCTGCTGCTATAACACCAGTTTTAAAATCCTTATTAACTAATTTTAGCACACCAAAGGCGCTGGCGATAGCTTCAGGCACTACTGCCTTATAGCTAGTCCAGAGTTCATCATGGATAAGCATCCATGATTTGAAGAAGTCACCCTCTTGTTCATCAATAATCTCAAAGGTCTTATTCATGGTGTAATAAAGCCAGGAGTCCTTTGGAATAACGCTCAATGCTGCCTCTATGATTTCATCTATTGTCCCATCTACCATGGCTGTTGCCACTGCTGCCGCTACTGCTTGAGCTCCCCATATTCCTTCTCTATAATGGCTGAGAGAGGCATCTATCTCTGCAAGCTCACAGGCTTTTTTTACATCTCCAGCACAGATGATTCCTATAGGTGATATCCTCATAGCACTTCCATCACTATTATAATAAGAATTGTACATGCCAGAGTATGGAGGTAGAATTCCTCTCTTTAAATTTCTAGCTCCCTCAATCTCACTAGCGCCTCCCCTTGGGAAGTCATCCTGCACTGCCACATGCTCAAGCCATGCATCTACAAAATCCTGTGCTGTTGGATTTCCCTGCGCCTTTATTAAGGTTGTGGCAGTTAATAGACCAAACTCTGTATCATCAGTACTCCAGGAAGCTCCCTCGTTAAAGTCTGTGGTTATACCATACAAAAGCTGATTTTCTGGCTTTCTGGAGGCATCTCCGAAAGAATCTCCTATAGCCAAGCCTGCCAGTGCACCTAAGGCTTTGTCATAGGCAAGCTCCTTATTATCAATCAATTCTTTTCTGCTAATCATAATACTTCCCCCTCATTGGTGATTTTTTTATTCTTTACATTTACTTTTCCTAGGAAATTTTACAGAAGAATCTCAGCATTTCTTTATCACAGTAGCTGAGAGAATGATCCCCTGGGTTAACTAAAAAGCTATGAGGCACTTTTTTCTCCTCTAAAAATTCAACATAAGCCTTATTAAACCTTATGAGTCCATCCTGTTCTCCACAGCTAATATTAATATAGGGAATTGTAGACTTATTTTTTATAAGCTTATCTAATAAATAATAAATATCATTTGCTTTATACATTTTCTCATTACAGCTCCCAAAGGCTAAATTAAGATCCTGTCTCTGTCCTCCCTTTATAAGCCTCTCATTGTCAGCCATGGACCTCAAACTTCCAGAAATACTGCATACCTCCTTAAAGCGCTCAGGATAAGTTAAAGCAAGCTTTAAGGCACCAAAGCCTCCCATGGAAAAGCCAAGAACATAGTTTTTATCCCTATCAGTGCTTAGCTTCATGGTATTATTCAAAAACAAAGGTATTTCTGAAGAAAGTAGTTCGAAGTATTTAGGACCATAGGCCATATCTGTATAATAGCTATTGCTCATGGAGGAGCTGACTAAAATCAGCTCATGCTCCTTAGCATATGGGTAACAGCCTGTATACTCTCCAAAATCCTCTCCATCACCATTCTTCCCATGAAGGAGATAAACCACTTTTGCTTCCTGTACCCTTCCTTCTCTAATAAGCTTTTCAGGTATGTAAACTATGAGATATGCAGGCCCTTCGACAGACTTAGCTTCAAATTTAATATTAAACTTGGCCATTTCTCTTCTCCTTCTTATACACTTATAATTCCTTAACCTTTAAATCTCCAAAAAGGCTTCTTCCTAGGGCATACTTGCTATAGCCTACCATTCCATAGCTTAAGGTGTTATCTACTGTCATTAATACCTCTTCTCCATTAATAGCTAAAGATAGCTCTGAGCCTTCAAGCGTAAAGGTAAGCTTATACTCCTTACCAAATTCCCAAGGATATGGAGTAGAAGCTAAGGTTTTTAAACCCTTGTTATTTATGAGAATCTCTGCTCTTCCCTCTGCATTAAAGCCTGCATAATATCCTCTGATTGCTCCCTGAACTCTTGCCGCCATAAGGTGGCTTACACCACGTTCTGGTATAACACTACCCTCCAGCACTAAATCTCTAGTGAAATAATTCCCCGTTACAGCTTCGCAATGATCTACAGTTATTGCCTGCATTCTACCGTCTTCTATGGACCATGCTCCATGGTTATGAGAGAAGGGTGTTATGGAACCAAATTCCTTTCCCTGCTTAGCTATTTTTATCTCATAGGAAGCCTTACCCTTTATAATAAACTCATCAATATATAAAATACCTAAGTCCTTGTACTTGCCAGGAGAATTTCCTTCAAATACTATTCCAATTTCATCAATCATAGCCCCATCACAATGAGGAATAGTAAATTTAATTTCCTGCCACCCTTCATCCTTAATAACCATACCACCCAGTAAAACTTCTTCCTTCGTGGCGGTGTTTCTCACATAAGGTGATAGGTATACACTTTCTCCATTCCATCTATCTGCATAAACATAGAAGGATACTTCCTGTCCTGAGTATGCTTTAGGAGAAAATACCGGCATATATCTTTCATCACTAAAATCAGCCCTTCTATAAAAAGGCTTATAGAAAATCTTACACTTTTTACCCCTTTCCATCCTGTCAAAAAGTACAGCCAAGGATCCCTTACCCTTATAAGCCTTATCCTCAGAGTGTTTTATGGAGCAATAAAAAGGATTAGAAACCCTAAAATTATGGGTGGAGCCTGGCAGCTCAAAATCAAAGTAAATCTCATCCTCCTTAAAGGCTTCCTTTAACCATTCTGGTGCCTCTTCACCCTTAAGCTTGTACCCTAATAAAGCTAATTCCTTAGCATAGCTTGGCACATCTAATATATTTAGATAACCAGAAATACCAGATAGAACTATTGAGTCATTAATAGGACTTAAGTATTCCTTCTTAATTCCATCAAGCCCACAGGCAACTCCCATGATAGTTCCCACGTTTCCAGCATTGCAGTCTGTGTCCCAGCCACACATAGTAGCAATTTCAACAGTTCTATTAAAATCACCCTCACCATATATAAGAGCTAACACACATACCCCAGCGTTAGGAATTATGTGACATACTCCCCGGTATTTATCATAGCCCCAGTTATCCTCAAGATATTTTCTGCAGGCTCTGAAATCCTTTGGATTTTCCTTATAAAAATCAACTACAGCCTTGGTAACAGCAGCATAAGTAGAGGATTCTGGAATCACAGAAAGTCCTGCTTCAATAAGCCTCATAGGATTTCTTTCATTAAAGGCCTTTGAAATACAGGCTGCAATAAATCTAGCTCCGTAAATCCCTTCTCCGTCATGGGATACACTGGCTGCTATAGCTGCGTAGTCCGCAGCCTTATTAATATCATCTGGAAGCACGAGTCCCCAGGTATCTATAAAAATCTGTCCACCAATCTGCTCAGCAATGATTTTGCCATTTTGCTCTATAGATCCTGATTTAGGAGCTTCTATTCCATTTTTTAAATTTAAGTAGGCAGTGTGTTCTGTACTATTTCCATAGCCTCCCCACCAGAACATACCAACTTCCTCACGGGCATAGTTAAGCCAAGCATTTGCTACATGTCCAGGCTTAAGGCCCTGGCTTTGATCCTCATCGTAGAGAGCCCTTAAAAAGTAAAAGGGACCATTGGCATCATCATCGGCTGCAAAGTTAATAAAATCCTTAACATAGCCAGTGATGTCTCCGTAGGTTCTTTCAATTCTTTCATATGTCCATATTGTTGGCTCCACCGGTGCTCCTAAACGAATACCAACATTCATTCCTAAAAAGCCACTATAGACCTTCTCCAAATAATTATCTACCATAGTTTAAGGCTCCTCTCTTATATTAAGAGCGGCAAGATGTATTGCCGCTCTTTTGTTTTTGTATCCTCTATTTTAATTCCTCTGCTAGGTATTCACTAAAGGTATCTCCTCCAGCTTCATTCCATTTTTCTACAAACTCATCAAAGGCACTTACTGGCTTAACTCCTCTGATAATATCTGAGGCATATTCCTTGTAAAGAGATATCATAGCATCCCATTGTGGAGATAGCTCTGAAGGAATAAGAACATTAATATCTTCGTAATAATATTCTCCTGCCTTCTTTAAGGAATCATTAGCAGCTTCCCCCATTAAGGGCTCTGCCAGGGCTGGTGTTGGTTCAAACTTATAGGTAGTTTCCCAAAATCTTGCATACCACTCTGGGAACTTGTCTGTATAAACTACCTTATCCCCTTCCACATTATAATGAACTCCCTCTAATCCCAGCTTATCTATTTTCTGACCTTCAGGGCTTGCCATAAATTCAAGAACTTCAAAAGCAGCATCCTTAACCTCTGACTGAGCATTAATAGCAAAGCCTCTAGTTTCCTTTGTTACATCAATTGAGGTATAAGCCTGAGAAACTCCCTTCGCTGGCGGAAGCACTACAAGCTCTGCTGCCTCTCCTTGAGTCTGTACCATTTTATTATTGTAGATATCGATTACTTTACCTGCAGTACCAGCTATGAAGGCAGCTTTTCCTTCATAGAAAGCTTGCTCCATTGTATCCCAGGCATTAGTTACATAAGCTGGATCTATTAACCCTTCTTTATAAAGCTTTGCATAAAACTCAAGCTTATCCTTCTCAAACTCTGTTGCCTTGGAAAATACCCATTTCCCATCAACCTCCATTACCGTGGAGGTAACGCCAAAGGCATGATTAAATACGCTATCTAATCTGGTTAAATCACCATCAGAGGTTGTAGCAAAATCTGCTAATTTCTTATCTACTATTTCTTTAAAGAATTTATAATAATTATCAGTTGTCGGATCTTCTATAAGTGCAGAATAGCTCTCAGTCTTCTCTGCTATATCCTTTCTGACTACTGGAGTGCTTACTCTTGCAGGTGCAAGCCATAAGAGATATGGGTAATTCTTCATTCTTTCCACATTATGCTTCTCCATTAGTACTTTAACATGGGTAGACTTCTCAATATATGGTGTTAGGTCTTCAAGCATACCATCACTAGCTATAGCATTATCCCCTCCTTGAAAATATATAATATCTGGGGATATCTGTCCGGTTCTGAATGCTAGAGGAACAGCTTCACCATAGGTTCCTGTAGGGGCCTCAATAAACTCCAGGTCTATATAGCTTCCATTAGCCTCTAGACCCTTTTCTATAGCTTCTACCATTTCAGGGATATTTTCGTCTGTAGGATTAACATCCTTCAATACAATTGATACCTTCACAGGACTTTCCTTAGTACCACTTCCTGAGGAACCGGGATTTTTTCCTTCTCCATCCTTGCCACAGCCGGATAGGACCCCTAGGCTCACTACACTTACTAAGAGTAGTGCTAATATTTTTTTCATCTTCAATCCTCCCTTTGATCTATTTATTCTTTAACTCCTCCAACCATAATGTCCCCAGTATAAAATTTAAGGACTAATGGATAGAGTAATAAAATCGGTATTATAGCTACAATGATGGTAGCGTACTTAAGGGCATTGTAATCTAATCTCGCCAGCTCATTGTAGTTGAATAGGTTCTGTGCTCCAATTAAGGTAGCATTGTCCTCTAGAACTATAAACTGCCTAAGAATAACCTGAAGAGTTGTCTTCTTAGCACTGGTAATATAAATACCAGCCTTAAAATATTCATTCCATCTGACTACTGCATAAAACATAGTGATGGTTGCTATACCTGCCTTTGACAGGGGGTACACTATCCTAAAAAGCATTTTTAAGTGACCACAGCCATCTATTTCTGCTGCTTCAAACATTTCTCTTGGCACCTCATTGAAGAATCTCATCATTATAATGAGATAATAAACATTTACAGCATTTACAAGTATTACAGACCACTGGCTTCCCATAAGTCCAATATCCTTAATTACTAAATACTCAGGCACAAGCCCTGGGTCAAAGAGCATCATAAATATCAGGAAAACCATTATGGCTTTTTTAAATACAAGCTTTGGTCTTGTGAGGACATAAGCAGCAGTGGTGGTTAAAAGAACATTTATTAAGGTTCCTACTACAGTTATAAATATAGAATTAAGCAGCGCTGGCACCAAAACTGGATGGCTTAAAATAACCTTATAGTTTATTAAATTAAGCTTCTTAGGTATTATAGCTAAGCCTGACATAGATGCGGATTCCGAGGGGTCTGAAAGGGATACCGCTAGAATATTTAATAGGGGTATTATCATTGTGAGGGTTAACAGGAAAAAGATAATCACAAGTAAAAGCTGATAGATACTAAAATTTTTAATCATTCCTCTTACAGTATCCTTAAAGCTCTTTTTGTATATAACCTCTTTCTTTTCTCTAATATTAAGCATGCTACCACACCCCCGTTCCAGTTAGCTTTTTTGAGGTTATATGAGTGACAAGTACCAGGAAGACTCCCACAATTCCTTTAAGAACACCTACGGCTGTACCTAAAGAATACTGACCATTTATTATTCCTAAGCGATATATATAGGTATCTAAAATATCAATCCTGCTGTTAACAGCATCATTAGTAAAGTTCAGCACTTGGTCAAAGCCTGCATTTAAGAAAAAGCCTAAATTTAATATGAACATAGTAACCATTGGAATTACAAGCGCCGGAATAACAATGTATTTAACAATATTAAATCTATTGGCTCCATCTATTTTTGCTGCCTCATAGATGCTTGGACTAATTGATATAATCGCGGCAAAGTAAATTATTGAATCCCAGCCAATACTTCTCCAGGCTTCGGAAAAAAGCAGTACCCATCTGATTGAATCCTTGTCCGTCATAAAATCTACCGAAGGAAGATTAAATATGCTTAGCACTTCATTGACAGCACCACCATAAGGTGACAGTATTGCAATCCAGATACCTGCAATAACAACCCAAGATAAAAAGTGTGGTAGAAAGGATATAACCTGCACATACTTTCTAAAACGATTACTTCTTATCTCAGATAAAAGTATCGCAAAGAGTACAACAAATGGGAAAAGCAGAATATATTTCATAAAGCTTATTATAAGTGTATTAGTTAATATATCCTTTATCTGTGGTGATTTAAAAACTAGCTCAAAATATTTAAATCCTTGAAACTCCCAAGGTCCAAAGGCCTTATAGTCATAAAAAGCTAGTCTCATATTGATGATGGGCCATAATCTAAATATGATAAAATAAAGCAGGGTTGGGAAAATCAGAAGATAGAGAACGCGATCCTTTTTCATCTGACCTAAAGTCTTATTAAATCTTCCTTTACTCAAAGCTTCTCCCTCCTTTATGGGATAATTAGGTCAAGTAGAGGTGCATGCTGTTGTGCTCCATACACATCTCTATCAAAGGCAGTGCCTGAGGATACATTCCTATTAAAGGTAACCTTTATCCCTAAGGCTTTATGGAAAAAAACCAATTCAGTGATTTCATCAATTCTTAGCTTATAAAGAGCTGCGATATTATCACGAGTAAAATATCCTGATGCTAATGTCCTCTCATAGCTCTCCTCATCCTCAAAAAGCACGTCCAAGGTTATTGAAAAAGGGCCACTATTTTTACTCCTCAGGACCTTTGCTAGATTTTTTAATTTATCCATTGTGTACCTCCAAATACTCAATTGGGAATAGCTCCTTACCGCCATTAACCTTCATAAGATGATATATGCTGAATTCATATACCGGTCCGAACTCTACATCACTGGGTGCAAAAGGAAATGCCAGATTCCCCGAGGTGGACTTTCTACCCTCATAGCCATAATGCATAAAGGTTGAACGTACTGAGCTGCAGATGATACTGGCAAGCTCCTGACTCTTAGCTAAAACCTCAAAGAGAACACCAACCTCATGAGTCTTCTCTAGAGAAGGTTCTAATTCACCCATAACTCCATCTATTCCATAGTTAATAAAGTTTATTTTAAAATCCTCCTGATGTAGCTCAGAAAAATACTCTCTAACTCCTGCTTCTACCAAGGCTTCTACCTCTGAGAGCTTATCTATAAGTATTGGATCCCTTATTCCTGCCACTACAAAGGTTCTATAAAGAAGCTTTCTAGCACCTTCAAGCTTAATGTAATAGCCCTTACTTTTCTCAAGCTTACTGCCCCTTACTCTAACTGTGCGGGAATCCACCTCCTGAAAATCACAAGCTTCGAGATCTAAGATAATGCCTGGACCCTTCAAGATGTAAGGATGGTCTTTCTCATAAAAGGTATGAGCTGCGACAGTTATGGGTGTACATCTTCTTTCTGGGTTTGTTGGATAAATACAAAAGCTATCTTCCTCTAAAACCCCCATTATACAGTCTTTAGTTGTTCCAGGCTCTGCACAAAGTGCTCCACACTCAAGAATTTTACCTAAATGATAGGACAAGGCTTCATCAAACCCCTTATATATCCCTACGGCAGCAAAAGGTGCTGGGTCATAAGCCCTTCCACAAACTATGATTTCTGCTCCATTTTCTAGAGCTTCTAATATAGGCTCTACCCCCATTTGTGCTACTACGGAAGCTGTATCCTCTACTATACTCTCCTCAAGCTGTGGAATGTTGCTTCCCATAGGCTCAACTTCTCCAAGTTTAATGGCCTCCTTGATTCTATCCTTCTGTATGTCTGCCCAAATCACCGCTAGCCTTGAAGAAAGCTTTTCCTCTTTCAATATCTCCTTTATTATGTTCATAGTCCACTCTACATGAACTCTGCCTCCAGAGCCTCCAGCAGAGCCTATTATCAATGGTATATTTAAGCTTCTGCTTCCTTTAATCAAAAGATACAAATCCTTTTTACATGCCATTCTGCTTACTATAGACACACCAGCTCCAAGCTTATGTGGTCCTGCATCTGTGGAGCCTGCATCAACCACTATAGCATCAGGCCTGTCTTCTAAGGCCTTTAAGAAGGATTCCTTAGGAAAGCCATAGCCTAATATCCCACAGGGTGAAAGTATCTTTAAAGTCCTTCCCATTTCATACCTCCCACTAAGTTATTTTTGATATCAGATAAAAAATCAATTGTTTTATTGTTTAACAATTTACCCTAAAAATAAAAGTAAATATTCTATCTTACTTTATATTTTGCTTTCAGAAATAGTAGCTCTAACCTTTCTCAAATGGAAGCTTAAAGCCTCCCTAGCTGCATCCTTATCTCTATCAGCTATAGCAGTGATTAATGCCTTATGTTCTTTAATAATCTCCTGCCTTCTTTCAATATTTTTATTGCTCTTCTCCCCTAGCTCTCTAATCAGATCATAATAGGATTCTATAAAATTACTAAGAAGAAGATTTTTTGTTAGCTCAGCAATCTTCAAGTGAAAATTATAGTCTATAATACTATAATTTTTATCCTCTGGATTAACTGAGTTGATGTAATCTACTATAGCCTGAATATCACTATCCTTCCCTCTCTCAACTGCTAGCTCTACGGTACGGAGCTCTAACGCCTCCCTCAGCTCAATAAGATCCATATATGTAGCATTTTTTAAGGATTCTATCACAGAGGTAGAAGCCTTTTCATATTCCTCTAGCTCCCTAATATAGGTTCCATCCTTCGGCTTCCTGCTTATAAAGCCCTGAAATTGTAATATGGTAAGAGCTTCTCTAAGTATCCCTCTACTTACCCCCAGCTGCTCTGCAAATACATTTTCTGCTGGAAGCTTATCTCCTGGTTTTAACTCTCCTTTTTCCATTAAGCTAATTATTTCATTAACTACAACCTCCGAAAGGTTTTGTGACTTAACAGGTTTAAACATATCCATCCCCCATTGAACTAACTACTTCCTAAATTAATCCTCAAAAAAATATAAATTAAATATGATTAATGATTTTTATTCACAGCAAGCTTATAAAAGTTAATTTATTAGTCATATTGTTTTATTGTTTAACAAATAACTATAAAAATAAAACTCTTTACTCCAGAGTTTGTTTAACGTTTACATATAATATATCACACAACTATTTTCCTTTCAATGTAAAATTATGAATATTATAATAATTAAAATAAAATAATGTATTTTTTATAATTATAGTTATTTATGTAATTTATTTTATAAAAAATTGATAGTGTAGTAAAAAATAGCTAAGAAGTAAGAGCTAAGGGCTAAGAGTTGAAAGATAAAAGATAGGTAGGAAGTAAAAAGTAAGAGCTAAGAGCTGAAAAGAAGGATAACATAAAGAAATAGCTGGGAAATGGAGAGGATGTAAACATAAAAAAACTTGAAGTCGGATGATAAATAGCCATTAATAAGTAAATAATTATTATTATATTAATATTTAAATATATAAAGAATCACTTATTAGTGATATATAATTATAAGGGGTATAGTTATAACTATATCTTTTATTAAAAGCTTGTCTTAAAAGATAATGTTTCGATATAACTGTTATAAAAAATAGCAGTACATTCCTTAAGAAGAAAGGTGGATATATGAAAGATAAAATAATTCATTTTATAGAAGAACATAAAATAATAGCAATTTGTAGAGGAATATACGGCGAAAGCCTCGTTAGCCTCGTAAAGGCTCTCTATGAAGGTGGGGTACGCTTAGTAGAGGTTACCTTCGATCAGGGAGATAAGGATTGTCTTACGAAAACCTCTGAAGCCATTAAGCTTCTGACATCTACCTTTGATGGCAAGGTAAAGATTGGCGCCGGAACAGTAGTTACCGTGGATCAGGTTCATGAAGCTAAGAAGGCTGGAGCAGAATATATAATAGCCCCAAATGTTAATAAGGAAGTTATACAGGAGGGTAATAAGCTAGATATGGTCACCATCCCAGGAGCAATGACCCCCACAGAAATACTGGATGCTCACTTCGCTGGTGCAGATTTCGTTAAGCTATTTCCTGCAGGAACTCTTGGACTTACCTATGCAAAGGACATATTGGGACCTATAAATCACGTTAAACTCATAGCTACCGCTGGAGTAACACCAGACAATCTAGAAGCCTTCTTAAAGCTTGGCTATTCAGGAGCTGGAATAAGCAGCTATCTTACCAATAAGGCTCTAGTTAATGAAGGGAAGTTTGATGTTCTAAAGGAGCATGCTAAAGAGCTAGTAGATATTGCATCTAAAATATAAATTCAATACTGCTTGTTGACGGAGGCGGTTTTTGCTGCCTCTTTTTTTGAGCTAAGAAAAAGAACTAAGAGGTAAGAACTAAGAGTTGAAGAGCAGAAGATAAAAGAGAGCTAAGAAGTAAAAAATAAGAGCTAAGAGTTGAAGAAAAAAGAAACTAAGATAAAAGATAGTTAAGAGAAGAGTAAAAGAAGGTAAAAATATAAGATAAGAATTATCAACTAGGATATGCTGCATTACAAGTGAATAATTATAAGAACAAATATATAAAATTAGCAAATAAATTTATTATCCGAATAAATAATAGTTATTTTGGGTAAATTAATGGGTAAAGGATAATTACTTATGAGAGGTAAAATATGAAGGATAGTGAATTGATTAGGCAGTCTATTGAGTTTTCAGTGGTATTGGTGGATTATTATAAGTGGCTTGTATTTGACAAGAAGGAGTATGTTATGTCAAAACAGATATTAAGAAGTGGTACTAGCATAGGTGCTAATATACATGAGGCTCAGTATGCAATAAGCGATGCTGATTTTATACATAAGCTTACCATATCCCTGAAGGAAGCATCCGAAACAGAATATTGGTTAATTATACTTACCCGTACTGGTTATTTACCACAGGAATTCGAAGTACTAAAGCCTAAATGTGAATCCTTAAAAAAGATGCTAGTAGCAACTTTAAATACCTTAAAGGAAAATAAAATACAACAGAAAAAATGAGAACGGAGAACGTCCATAGATTTGTGTAAATAAATATAGACAAGATATATATTTGAAAATTACTACAGAGGGCAAGCTCTGTAGTAATTTTTGTTTTGTTGAGCTAAGTATATCCATCCTCTATATCCTTGTTCTAAACTACATTTACCTTCAGAGATATATCTTTCTATTACCCTTTTAGCTTCGTTCATCTTTAATCCTCTATATCTTATTGTTATTATTTCAACTTCTCTTCAACAGGAATATATCCTGCAATAAGACCACCTACGCCTATAGCAATAATATCTAATAAAATAATAGTGGCTATATATACTATAGTGAACCTTTGAGTAATAATTTGATTAATACAGAAATTTATCATCATAGTTATAACGAGTATTATAAACATATGCCATTTGTTTATCCGAAGTTTAGCCCCACAGATTGGACACACTTTTCTATCCAGCTTGCCCACAATAATATTTTTTGTACCTAACCTTGCTTCACATATAGGACACTTAGCCATTAATACTCCTCCTTATAAGATATATTGAATTTGTGATGATATATATATTTATTTCATTAACTATAGGCCGATAGTAAAGCCTGTTTTAGAGTGATAAATCTCCTTAGTTTTTAATATTTATCTTTTCTAGCTCTAACACCTTCTGCACACAATTGTCATTTTTAAAGTCACCAAAATAACTCTTCAAGGTAGTATCTTCTATAATATAATCTGGTGTAGTCTTATATTCTTCATTGCATACCCCATTAGAAGTTAAAAACATTTGTGATGACATTCTTACTAATAAGCCACTATTAGGAAGGTCGAATAACACTGGATCTGTACCGCCACCGTCACCACCAGTTTTCTCCCCAATTAGAGTTGCAAAGCCAGTATCCTTGACAAAGATAGAAAATGACTCTGAAGAGGAAAATACCCAGCCATCGACTAACAAATATATATTACCTTTAAAGTTACCTACCTTATTAGCTTCTATAATATCCTCAACTTTTGTATAACTATTAAAATCTTTAGCCACTTCCTCAGGGACATCCTCTAACTGTAAGCTAATAAATTCATCCACATCACTTATTTTAAACTCCCTCTTCTCCACATAATCGTCTATTACAGCTCCTCCTCTATATAAAGAATACCCTTCATGCTTCATATCCTTATCAATCAGCATAGATACAATACTTGCCCAATACAAATCATTTCCACCACTATTTCCTCTAATATCAATAATCAGAGCCTGATAATTATCAAGCTTTTTTATATATTCCTTAATAATATTCATGTCCTCCTCCAATGGAACGCCTATTCTTCCCATTTGAGGAAGATACATATATCCAACCTTTCCTTCTACCGCATCCATAAGCTTCAGTTCTGCATTTAATGTACTGCTATTACTATCTTCATTATTTGTTATAACAACTTCCTCTTCACTTTTCCCATATCGTTTTAGAACTGTCTCATTATCGAGGCAATCAAACCATCCAAGTTTACCATAAACCTTTTTAATCAAATGAAAATTTAAATAACCATCCTTAGGTATAATGTGAGTATGGCCATTATTTAAACCCAAAAGAATTTTTTCTAGCGCAGCTATAAAGGCTTCATCATCTTCCGTTTCTTTAATCCACTCTTCATATGTATCTTTATAAGCTAACCAATCAACATCATTTAATCTCTTATTAACATCTAAAAAAGGGTACCCTTCTTTAATGACCTGATACATATAGTTAAAGTCTTCTAATTTAGCTTCCTGAGAAAGAGGCTCCTCGCTCTCTTTATCACAGCCTACAAAAATTACCGTTATAATAACAATTAAAAATACTGCCACCCAACTCTTTATCCTTCTCACAATACTCCCTCCCAAAACTCATCTATACACACCCATATATATCCATTTTATTCCATTTAAAAAATTAACACAACAAAAAAAGAGCTAGATCACTCTAACTCTAATTCATCCACCTATCCAATCTTATCTCTCTTCTAATCTTCTATCTTCTAATCCTCTATCTTCTAATCTTCTAATCTTCTAATCTTCTATATTCTAATCCTCTATCTTTTGTCCTTCAACTCTTAGCTCTTACTTCTTACCTCTTAGTTCTCTTTTGTCCTTCAACTCTTACTTCTTACCTATTACCTCTTAGCTCTTACCTATTACCTCTTAGTTGCTCTTAAACTATCTTTGTAGTCCAATCCTCACAATTCCAAATCTCCGTTGCTACTTCATTGTAGAATTCAGGCTCATGGGATACTAAAAGTATGCTTCCCTTGTATTCCTTAAGAGCTCTCTTCAGCTCTTCCTTAGCCTCAACATCTAAGTGGTTCGTAGGCTCGTCGAGGATTAGTATGTTTGTTTCCTTGTTTATGAGCTTGCAGAGCCTTACCTTGGCCTGTTCTCCTCCGGAGAGGACCACTACCTTGCTTTCTATGTGCTTTGTGGTGAGGCCGCATTTGGCTAGGGCTGCTCTTATTTCGTACTGAGTGAAGTGAGGGAAGGTTTCCCAAACCTCTTCTATGCAGGTGTTGTAGTTTGCTTCCTTGATTTCCTGCTCGAAGTAGCCGATTTCCTGATAATCTCCTCTTTCAACCTCTCCTGATAGAGGCTGTATAAGTCCCATAAGGCTCTTTAGGAGGGTAGTCTTACCAAGACCATTGGCTCCCACTAATGCTA
The DNA here is from genome assembly GCF_049943125.1 of Alloiococcus sp. CFN-8. Classification (GTDB taxonomy): domain Bacteria; phylum Bacillota; class Clostridia; order Clostridiales; family Clostridiaceae; genus JAEXZL01. The sequence goes on from NZ_CP188040.1 coordinate 1,164,037, forward strand.
TCTTCTGTCCTCTTTCCATGGTGAGGTTTAGAGGTCTTGTAAGTGGCTCATTGTAGCCTATAACCATGTCCTTTGTCTGGAAGATAAGCTTTCCTGAGGTTCTGCCTTGCTTGAAGTTGAATTCAGGCTTTGGTTTTTCTGGGGCAAGCTCTATAATATCCATTTTATCCAGCTTCTTCTGTCTTGCTTTTGCCATGTTTGAAGTGGCTACCCTTGCTTTGTTTCTGGCTATGAAGTCCTCAAGCTTTGCTATCTCCTGCTGTTGTCTTTCATAAGCTGCTTCTAGCTGTTCCTTTTTAGCCTCATATACTCTTCTGAAGCTTTCGTAGTCCCCTACGTATCTGGTAAGCTTCCTGTGCTCCACATGATAGATCAGATTAACAACGCTATTTAAGAAAGGAATGTCATGGGATATTAATATAAAGGCATTCTCATAATTCTGAAGGAAGCGCTTCAACCACTCTATGTGCTGCTCATCAAGATAGTTGGTAGGCTCGTCAAGAAGCAGTATATCAGGTACTTCTAATAATAGCTTAGCAAGAAGAACCTTGGTTCTCTGTCCTCCTGAAAGGTCAGCCACGTCCTTATCAAGGCCTATATCCTTAAGACCAAGACCAGCAGCTACCTCTTCTACCTTGGCATCAATAACATAGAAGCCATTATGGTCAAGCATATCCTGGATAACTCCGATGTCTGCCATCATCCTGTCCATTTCTTCTGGGGAGGCATCAGCCATCTTTTCATAAAGGCCCATAATCTCTGCTTCTAAGTCAAATAGATACTTAAAGGCATCTCTAAGGGCATCCCTTATAGTAATCCCTCTCTGAAGCTCAGCGTGCTGATCCATATAGCCCACTCTCACACGATTGCTCCATTCTACAGTACCCTCATCTGGGGTCAGCTTTCCAGTGATTATATTCATGAAGGTAGATTTACCTTCTCCATTAGCTCCGATTAATGCCACATGTTCTCCCTTTAAAAGCCTAAAGGAAACATCCTCAAGTATTGCTCTATCTCCAAAGCCGTGACTTACATTTTTCACATGTAAAATGCTCATTTTTATTTTTCTCTCCTTAAGCAAGCAATATATTATTAGCTTGTTCATTACTCAAAAATTTACTCACCAAAATATTGTAAATTATATACTACCGTATGTCAAAGAAAAAAATAAGACTCCAAAAAAACACTAAAATATCAGTGTCTTCCAGAGTCTTATAGCTTTATATATAAGAGAAAAGCATGATTCCAATAAATATAAATATTATAGCTATTAATGGTAAATTAAAGGGATTATCCTTTGGAGCTTCCTTAATATCATCTTCTTCATTGATGCCATCTACTATTTCAATATTAGTACCATAAGAAGAGAGCTTCAGCCTTCTTAAAAGATATACTATTATAAGGCCAAATATTACTGCTATTACTCCCATTACAATCCCCGTACTGAGCATTGTAGTTTCTCCAAGCACTGAAAAATTCTCCATTCCTCTGCTTATTTCCATTCTATCAAAGGACAGCTTGCTTATAGTCACCTGAAAGCCGTTAAAAACAAAGTGAGCAATCATTGCAGAAAAGATGCTGTGGGTTATTCTTACCAAATATCCAAAGAGTACACCTATAATAGAGGTATATAAAAGCTGCTGGGGATTTAAATGAAGCATACCAAAAATAAGTCCTGTGATTATTGCTGCTGATAAAACCGGTTCCTTTTTATACCCATGAAGCACAACACCTCTTATGGCAAGCTCCTCACAGAAGGAAGGGATAACTGCTAGTACTATAAGAAGCATCCAGTAGGGATATATGCTTATACTTCCAAATAAATCTACTACATCATTATTAAAAAGGAGGCTAGATAAATAAGATAGAAACCAAGCAACAGGCTGTGATGCTAGGGCAATAAGTGTAACTAAGCATAAATTCTTAAAGCTTAGTATACGAAGGCTTAATACCTCCTTAAAATTCTCTCCTGTTACAGCAAAATAAAATAATACAGGAGCCAGTAGAAAAAGTAGCTGGGTGAAAATTAGCAAACAAATATAGCTGGGAACCATTGCTGCTAATATTGGTACTATATAAATTGAACCGAAAAATTGAAGCAAAATCAGTATAAGAGCAAAAAGGTTCCCTTTAAACGTTGATGTCATAGTATTGACCGCCTTTATCTATTAGTAAAATATTAACAATATCATTATAACTGATATTTATTAATAATTTATAGCTAATATGTATAAAAATAAATAACTTGGATAATAATATTTATATAATAATATTGCCTCTCCCCCATTTTATAATATAATTAAAGCCCCTCATATAATAAATTACCAAAAGTAATTTTATTATATGAGGGGTTTTCCCTATGTAAATATAATTTATTTGTGATTAATTAACTCTCTCCTGAGCCAATCAAGAACAGCACTGACAGCTCTATCTCTTATTTTATTTCTGCTACCGGCAAAACGATATTCCTTAACCTTAGTAACGCCCTTTATGGTTATAGCTGCATAAACGAGGCCTATAGGCTTATCCTCTCCTCCAGTGCCTGGGCCTGCAAGTCCTGTAGTAGATATACCTATATCACTTCCCGCTTCTCTTGCTATACCTTCTGCCATTTCTATAGCCGTTTCAGCACTGACTGCCGTATAATTATCCAGGGTTTCCTTCTTAACACCGAGCCTTCTCATCTTTGCATCATTAGTATAGGTTACGGCTCCCTCTATAAAAACATTAGCTATTCCAGGATAGTTCACAAGCCTTGAAGCAAGCATACCACCAGTGCAGGATTCTGATACAGCTACCGTAAGCTCCTTTTTCATTAAAAGCTCAGCTACCACCTTTTCCATGGTAGTATCTTCACCTTCTCCATATACGTTATCCCCAAGGCGGTCTATAATCTCCTGCTCTAAGGGAGCTATCATATCCTTTGCCTCTTCCTCATCCTTCGCCCTGGCTGTAATTCTAAAGATCACATCTGCTTCCTTAGCATAGGGAGCTACCGTAGGGTTAGTTTGTTTATCTAATATATCTCTAATGAGCTCCTCTGCAGCACTTTCCCCTAAACCTGAAATTCTTAATACCTTAGAATATAGGATATCCTTGCTTTCTTTTCTAAGATAGGGCACTACGGATTCATGAAACATAGGCTTCATCTCCTTTGGTGGCCCTGGTAGAACTATAATGGTCTTGTTATTATCACCTTTAAGAATTGCTCCAGGAGCTGTTCCATTATGATTTTCTAGAATCACAGCCTCTTTTGGAAAATATGCCTGCTTTTTATTATTTTCCGTAGCTTCTCTCCCTATGGATTTAAAATAATTATTGATAAACTCCCAGGAGGTCTCATGGAAAATTAACTCCTGATTAAAAAATTTTGCTGCTGTTTCTTTTGTTATATCATCTGCTGTAGGTCCTAGCCCACCGGTGGTTATCACAAGGTCACAGCTTTCTAGAGCATCTTCGAAAGCTTTTAAAAGCCTTTTTTCATTATCTCCAACCACCGTCTGTCTATATACATTTATTCCTAAAGCTGCTAGCTCTTTTGATAGGTACTGGGCATTGGTATTGATTATATCACCTAATAATATTTCCGTACCAACGGCAATGATCTCTGCGTTCATATCAAATCACCCTCCGTCCTAATTATCTGAAATTAATAAAATAATTATAGCACAACAAATAAAAGCTGCCCACAACCTAAGAAAGCTAAGCTACTCTTAGATATGTGAGCAGATATGTTAAAAATCTCCCTATTTTTCTTCGTCCTGCAGGACTAAGAATCACAGATTACTGTGCTTTTTTAAAGAAATAAGAGAGATTTATGGCAAGGGTTTAAACATCATTGGGCTCTACAGACTGTTTTTTCCTAGTTCTGTTCTTATTTTTTACAGACTCATCGGTAATCGGTGTTTCCCAGTTAGATTTAAGCTTTCTTGCCAATTTATTATCAGGCTGGCTGTCCTTAGTCATATGTATATCACCTCTAATCATCAATCCTTATATTATATTGAAGAAATAATGAAATATTCCTAAAAAATTTACTACTTGTGCTTATTTTGTATTTCAGGCACTGGTTCTACTTCATTTTTCTTCTTCTTAGGCTTATGATCACTTTCCCATGAGGCACGCTGATGTTTTTTTGCCATACTTATTCCTCCTTTTACAGTAATGTATATCACTTATAGTCCAATACTTAAATACCAGTGAAAATTTCATTTTTATCTGCCTCTTATATTCTATTATCCCTTCAGTACAAAGGCTGTATACTAGCTTTCCTGTGGATTATTTGGTTATATAAGCCTTAAATTCATCATACTCCATACGATATTTTATTGGCCTTCAGCAGATAATAATACTGCATATAAAGCTACATTAATAATGACTTAAAGGAGGAATAGCCATGGAAAAGCATGAAAGAAACATAGACAATGAGGAATTCCTGAAAAATGGTCACAAGACGCAAAATCAATGGTCCAAAAATAGGTTTTCCAAAACTATTCAAGAACCTGCCCTTAATAAAAGTGGTAAGGAATACAAAAGAAATGGCTACTATTAATACGGTCCTCAAGGCATAAAAATTAAAAGCTTCTTATTAAAATTTTTCAAATAAAATAGGTAGATAAGCGGATATAATAGTTATCTGCTTGTCTACCTATCTTTTATTCTATTTCAGAAAGAGCCAGGGCTACGGCACCCATAACTCCAGCCTTAACTCCCAAGGCTGCCGGAACAATTCTGCAGTGCTCAGCCATGGTCTTGAAGCATCTTGTATTCACCACTTCTCTAACCTTTGAGAATACAATATCCCCTCCCTGAGCTACTCCACCACCTATGATTACCATATCTGGATCAAAGGCAGCTATTATATTAGCTATGGTTATTCCCAGGTAATTAAGACTTGTATCTAATATTTCCTTAGAAACCTTGTCCCCTTTTGCTGCTTCTACAAAAACCTCATAGGAGGTTGGATTATCATAATTCTTTAAGGAGGTTTCTACTTTGCTCTCTAGAGCCTCCTTAGCCCTTTTACCTATAGCGGTTCCAGAAGCTACAGCCTCAGCACAGCCTATATTACCGCAATTACATCTTGGCCCATTAGGTGCTACGGTAGTATGTCCAATTTCAAGAGCGTTGCTGGTACTTCCTCTATAAATCTTTCCATTAAGTATTGCTCCTCCACCTATGCCAGTACTTACGGTGACATATACCATATTATTGGTGCCTTTTCCAGCTCCCAGGATATGTTCTCCAATAGCTGCTACATTTGCATCATTATCTAAATAAACGGGTATATTAAAATGTTCTTTTATAGGTCTTACGATATCAAAGTTCTTAAAGGGAAGGTTGGGAGTTGTAATAATTATTCCCTTATGAGCATCTAGAGGGCCAGGAGAACCTATCCCTATAGCCTTCACCAAATGGGAGGATATATTTGCTTCTTCCATTACCTTTTCTATGGCTTCTATCATTCTAGATAGAACAGCACCTTCTCCTTCCTGTGCTAAGGTTTTCATGTTAACCTCAGCTTTAACCTCTCCGGAGACATCAGCTAAGGCACAGCTGATTTTTGTGCCTCCTAAATCGAGACCGATTACATATTCCTTCACATCCATCACCCCTGCAGTTTACTTGTTTGTTATTTATTGCTTACTGTTTACTCTATTCTAAAAATAGTAAATATTTGAAATAACAACTCATTTTTCTATTATATATCAAGCTACTTGGTTTTGAAAGCATGAATGTAATATTTCCCTTCCGAATCCCTTCCCTGCTTTAAAATCTGGAAGTCCTTATCATAAAGAAAAGAGCATATCATTGATATACTATCTTCTGTAACCTCATTCAAATAAATACTGAATTTATCATTTGTATCTACCACATCAATATAATCATAAATATTGCTATAATCGCTGAGACCTATTGTGCCGCTTACCTCCATAGTGTAATGAGACATTAACAACCCTCCTAATATTATCTTTAGATTATGTATACGATGCATATGGCTTTATTATTTCCATTATAGCATTTCTTTATCCTTTATTAATATAAACTGCTGCCTTTTTAAGTAAAAATAAAAAGTGGAGAAAAAGTTCCTCCACTTTAGTGTCTGTTTATGCCTCGGCTTTTAATGCCTTAACTTTATCGATTATCTTAGCGGCTTCTGCTGCAGGAACCTCATCATATCTAACAAAGCTGGTACTGAAGCTTCCTCTTGCCTGAGTCATAGATCTTAGATCAGTAGCATAGTTGAACATTTCTCCCATAGGAACCTCAGCTATTACCTTCTGTAGTCCATCTTCAGGCTCCATGCCTAACACTCTACCTCTCTTTTTGTTGATATCACCTATAACATCACCCATATAGTTATCTGGTATAACAACCTCAAGTCTTAATATTGGTTCGAGAAGTATTGGTTTTGCTTCTTCAAGACCCTTCTTATAAGCTAAGGAAGCAGCTATCTTAAAGGCCATTTCTGAAGAATCTACAGGATGGAAGGAACCATCATGTAGAGTTGCCTTAAGTCTTATTACAGGATAGCCTGCTAAAACACCTTTAACAATGCATTCTCTTAAGCCTTTTTCTACAGCAGGGATATAGTTTCTTGGAACTACTCCACCTACTACCTTATCTACAAATTCTAAGTCATCCTCACCATCTGTTCTTGGTTCAAATTTAATCTTAACATCTCCATACTGACCATGACCACCAGATTGCTTCTTATGCTTACCTTGAACATCAGAAACTCCCTTAATGGCTTCTCTATAAGGAACCTTAGGTATCTGAAGATCTACATCTACACCAAATTTATTTTTAAGCTTAGAAGCTATAACATCTAAGTGAGTTTCGCCCACTCCAGAAACTATAGTTTCAGCATTTTCTACATCTCTTGATACCTTAAAGGTAGGATCCTCCTCTAATAACTTACCAAGACCTGAGGATATCTTATCTTCATCACCCTTAGCCTTTGGAGCAACGGCCATAGACATTACAGGTTCAGGGAACTTAATCCTTGAGTACTCAACGTTAAAGTCTGGATCACAGAGAGTGTCTCCTGTACTGGTATATTGAAGCTTTGCAACTGCTCCTATATCACCAGCTATAATCCTGTCTGCAGGAATCTGTGATTTACCTCTAAGATAGAAGATTGTACCCATCTTCTCGCTCTTTTCCTTAGAGGAATTTATTACTGCCGTATCAGGAGTAACCTCTCCGGTTATAACTCTGAATATGGACATCTTTCCTACAAAGGGGTCTGCTATTGTCTTAAATACTATTGCAGAGAATGGATCCTTGCTATTTAAGGATACTCTAACTTCCTTATTATTATTCTTATCCATACCCTTTTGGGCTACTGCATACTCAGGGGATGGGAAGCATTCTATAATATCATTCATGAGGTTTTCCATGGCTACTAGAGTTGTGGCACTACCGCACATAACAGGAGCTATATCTCCACTAACACAGCCCTTTATAAGTCCGCTATAAATCTCTTCATAGCTGAGCTCGCCTTCCTCGAAATACTTATCAAGAAGAGCCTCATCAGTTTCTGCTACGGCTTCCATAACCATCTGTCTGCATTCTTGAATCTTATCTTCAAGCTCTGCAGGCACTTCTCCTCTTTCCATCTTCTTAGTTTTTGGATTGTAATAATCAGCAGTATGAGAAATAATATTTACGATTCCCTTAAATTCTGATTCCTTTCCAATAGGATACTGAATTGGTACTACAGAGATACCAAATTGCTCTTTAAGCTGAGCTAATGTCTTGTCATAATCACTATTTTCTCTATCTAATTTATTTATAAAAAAGGTCCTTGGTAACTTAATATTATTAACATAAGACCATGCTTTCTCAGTTCCAACTTCCACTCCTGCTGCACCACAAACAACTATCATGGCTACGTCGCAGGCTCTCATACCCTGGATCTGCTCACCAACAAAGTCAAAATATCCAGGTAAGTCTAAAAGATTAATCTTAACATCCTTCCATTCAAAAGGAGTAACAGAGGCTGAAATAGATATTTTTCTCTTTTTTTCCTCCGAATCAAAATCTGAGGTAGTGTTTCCTTCATCAACTTTACCTAATCTGTCTACAGTTTTTGAAGCATATAATAACGCTTCTGTTAATGATGTTTTCCCCGATCCACTATGACCGAGGATACCGACATTTCTTAGATTGTTAATTGTGTAATCTTTCATAAGATTTCGCCGCCAAGCATCTCGCTCAACAGCATTCACCTACCTTTCATAAATTCTTTTATATTTTATCTATATATGCTTGTATAAGCACATTTAGATTATTTGCACCATATAAGTTTTATTTAATCTATAAGCTTACTTAAATCATTGAATGAGTATATCTAAAATCTAATGTAAAGCTTATCATAGGTAATTTATAAATATCCTACACCACCATAATGGTATGACCTTTAAGGTGTATAATATATATTCTCCATAATAATATAAATTCCTTTTTAATATTATCAATTTTCTGAACATTAACATTTTTAAGGTTATTATAGCTTTATTTCTTGCGTATTACTAACTTGATATTAATTCATTGTGATAAATAAGCTTCAATATTCTTGATATAGCTCTATTAGACAATAAAATATTCAGTATAACAAAGGTTTACATTGATTATGTTTCCCAGTTAGATGAGAAATATAACAGATATTTCTTGTAGGAGGAAAAAAGTAAGAAGCAAGAGGAGAAGAGAGCTAAGAAGTAAAAGCTAAGGGCTAAGAGTTAAGAGCAAAAGAGAAGTAAGAAGTAAGGACTAAGAGTTAAAAGGAAAAAAAGAGCTAAGAACTAAAAGATCAGAGAAAAGAGATTAGAGAAGAGAGAAAAGAGCTAAGAAGCAAGAGCAAGAGAATATGTAGGAATTATGGGGTAAGAGGTGAAAGAAAAAAAGCATGTCCAATTTGGTGGGTGGAAATGCTTTGTGGATGGAATTATAAGTATGATATTATTTAAATCTATGATTTAGTATTAGATTAAAGTATTTAAAGTTATGCAATTTTAACTATCTATTACATCTATAGTGGTTAACCTACTTTTCATTACTAGTTTTCTAAGGAAAGGGTTGTACATAAATGGGCACTTTAAAAGCTTTAGGGTAATCTTAAGCCGTAGCTTAAAGGTTAAGGTATTATATAGCTTATTAGGATTTTCTCCATGGGAGTTTAATGCCTTAGCTGCATAAAAAGCGCTATTTATGGCACTGCTTATACCCTCCAAGGAGCTTGGACTGATAAAACCTGCTGCTTCTCCTATGAAAAAGAGTCCATCCTTCCCTAGGGTGAAATCTCTCAAGGAGGAAGGCCTTAGAACAACACAGGCTTCTGTTTTTATAGGTTCACCAAATTCAAATCCTTTTTCTTTTAAGAGCTCCTTCTGCCTTTCAAAGTGTTCTCTAGAGTCCTTTGAGGGATATGCTCCTCCGAATATGAAGAAGCCGTCCTTTGAAATTGACCAGGAGTAGCAATCAGTATTCTTGGAATCAAAGATACAGGAGTAAAAGGGATTGCTGTGTTTTTCAGTGAACCACTGCTGAATAGATACATAGCTTCTTATTTTTTTATTAGGATAAAAGCTTCTTCTTACCATGGAGGCAGCACCATCTGCAGCTATTACATACTTCGCCTCGGCTTCCTTAACTACCCCATCTTCTAAATATTTTATTTCAAAGTTATCACCATTGCTTTTAATCTCGCTACACTGGCTATTATTATGAACCTCTACATTTTCAGGAATAAGAGACTGAAGCCATAGGTCAAAGCTGTGTCTATTTAAATTTAAATAAAGCCTTTGATAATTACAGCTATCTCCCGTGTCTAAATCTATGGTCCTTACGGAAAATATCTGTGGATCAACCAATACAGACTTAGGGAGATTAAGCTCAAACCTAGCTAGAGCTTTCTGAGCATCGGGAGCTAAAAGTCCACCACAGGGCTTCATAAATGAAGCATTATCCATAGGGTCTTTTTTATCCAGAGCTATAACCTTAAATTCTTTATCAAGGAGTCTAGCTGCCATTGCACCAGCGGGACCAAGACCTATAATAGCTATATCATACATGTATCTCATCCTCTCTATAATTCTCTTACCGGTCTACCCTCTATATATCCCCGATATCCTTGTGGTTCCATTTGAAAACATGGTCCATCCTCCTCTGCCCACTTATAACCATATACCTTCGGATCATAATTATCAATGGACTTAACTAAATCGCAAACATATAGCTGAAAATCATCGTCATCAAAGGGCTCTCCTTGAAATATCATCATTTTACATGGTGGTAGCGTCATAATTTCAAAGCCTTCAGGAACAATCCCAGGATAATCCTTTGGTACCTCAACACCCTGAACATACTTTGAGGTTCCTTCTTTTCTAAAATTATCCGGTAGCCATAATCCTACGGGTTCATATAAGGCTTCTTTTATGCTGCAAAGAATTCCCCATACTTCTACCCCTACTTCTTCTGTATACTTAAAATAATCCTCTGCCTCCAGGCCACTTTTAAAGATAAGCTTTCTTTCCGGAAAGTTCATTACCTGTACAAAGAAATTGCTTGGCTTTATAGCTTCATAGCTTTTCACATTTACATCACTGTTTAACAAATACTTATCCTTAATTGGATAATATTTAAATAAGCAAATGGGAGGAGTGTTATCCTTATATTTTTTAGGGGCTATGCCAAACTCCTTGGTAAAGGCTCTTGTAAAACCTTCATGAGAATCAAAGGAAAACTCCATTGCTACATCTACTACCTTCTTTTCACTATCTCTTAATTCAATTGCCGCACCGGATAAACGTAATAATCTAATATATTCAAAAGGACTCTTACCAATTAATTCTTTAAATATCTTTGCCGAGTACCAAGGTGAGTAATTAGCTTCTTGAGCCAGTTCATATAATGTAATATTATTATTTAAATTAGTCTCTATATATTTCTGCATCTTTTGTACTGCATTTATTTTTCGGCTCTCATCCAAGTTTATCACTTCCTATTTTTCTATTACTTTAAAAAATCCGTTAAATCTCCGCTATAAGTTAATGTTAGTCTATGCATAGCTCGTGTACAGGCAATATATAATAAGCTTCTATCATATTCTGATCCATAGCTTGCATTATTAACCCTTGGAATAATAACCTCATCAAACTCTAATCCTTTAGACATACTAGCTGTTGTTATGGTCACTCCAGTTATAAATTTTGTACTACTTTTATCCAGGACATTTACTTCATATTTCTTAGATAAATGACTATAAATCTCTTCTACTACTTTTTCTGTCTTGCAAATGATCCCCAAATTAGAGTAATCACTTTCCTTAAACCTATCTATTTGTATTTTTATTTTATTAATCTCGTCATCTATGTCACTGCACTTAATTATTTTCGGATCTTCTCCATGCCTTTCTAATGGTTCTATTGCACATTCTTTAATATTCTTAGCAAAATTAATGATTTCATAGGAGGATCTATAGCTTTTGTTCAATTCTATAACCTTAGAATTTTTAAATAGTCCACATAAAATGTCTAGGGTATTTAAATTATAGGGGTTAACCGATTGATAAAAATCTCCTAATATTGTTTTATTGCATTTATATAGCTTATTGATTATGGCATATTGTATTGGTGTATAGTCCTGCATTTCATCTATTACAACATGCTTAACATCAGCTTCCTCCTTTATCCCCTCAACAAACATTTTTAAATAAATGTATGGATACACATCATTATTTTCTATTCTATTGTCTCCTTGATAATTAAACATATCTTCTCTATTTATATATTTATAAAAATCATTATATAGGCTTAAAACACTACTAATTCTAAACATCTCTGAAATGATTTTTATTATGCTATTCTTCGTAGGAATCTTATCCTTAAAAATATTATCAACCTGAATTTTTTCTAGGATATCATTAGCTATTTTATTTATTCTGTCAGAAATAGAATACCTTTTATAGGCCTCATATCTTCTTAATATAAATTCCTTTGATATTATTTTACCATTAATTTTATAATCCACAGGATAAAAATAATTATTATTCACATATTCAATAAACTCATCTAAAAGCTCCACAAATTCCATTGAAGCTTTAAATCTTATTCTTTGGGTTTTATTATCATCTCTTTTATCTACAAGGTCATTTAATACCTCTAGGTAATCTTCAAACTCTATTTCATTTTCAGTATATCTTTTAGCAATATCTCCAAAGCTACTTTCTACAATCTCCTCTTCACCTAGCTCCGGTAATACATTTGAAATATAGTCTCCAAAGACTTTATTAGGGGATATTATAACTATATCCTTCGCTTCTAGAACTTCCTTATATTTATACAGTAAAAACGCTACTCTATGGAGTGCTATAGAGGTTTTTCCTGAGCCTGCTACTCCTTGAATAATAATGACCTCTGATGGGTCTCTGATAATTTCATTTTGCTCCTTTTGAATAGTTGCAATAATAGTCTTCATTCTTTTATCAGAACTTGTCCCAAGGTCTCTTTGTAGTATATCATCGCCTATACTTAAAGAGCTGTCAAAGGCATATTGCATCTTACCACCTTTTATTTTGAACTGTCGCTTTAAGGTCAACCTCCCATATATCTTCCCTACTGGTGCTTCATAATAAGCTTCACCTATTTCAAAATCATAGTACATACTAGCAATTGGTGCTCTCCAATCATAAACTAACATATTACTATCCTCGTCTACAAAGGCACCACTGCCAATATAAAAAGCCTCCTCCTCATCAAATTCCATATCATAAAAATCTATTCTAGCAAAAAAGGGGCTATCTACCATTCTTTCAATTTTATTTTTCTGCTTCACAAAAGCTTCTCCCGAAGATACTACCTGGGAAATAGATCGCTCATTTGAAAATATCTCCTTGGAATCCATATCACTCTTATTTTCCCACAAGTATTTCATGGATTCTTTAAATTCATCTTCATACTTTTTAATTGTTCTTTGTAAATCATTAAGGTAACTATTAAGTTTATTTAATACTCTATTTAAATAGCTTTTATCATCATCATAATTAACCAATTTTTATTTTCCTCCTAAATAAACAAATATATTAAAAGCTCACCTATAAATATTATTACTTTACTTGTGTATCTTCTTGACTTTCCTTGCTATAAAATCTCTTTATATAAGGCATTTTCTTGCTTTTATTTACTATAAAAAAACCTTCACAATACATTACTGTACTGTGAAGGCAGTATATCAACATCTTACATATTAATTTCATATATATCGTAAGTATTCTATTCTTTAATGATATATCGCTGAAGCGATATGATATACGGCTACGCCGCATGATATACTTGCAAAGCAAGTATGATATAATATCCGTTCCACATATGCGTAGCATATATCATCTGCTCAGCAGATATCATACCGCAGGTATATCACCCGTTTCTCCCAGAAACGGATATAATTGAAAAAAGCCTCTTTTGTCGTTAGACAAAAGAAGCTTTTTTCTTGGCTCCGCGGAGAGGGCTCGAACCTCCAACCTATCGGTTAACAGCCGAGTGCTCCACCATTGAGCTACCGCGGAATACAGACCCGGCAACTTCCTACTCTCCCACAGAGCTTCCCCTGCAGTACCATCGGCCCTATGAAGCTTAACCGTCGTGTTCGGAATGGGAACGGGTGTTACCTTCATGGCATTGCCACCGGATATTCTGGTTTTGAAAGAATTATTGTTCTTTCAAAACTGCATACAGAATGATGTTTTGTAAAGTCGTCATTTATTTTGGTCAAGCCCTCGACCTATTAGTATCGGTCAGCTGAACACGTTGCCGTGCTTACACCTCCGACCTATCAACCTCGTGTTCTTCGAGGGGTCTTACTAGCTTACGCTATGGGAAATCTAATCTTGAGGTGGGCTTCACGCTTAGATGCTTTCAGCGTTTATCCCTTCCCGACATAGCTACCCAGCTGTGCTCCTGGCGGAACAACTGGTGCACCAGAGGTCAGTCCATCCCGGTCCTCTCGTACTAAGGACAGCTCCTCTCAAATTTCCTGCGCCCGTGGCGGATAGGGACCGAACTGTCTCACGACGTTCTGAACCCAGCTCGCGTGCCGCTTTAATGGGCGAACAGCCCAACCCTTGGGACCTACTTCAGCCCCAGGATGCGACGAGCCGACATCGAGGTGCCAAACCTCCCCGTCGATGTGGACTCTTGGGGGAGATCAGCCTGTTATCCCCGAGGTAGCTTTTATCCGTTGAGCGATGGCCCTCCCACGAGGTACCACCGGATCACTAAGTCCGACTTTCGTCCCTGCTCCACTTGTAGGTGTCGCAGTCAGGCTCCCTTATGCCTTTGCGCTCTTCGAACGATTTCCGACCGTTCTGAGGGAACCTTTGAGCGCCTCCGTTACTTTTTAGGAGGCGACCGCCCCAGTCAAACTGCCCGCCTAACAATGTCCCGTCACCAGCTTCATGGTGCCCGGTTAGAATTCCAGTACTGTCAGGGTGGTATCCCAAGGTTGACTCCACAGAGCCTGACGACCCTGTTTCCCAGTCTCCCACCTATCCTGTACAGACAATACCGAAACTCAATGCTAAGCTGCAGTAAAGCTCTACGGGGTCTTTCCGTCCAACCACGGGTAGCAAGCATCTTCACTTGCACTACAATTTCGCCGGATTTGCAGTTGAGACAGTGCCCAAGTCATTACGCCATTCGTGCGGGTCAGAACTTACCTGACAAGGAATTTCGCTACCTTAGGACCGTTATAGTTACGGCCGCCGTTTACTGGGGCTTAAGTTCATGCCTTCGCTTGCGCTAAGCAATCCCCTTAACCTTCCAGCACCGGGCAGGCGTCAGCCCCTATACATCAGCTTACGCTTTAGCAGAGACCTGTGTTTTTGCTAAACAGTTGCTTGGGCCTATTCTCTGCGGCCATGTCTCCATGGCACCCCTTCTCCCGAAGTTACGGGGTCAATTTGCCGAGTTCCTTAACTGCAATTCTTCCGCCAGCCTTAGGATTCTCTCCTCACCTACCTGTGTCGGTTTGCGGTACGGGTACTGTCTCTCTCCCTAGACGCTTTTCTTGGCAGCGTGGAATCATGTACTTCGGCCCCGTGGGACCTTCCCCATCACACCTCAGCTTAATACAGGCGGATTTGCCTATCCTGTATACCTAAGTGCTTAGACCAGCATCCAATAGCTGGCACACACTATCCTCCTGCGTCACGCCATCGGTAATAACGATTAACAGCAGTATCGGAATATCAACCGATTGTCCATCACCTACGCCTTTCGGCCTCGGCTTAGGTCCCGACTAACCCTCAGCGGACGAGCCTTCCTGAGGAAACCTTAGGTTTTCGGCCAATGGGATTCTCACCCATTTCTCGCTACTTATGCCTACATTCTCACTCCTGTACAGTCCACCGCTCCTTACGGTACGACTTCAGCCCATACAGGACGCTCCCCTACCACTGACACTATTGTGTCAATCCGTAGCTTCGGTGATAGATTTTAGCCCCGGACATCTTCGGCGCGGGATCTCTCGACTAGTGAGCTATTACGCACTCTTTGAATGAGTGGCTGCTTCTAAGCCAACATCCTAGTTGTCTTAGAAATCCCACATCCTTTACCACTTAATCTATACTTGGGGACCTTAGCTGACGGTCTGGGCTTTTTCCCTTTTGACAATGGCACTTATCTGTCACTGTCTGACTGCCGGACTCATAGTATGCGGCATTCGGAGTTTGATAAGGTTCGGTAAGCTATACGCCCCCTAGCCCATTCAGTGCTCTACCTCCGCTACTCATATCCGACGCTAGCCCTAAAGCTATTTCGAGGAGAACCAGCTATCTCCGAGTTCGATTGGAATTTCTCCGCTATCCACAGCTCATCCCATGGTTTTTCAACACCAACGTGGTTCGGTCCTCCACGGAATTTTACTTTCGCTTCAACCTGGCCATGGATAGGTCACCCGGTTTCGGGTCTACGGCATGCAACTAGTCGCCCTATTAAGACTCGGTTTCCCTTCGGCTCCGTACCTAAAGTACTTAACCTCGCTACATACCGTAACTCGTAGGCTCGTTCTACAAAAAGCACGTCATCACACACATAAGGTGCTCTGACCGGTTGTAGGCACATGGTTTCAGATTCTATTTCACTCCCCTCCCGGGGTTCTTTTCACCTTTCCCTCACGGTACTTCTTCACTATCGGTCATCAGGTAGTATTTAGCCTTGGGAGGTGGTCCTCCCTGCTTCCCACAAGGTTTCACGTGTCTCGTGGTACTCTGGATCAGAACTGGCACTAAATGACTTTCACCTACAAGGCTGTTACTTTCTGTGGCCCAGCTTTCCAGCTGGCTTCGGTTAGTCATCTCCTGCATTTGTTGTTCTGTCCGCAACCCCGGAAACAAGTTTCCGGTTTGGGCTCTTTCCTTTTCGCTCGCCGCTACTAAGAAAATCGATTTTTCTTTCTCTTCCTCCAGGTACTTAGATGTTTCAGTTCCCTGGGTTTACCCTCCATAACCTATGGATTCAGTTATGGATACATGGGGTTACCCATGTGAGTTTCCTCATTCGGAGATCTCCGGATCACTGGCTATGTGCGCCTACCCGAAGCTTATCGCAGCTTATCACGTCCTTCATCGGCTCCTGATGCCAAGGCATTCACCATGCGCCCTTTGTAGCTTGACCATATTCGCTCACATTAAGCTGCGTACTGCTTCGTCGCTTTCGTCACTACGGTACTCACGTACGGTTTTGTACGCTCCGTGCCTTCGTTCCTCGGCTCCTCGCATTACTTCGCTTACTGTTCGCTCTGACGTTATAATTTTTGACATTATAACATCAAGGTTCTAATTAGTTTACGGTTTTACAATTAATCTCAGCGAAATTATACGTTGAATAGATTCAATTTATAATTTGCACTTTAAAAGATTGTAGTTATCTTTACTTACATCAGTTTCTGTATGCAGTTTTCAAAGAACAAGTTGAAAGACGTAGTCTCTCAAAATTGGACAGAGAATTTGGTTGTAGAATAAACCCAGCTTTGTGAATCGGTGCTTTTCCAAGGGAAAAGGCTTCCGATTAAGTTTCCTTAGAAAGGAGGTGATCCAGCCGCAGGTTCTCCTACGGCTACCTTGTTACGACTTCACCCCAATCGCTGACCCTACCTTCGGCCGCTGGCTCCTTGCGGTTACCTCACGGACTTCGGGTATTGCCAACTCTCATGGTGTGACGGGCGGTGTGTACAAGGCCCGGGAACGTATTCACCGCGACATTCTGATTCGCGATTACTAGCAACTCCGGCTTCATGCAGGCGAGTTTCAGCCTGCAATCCGAACTGGGACGAGTTTTAGAGTTTTGCTCCACCTCGCGGTCTTGCGTCTCTCTGTACTCGCCATTGTAGCACGTGTGTAGCCCTAGACATAAGGGGCATGATGATTTGACGTCATCCCCACCTTCCTCCCGGTTAACCCGGGCAGTCTCGCTAGAGTGCTCAACTTAATGGTAGCAACTAACAACAAGGGTTGCGCTCGTTGCGGGACTTAACCCAACATCTCACGACACGAGCTGACGACAACCATGCACCACCTGTCTTCCTGCCCCGAAGGGCTTCCCCGATTAAGGGTAATTCAGGAGATGTCAAGTCTAGGTAAGGTTCTTCGCGTTGCTTCGAATTAAACCACATGCTCCGCTGCTTGTGCGGGCCCCCGTCAATTCCTTTGAGTTTTAATCTTGCGACCGTACTCCCCAGGCGGGGTACTTATTGTGTTAACGGCGGCACAGGGGGAGTCGATACCCCCTACACCTAGTACCCATCGTTTACGGCGTGGACTACCAGGGTATCTAATCCTGTTTGCTCCCCACGCTTTCGAGCCTCAGTGTCAGTTACAGTCCAGAAAGTCGCCTTCGCCACTGGTGTTCTTCCTAATCTCTACGCATTTCACCGCTACACTAGGAATTCCACTTTCCTCTCCTGCACTCTAGACGCCCAGTTTCAAATGCAGTTCCCAGGTTGAGCCCGGGTATTTCACATCTGACTTAAGCATCCACCTACACTCCCTTTACGCCCAGTAAATCCGGACAACGCTCGCCACCTACGTATTACCGCGGCTGCTGGCACGTAGTTAGCCGTGGCTTCCTCCTCAGGTACCGTCATTATCGTCCCTGAAGACAGAGCTTTACAACCCGAAGGCCTTCATCACTCACGCGGCGTTGCTGCATCAGGGTTTCCCCCATTGTGCAATATTCCCCACTGCTGCCTCCCGTAGGAGTCTGGGCCGTGTCTCAGTCCCAATGTGGCCGATCACCCTCTCAGGTCGGCTACGCATCGTCGCCTTGGTGAGCCGTTACCTCACCAACTAGCTAATGCGCCGCGGGCCCATCTCGAAGCGGATTTCTCCTTTAATCAGTTCATCATGCGATAAACCGATATTATGCGGTATTAATCTCCCTTTCGGGAGGCTATCCCCCTCTTCGAGGCAGGTTGCCCACGTGTTACTCACCCGTCCGCCGCTAGGAAACTCCCGAAGGAGCTTCCTCGCTCGACTTGCATGTGTTAGGCACGCCGCCAGCGTTCGTCCTGAGCCAGGATCAAACTCTCAATTTAAAAGTTTGATACTTCTCAAAATTACTTAAAAAAATTGCTGGTTTGTGTTTGTTCTAAACTTAGTTCTCTGTTCAATTTTCAAAGACCATTGCGGCTTGATTACCGGCCGCTTGATTATATTATCATTTATAATCCTTTGTGTCAACACCTATTTTTAAACTATTTTTTACTGTTTTATTATTTTTTCGTAAACAGTTATATTGTAGTTTTAGGTGCTCTATCGCTGTCCTTGCGGAAGCGACTTGTATATAGTATCACAGTTGTTTTATAATATAATCTTATTATTACCCAGTAATTAATACTGTTATTCATATTTCTTGTATTTTCTCTATATTACTTTATATTTTTCATATAGATACACTAGGACAAGTTTCCTATGAAAAAGCTTAATTTCATTCATAATTCTCTAGACACAATTCCAACTTAAAAATATTTAGAGGCCGGGATACCTCCCAGCCTCTGATAATTTATTACATAAGATAAGTTAATCCTGCTCCAGGTCCTAATGGTAAACCTACTAAATACCATACTATAAGAAGTATAGACCAACCTATTAGGAAAATCACTGAGTAAGGTACCATAGTAGAAATCATTGTTCCTATACCTGCATCCTCATCATACTTTGATGCAAAGGCTACTATAACTGCAAAGTATGCCATAAGAGGAGTTATGATATTTGTACTAGAGTCAGCAATTCTATAAGCTACCTGAGTAAGCTCTGGTGAAAGTCCTACTCTCATAAACATAGGTACAAATACTGGAGCCATGATAGCCCATTTAGCTGAAGCAGATGCCATGAACAGATTTATAAAGCCAGTAAGAAGAATGAAAAGAATTATTAAACCTACACCTTTTATTCCCGCTGCATTTAATGCCTCTGCACCCTTAACAGCTACTATAGTTCCAAGCTTAGTATAGCTGAAGTATGCTATAAACTGTGCAGCTACAAAGGCTAGTACTAAATATGATCCCATGCTTGCCATAGCCTTGGCCATAAATTTTTCTACATGCTTATCATTTTTAACAGTTCCAGCTCCCATTCCATAAGCCACACCAGGAATCAAGAAAAGCAGGCCAATAATAAATACAATAGAATTCATGAATGGAGAATTCCCTAACCATTCACCTGTTTCTGGATTTCTTAAAATACCATTTGAAGGAGCTACAAGTATAACCATAACAGCAAGGAATATTAAAAGAGCTATTAAAGAAAATTTAAGACCTCTTTTTTCCTCCTTGCTCACTACATCAAGCTTTTCTATATGACTTCCTTTATATTCTCCAAGTCTTGGTTCAACGATCTTTTCAGTAACTAAAGCACCTAAAGCTGTAATTAAGAAAGTAGATACAAACATAAAGTATAAGTTAGCAGTGGCATTAACAGTAACGCTAGGATCTATCATCTTAGCAGCTTCTGTGGTTATACCACCTAAAAGAGGATCTATAGTACCAATCATAAGATTAGCACTGAAGCCTCCTGAAACTCCAGCAAAGGCTGCAGCAAGTCCAGCTAAAGGATGTCTGCCTACGCTAGCAAATATTATTGCACCAAGTGGTACCAGTACAACATAACCAGCATCGGAAGCAACGTTAGACATAACACCTGCAAAAACAACCACTATAGTTATTAAGGTTTTAGGAGTGCTCAAAACCAGCTTCTTAAGAAGACTACTTATAAGTCCAGTTCCCTCAGCTACACCAACCCCCAGCATAGCTACAAGTACGGTTCCTAGTGGTGCAAAGCCTGTAAAGTTAGTTACAGCGCTGGTAAATATGTATCTTATTCCATCTGCAGTTAGTAAGCTAGTAGCAGCAACAGTAATATCTACAGATTCTTTAGTAGTTGCATCAACCCCTAAATATGTTACTGAAGCTCCTGCAAGATAGGCTATGTGAGAAACCACAGCAATAACAACACAAAGCATTAAAAATATTGTTACAGGATGTGGAAGAGCGTTACCTACCTTTTCAACTCCATCTAGGAGTCTAAAAAAGAACCCCTTCTTTTTGTTCATTGTATTTCCCCCTTTTGTTTTTATATCGTATAATACCAATATTTTATCACTTTGGCAATATTACGACTTTTTTAATTATATACTACTTTGTGTAAACGTACAACATTTTTTTAACTGTTTATACAATTTATGGTTAATTTATTCACAAAAATTAATAATTATTTAAATATTGTTATTATTCTGAAACAATCTGTTAATATATGTATAAAAGTTACCTATAGACTTAAATATGTTCACCTAGACTTTTAAGTATTAATATGGCAAAAAAAGTCACTTGAGATTTAAGTTAATCTCAAGTGACTTCTCAGTCTGTATTTTACTGTTACATTAATATTGATGCCCCTGGTCCTATTGGCCAGCCGAAGATGTACCACACTATTAGCAGCAGACTCCAGCCTATAAGGAATACTATTGAGTAAGGAACCATGGTAGAAATCAGCGTTCCTATGCCAGATTCTTCATCATATTTTCCTGCGAAGGTTACGATCAGTGCAAAATAACTCATAAGAGGAGAAATTATATTAGTAGTAGAATCTCCTATTCTATAAGCTACCTGAGTAAACTCTGGAGCAAAGCCGCTCTTCATAAGCATAGGTATGAATATCGGAGCCATTATAGCCCACTTTGCGGAAGCAGAGCCCATAAATAAATTAATGAAGGCAGTGAGCAGCACAAAGAGCAGTATTAGACCAATACCTCCAATTCCCGCTGACTTAAGGGCATCAGCTCCCTTTACAGCTATGATTGTTCCAAGCTTTGTATAGTTAAAGTATGCAACAAACTGTGAAGCCACGAAGGTAAGCACTATATAGCTACCCATGGAGGACATGGATTTTGACATGGCTGCTACAACATCCTTATCGCTTTTAATTGATTTTGCTCCTATTCCATAGGCTATTCCAGGAATTAAGAAGGCTAAAGCCATGATAAATACCAAGGCGCTCATAAAAGGTGACCCATTTAATATTTCTCCATTTTCCTGATTCCTAAGTATACCATTCTGAGGAATCAGCATAAGAAGTATAACTAATACAAATATAATGAAAGCAATAACAGCGTATTTAACTCCCCTCTTCTCATTATCATTAAGATGCTCTACCGCTTCTATTTGAGGTCCATTATACTTACCAAGCCTAGGCTCAACTATTTTTTCTGTTACAAAGGTTCCTAAAATAGCAATTAGAAAAGAAGATACGAACATAAAGTAGAAGTTAGAAGCTGCTCCCACCACGTAATTAGGGTCAAAAAGCTGTGCTGCCTCGGTGCTTATCCCTGCTAATAGAGGATCTGTACTTCCGATAATTAAATTAGCACTATAGCCTCCTGATACACCAGCAAAAGCAGCTGCAAGACCTGCTAATGGATGCCTTCCTACACTGGCAAAAATAATGGCACCTAGTGGAATTAGAACTACATATCCAGCGTCAGAAGCTACATTGGATACCACACCTGCTAGGACAACTACCACAGTAATAAAGGTCTTAGGTGTACTTAATACCAGTTTTCTAAGAACTGTACCGATAAAGCCCGTTCCTTCTGCTACTCCTACTCCAAGCATAGCCACAAGAACTGTCCCTAAGGGAGCAAAGCTTGTGAAATTACTAACAGCACTGGTAAAAATAAATCTAAGTCCATCAGCGCTAAGTAGACTTACAGCGCTAACTGTAGTCATGGTAGTTTCATGGGTAGCTGGGTCAATCACTTCGTAGGTAACGGAGGTGCCCAGCATTGAAAATATTTGTGAAGCGATTATTACCATCCCACAAAAAACAAGAAATAGAGTTACTGGATGCGGCAGGGCATTTCCTATTTTTTCAACCCTATCCAGAAGCCTCATAAAAATACTCTTTTGCTTTTTCAAAGATATTCCTCCTTAGCTAGCTCAATTTATTATTAAATCTAATAAGATTACAAAACATAAATTAATAGTAATTTGTCACGTAATCTTAATAATTACTCCTATATATATATATTAAATATAGTATATTATAAATTTATCTATTTCAATGGTTATATATTGCCAAATAGATAAAATATACGGATTTTTTAATTAATTTATCAATCTTTTAGGAATTATATCCCAAATTTTCTATAGCAATATATAGTGATTATTTGGTATCATATAAATAGAGGAGGTGACATTATGGAACTTAGTTTCACTAGTGTTATTAATGCCATCTTTGTTATCAATATGGCTTTGTGCATATCTATAGTTACATTAGAAAGAAAACAGCCAGAAAGAACTATAGCATGGCTTATGGTCCTTATACTTCTTCCACCCCTTGGACTTTTTCTATATATATTTTTAGGACGAAACTGGAAGATACATAAGCTTAATGATAGTATGTCTAATGATATTCAGGAGCTTATATTACCTGTGATAGAAAAGCTCCCTAAGAGGGATAAGCCTCTTATACCACTTATTGAGCTTGTAGCCAATAATAGTGATTCTCCTGTTTTTGTTAATAATCAGGTTAAGTTCTTTATCAATGGCCATGAGAAGTTTAAGTATTTAAAAGAGGAGCTCTTAAAAGCACAGCATCATATACATCTTGAGTATTATATATTTAAGAATGATGAAATAGGTTCTGAAATCGTCTCTATTCTTATTCAGAAAGCAAGAGAAGGGGTAAAGGTTAGGTTTATAATGGATAAGCTGGGAGCTATTAAGGTTTCAAGAGACTATATAAATATGCTTAAAAGAGAAGGAATAGACGTGGTAATATACTCTTATTTCCTTGCTCCGCTGCTAAGAGCAATAAACACCCAGATAAATTTTAGGAATCATAGAAAAATAGTAGTTATTGATGGTAAGGTAGGCTTTACAGGCGGCATTAATATAGGAGATGAATATTTAGGTAATAGTAAATTCGGTTACTGGAGAGATACGCACATCATGGTTAAAGGAGACTTTGTCTTAGGACTTCAGGCCGCATTTTTAGATGACTTTCTAACAATACAGCAGGCAACTAATGAATATCTATTTTACGACCAGGAGTTTGATAAATACTTCCCAGTATCTGCAGCTACAAAAAAGAAGATACCCATGCAGATAGTAAAAAGTGGTCCAGATTCCCCATTCCCTTCCATAATGCATGCAGTGCTTCGTATGGTATCCATAGCAACAGACCATATTTATATAACCACCCCTTATTTTGTTCCTTCAGAAGGGCTAATGGATGCTTTAAGAGTAGCAGCTCTGGGAGGAGTAGACGTAAGGATAATATTCCCGGAGCAGGCAGATCACTTTGTAGTTAATTGTGCTTCAAGAAGCTATCTAGCAGAGCTTATGCGCTGTGGTGCCAAGGTATACTTTTATAACAAGAAGGCTTTTATTCACAGTAAGACCATGACTGTAGATGGTAAAATTTGTACCGTAGGAACGGCTAATATGGATAGGAGAAGCTATGAGTTAAACTATGAAATCAATGCTTTAATATATGATGAAGAAACAACCATTGAACTGGAGAATATATTCTTTGAGGATATAAAAAACTCCCGGAAATTCACCCTTGAGGAGTATGAGAGCAGTGGAAGAATAAACAAAATAGTTGAAGGAATCACGAGAATATTCTCATCTTTATTGTAGCTATTAATTTCACACAAAAAAAAGGTAAGAAGCAGGCTAATAGCCGCTTCTCACCCTTCTTTTATTATCAATCCTCTTCTTTAATAGCTTCTATTACGAAGGAAAAATATCTTCTATTCCCTTCTATAAAGGTATAGGCATATACATAAACAGGAAGCTTATTTCTTCCCCACCTAAGATAGCATAGTTCCGCTTCAACACTCTTTCCTTCAAAGAGTGTTGTTATGCTTTTTTTAAGCATTTCATGACAGGTAACATCAAATACCTCCTGAATATACCTTCCTATGAGTAATCCACTCTTTTCAAGACCAAGAATTTTTTCCACTGGCTCACTTACATAGATTATTCTTTCACCTTCTGCCACAATTACACCCTTAGGAGAAGTAGCAAGTATACCCTTTTGAACAATCTGCATCTGTTTAAGCCTGTCTAACTCCTCTACTAGCTGAAGCTTCTCTTTTTCTGTAGCCTCAAGAGTTTCTGATAATCCTTTAAAAAGGTTATTATATGGATCTTCTATAAGAGCTTTAATAAGTGCTATAAACAAAAACACATATGAAATAAAATGAACTATATGTCCTGAAAAGTTACTTGAGTCATAAACATTTATATAAAGGACAAATATCAAGCTAGCAATGGATTTTAACACCATGGATATCATGAGTAAGTTTGCTTTATCCTGTAAAAGCTTATGACGGGAATTTTTATAATACAAAAAGGCTATAACTAAAAATAATACACATGTTATGTACTCACTATAAACCTTAAACCTCGTAAGCCCCTCCCCTTCAATAAAAGCGTCAGGAAATATATTGAAAGTAAAAATACTCAACATGATAAGAACAAAAATAATGAAATTAATAATAAGAAGCTTCTTAACCTTAACCTTCTTATTCAAATATCTAAAGGAAAGGAGAAGTGCAAATGCCCCAAAGAACCTTTGGGCCAACCATAGCTGTGTAGGAACATTTGAATCTGTTGTGATTATATCTATCCCCTTATATGTAAACAAATGAAAGATATTGATTAAAGCAACCGTACCATAGGTTATTCCCATGAAGGTAAAGTAATCATTATCGCTTATATTTTTTGTAATATAAGCAATCATAAACAAACCTAAGCCTGCTACTACTATCATGAGCTCCAATAAGCTATGGAAGAGGATAAAGCTTTTGTTAGCTATAAGTGCAAAAATTACACTTGTAATAACACAAGCTATAATTATTTTAATTAAGGTGTATCTACTCTTTTCTTGGTACAATTTAAATCACCTCTCGTATTTAAGACGAATTCACCAATATATTTTTAATTTATGTATAAATATCCGATAGCTCTATGGCTGCTTTTTCTTTTATGTACTTTTCCTCCAGCTCTAAAAGACTTAAGTTATCATCCCCTTCATCAGGAATCTTGTCCACTAAAGGAAAAACAGTATATACCTCTGTATATTCTTTTTCACTATTAGTTAAAAATAACCTACCACCTTGAAGCTCTACTAGAGCCCTTGCAATATAAAGCCCAACACCTGCTCCCTCCATATTTCTCGAAAGGGAAACATCTCCTTTATGAAAGCAACGAAAAACTGGGTTAAAGTAACCTTTTCCTACCCACTCTCCTCTATTTTTAATCTTAATATATATAAAGTTACAGGAATCTAATCCAATATTTATATTGATAACACTTCCACTGCTACCATATTTAATACAGTTTGAAAGGAGGTTCAGCATTACTCTCTGCACAAATTCTACATCACAGCTTACAAAGAGCTCTTCTTTTTCTGTATCAAAAACTATTTTCATATTTCTTTTGCAAGCAAAATCTACTATTGATAAAGAAGTTGCCTCGGCTATAGGAACTATATTAACAGATGTAAGCTTAGGCTTTAAGAAGCCCTGCTCAATTTTAGCTATATCCATGATGTTATTAGTAAGCTTTATGAGCCTTTGGCAATTTTTCCTCATGACCTTATTATACTTTTTAATATCAGCTATAGACATATCTTCAATGTACTTTTCTTGAAGCTGAAGGGCGGTATATAAAACATTTATTGGAGTACTAAATTCATGAGATATATTAGAAAGAACAGATTCTTTTAATTCTTTTTCTTTCTTTTCATTTTTATAAGGCCTCATACTAAGCATACAAGATCTTGTTCCTAAACAGCTTAGCTTTCTTATCTTTACTTTGAGAGTTTCATTTTCCTTAATAACAGTCACTACAATTTCTTTTGAATACTTACATATTAAAAATCTAGAGAAAGGCTCCCTGTCCCCTAGCGATATAATTGAAAGAATATTTGAATTTAATAGCTCCTCATAAGGTAGCCCTAAAAGCTCATATACTTCTTCATTTATGTAGTCTATTATCCCATTATTAATGATAATTATCGGTTCTGTATAATTACTTAGTAGCCTTTTCATGCCTTCTGAAAGAATATTTAACTTCTTTTTTACATTTTTCAGATAACACATCAAAACACCAATGATTATAGTACATAAATTAAAAATAATTATATTAATATAAAAACTTTTAGATTGAAAAGGCAAAATCCTCTTAAATAAGCTAATCCCTAAGAATAATAGAATTATTATAATCCAAGGGAAAATGAGTCGATTTTCGTAATCTTTCAGTGGCTTCATAACTCCACCTCTTATAATAATGGTGTATATACATATAATCACATTTTTAGGTTAAAATATCTACTTTTTTTCATCGCAAATTAAGACTCATATCTTACATATAAATAGTTTATGAGCCTTCTGTCAACAAAAAAGTATGAATTTATATATATTTCTCAAATAATATAAATCTTCTCAATACATATTTAAAAAATATCATCAATTATTAATGTTAATATATTAAATGTTTAAATATGTAACTTTTGGAAATCGAGAACGAATAATTGATAAACAACTAGTTTAGTTTAATAAAACTACAAGGAGGCCTGATTATGAAAAGAAAATATGCTTTTCTTGCAATAATTATGAGCGTAATACTTTTTACCTTAACAGCCTGCACTTCAAAATCTAGAGCCGTGAGCTCTGAAAATCTTATGAAGGGTGTGAAGGCAGAGGCTGCTGAAGGGAAGAACGCAGATGATGCTTTTCTCACAAGCACTGCAAACTTTTCCTTAAAGCTTTTTCAGCAAGGTCTAAAGGATAAGAAAAACTCACTTATATCCCCTACCTCTGTACTCCTAGCCCTATCTATGACAGCAAATGGCGCAGAGGGCAACACCTTAGAGGAATTTCAAAAGCTTTTGGGTGATGGAATCTCTATAGAGGCACTGAACAATTATATTTACAGCTATTTAGATAAGCTTCCCAATACAGAAAAGGAAAAGCTAAATATAGCGAACTCCATCTGGTTTAGAGATAGTGATTCCTTTACGGTACAAGAGAATTTTCTAAAGACTAATGCCACCTATTATAACGCTTCCATATACAAATCAGACTTTGACTCAGAGGAAACCATAAAGGATATAAATGGCTGGGTGGAAAAGGAAACTCATGGGATGATTGATAAAATCATCAATAAAATAGACCCGGATTCTGTAATGTTCTTAATAAATGCTCTCGCCTTTGAGGGAGAGTGGCAGAGAATATATGAAAAGGCTGATATAGTACCAGGAGAATTTTCAAATATCGACGATACAAATGTAGAAGTGGACTTTATGAACTCCGCGGAAGCTTCTTATATAGAGGATTCTAAAGTAACAGGCTTTTTAAAGCCTTATAAAGATGCCAATTACTCCTTTGTCGCAATGCTCCCCAAGGAGGGTATTGATATAAATGAATATATTGATAGCCTTTCTGGAGAAGACTTCCTATCCCTAATAAATAGCTCAGTGGCAGTAAGTGTAAGGACTTCTATTCCTAAGTTCAGCTATGAATATGAGCTTAGCTTGAAGGAGCCTCTTGAAAACCTAGGACTTGTAGAAGGCTTTAATTCTGCCAAGGCTAATTTTAAAGGCTTAGGAAGCTCCTCTGATGGAAATATCTACATCGGTGAAGTGCTCCATAAAACCTTCATCCAGGTGGATGAAAGAGGAACTAAGGCCGGTGCTGTAACTAGTGTTGAGATGAAGACTGAATCAGCAATACTGGATGAAAAATATGTAACCTTAGATAGGCCTTTTGTCTATGCCATTATCGATAATGAAACTAAGCTTCCTATATTCATAGGCACTGTTATGGAGCTTACAAAGTAAATAAAAAAAGGCAGATGGACACAATTAACTCCATCTGTCTTTTTATTTATTCCATTATAACCCGGAAGCTATTATTCTTTATTAATAAAAAGATTATTAAAATTGATAGTGAATAGCTTCCTTGTAGGTTTCATAAACCTTTTTGTTAAGGTCGTCTCCTCCATCTAGGTTAGCACTATAGAATATTGGAGGAACTTCTACCCCTTTTTCTATTAATTGCTTAACTGCTTCCCCTATTATGGAATTAAGGATTGTTGCCCCAACTACTGTGGAGGTTGGTCCAACCTTTTGATCAAAGCCTGGTAGCTCTACGCAGGCATCGCCTATA
Organism: Alloiococcus sp. CFN-8; assembly: GCF_049943125.1. GTDB lineage: Bacteria > Bacillota > Clostridia > Clostridiales > Clostridiaceae > JAEXZL01. The sequence goes on from NZ_CP188040.1 coordinate 1,192,770, forward strand.
TCACCATGGTTATCTATAACTATGTCTCCTATTTCAAAAAGTCTCTTTCCAGAAGGATGTCTAGAGGTTACGGACTTAGAATAGCTTACATTAGTTAAGGCTATTATGAAGGCACCTTTTTTCTTTGCCTCTAGTGCAAATTCCACTGTTACAGGATTTCTTCCTGATACAGAGTGAACTATAACAACATCTCCTTCTTTTATAGGAGTTTTTGCTGCAATTTCTGCTCCGTAGCCTACAAGCCTCTCCATTCTGCTGGTAAAGGTAACAGGAACAGTGTTTAGCATGATGGAGCTTTCAAATACAGGATTAATCACAACTAGTCCTCCTGCTCTATAGAAGAGCTCCTCTGTTAATATCCCTGCATGAGAGGCTCCAAAGGCAAAGATGGCTCTTTTATTAAATATTGCATCTGCTACTGCCTCTACAGCTTTTTCCATGGCTTCATTTTCTTTTTCTTCTATAATCTCTAATAACTCTTTTATCTTATCAATATAAGTAAACTTCATAATTAGAAAATACCTCCAAATAAATTGGCTATAAGCTTAGCTATCATTGCAAATAAGGACAGGTCATTTCCTCCAAAGATAAGGATCCAGTTTTGTATAGTGGAGGTAAGCATTACAGCAGATACTCCTACTAAAACTACCATTATTATAGCAGCAACAGAGGTTCCTACTATAGCTCCCTTCATTCCTCCCTGACCTTCTCCAATTACTGCTGCAGTACCACATTCAAAGAAGGAGGTTATTACAAGAGGCACAAGCATAACTCCAAATACCTCGAAGCTGTTGCTTATTATAACGAGTATTGTTGATACCACCATTGCAGCTATAAATCCTATAAGTACTGCATTTGGCTTATAGTTAAAGAGTATAGGACAGTCAAAGGCTGGAAGAGAGTTAGGTACAAGCTTCTCAGATATGCCCTTGAAGGCTGGCACTATCTGATTGATAAGCATTCTAACACCCTGAAGCATGATAACAAGTCCAGCACCAAAGGTAAAGCCTTGAGTAACTGCATACATGAATAGGTTTTGACCCTCAGCAAGGGTAGGAATTATAATACCTACAATAATAAACATTATGAAGATTACTATACCACCAGTGATTGATACTTCTCTAAAGAAGGATAAGGATTGTGGAAGCTTTATATCCTCAGTGGATTTTTCCTTGTTACCTACTCTTTTAGCAACAAAGCCTGATATAAGAGCTAAGATACCGGAAGGATGTCCTAAGGTAAAGGAATCATCTTGGGTTACGTCTCTAACATAGCCTCTTAAAAGCCATGGCATGATTGACCAGTAAAGGGCTGATGCTACTGCTCCAAAGATTATAAGACCCCAACCAGTTAGTCCACCTTCTACTCCAGCCGCAACAAATATGAAGGGGAACCACCAAAGCATGTGACCTGTTAAAAATATTGTTTTTACAGGAGTAAATCTTGCTATGAGAAGATGAAGAATGAGTCCTAAAAACATAGCAAGTCCTATAGATCCGCCATAGCTAGCGGTAAAGGTAGCATCATTTAAGCCTTCTGCAGCTCCAGAACCAGCAAGAGCTTGTACAGCAGAATTTATAGGTGCAATGGAACCAGAAAGCATGTCTGTTCCTGTTTGAAGTATAACCATACCAAAGGCAGCTAATAAGGAGCCTTTCACCACCTCAGCAGCCTTCTTTTTCTGAAGCACTAGCCCAAGGGCTGCTATAAGACCAAGAAGCAGCGGTGGATTACGAAGAATGTTGTCAGTAATAAAGGATAAAATGTTATTCATATAAGGTTACCTACCTTTCAGACATATATTTTTCAACTGCGGCCTTAACCTCAGCTACATCCATGTATCTTTTTACACTATATACAGGCACATTTACGGAGCCTCTTAATTCTTCTGCCAGCTCGAAGCTAGTAAAAATCACATCTGCCCCAGCACCTCTTGCATCATTAATATCTGTATTTTCCACCTCCGCAGAAATACCAAGCTCTCTAAAGGCTTTCTCTAGAGACATCTTTAAGATCATTGAGGAACCAACTCCAAAACCACATACGGCTAATGCCTTCATTAATATACACTCCTTTTATTTTTATTTTTTATAAGGTTAATTAATATTATTACTTTCTGATGAGCTTTAATATTGTTTCACTATCTCCCTGCAGGAAGGTCTGTAGATTTTCTGGGCTATATAAAAGCTCTGAGAGCTCAGCTAGGGCTTTAATATGGGAAGTATTATCTACGGTAGCCAGCACCATAAAAGCTTTAACCTTTTCTCCTAAGAGATCTACCTCCTCCTCTACTGTGAGAAGAGACATAGCTACATCATTTACTCCCTCCTTTGAGCTGGCATGGGGAAGTGCAAAACCATCGGCTAAAACTATGTAAGGACCAAACCTTTCCACACTGGCAATCATGTTATTTACATATAATTCTTCTATAGATTTATCTTCTAAAAGGGGCTTTGCTGCTATTCTTATTGCTTCCTTCCAGTCGGTTGCCCTCTTTATCTTATTTATTCTTTTTTCACTTAGTAACTCTTCAAGCATAGGCTGATAACCTTCCTCCTTTTTAATGTTGTATATTATTGCAGATAGTTCTTCCATAAGCTTCTTTTCATCTTTTATCACTGCATTTCTTTTAACTGCCTGAAGTATAAGCTGAAAGTCAAAGTTTTTTGCACTTTGGTTAACAGCGACAATCCTACTTCTTAAAAGCTCTATATCTGGTTTAGTCAAAATGGGATGAACCATTATGGCTTTAGGATAAGCCTTAAGCTCCGTGGTGGTAACTATGTGATCATAGCTATCCTCAAAGAACTCAAGATCATTTAGTGATAGAGTACTTATTATCTCTGCATTGGGAACATACTTTTTAATCTGAATCTCCAGTATCTTTGATACGGTAAGTCCATTTGGACAAACTAGAATTACTTTGTTCTTTTTGTAGGTGCTTTCTCCCTGAGAGCCCTTTATATAGCCTCCTATATAGGCTGCAATTAAGGCTATTTCTTCCTCTCTTATCCCCTTGAAGCTTGGAAAGTCTTTTTCATTTCTTATAATATCCTTTACAATATCATATAAAAGACTGTGCTTACCCTTTATTTCCTCTAGAGCTGCAGAGGATATGGGGAAACCAAACCTTATACGATTATAGGAGGATAAGAGGTGCCTTATGAGGTTTTTCTTAAAAACCTCTTTACTCTCAAGGTTTATTGCAGTTCTTCCTTCAAAGCGTTTTATCAGAGTGTCTGTATACTCTTCTATAAGCTTCTCCTCCACTACGGTATTCAAGCTAGAAAGACTGCTTATGTATGCTGTTAAATATGCTCTCTCCCCGGGAGAGGCTTTCGATGAAATTAACGAGGATACAACTGGATAGTAATCTATATTGGATGCTGCCTCATAAAGGTCATAAGCTTCAAGGTGCCTACCCTTTTCAATTCTTTTGTTTAAAAACCTGATAAACTTAGATAGGCTTGCTAGAGAATAATCCGTTAATTTTAAGCTATTCTCTTTATTAAAGGTTAAAACCTCTTGCAAAAAATCTGTGAGGAGGCTCTCATCCTCCTGCATCAGCAGAAGAAACAAATCTCTAATAGCTCCCTCTTCCCCCTCCAGGGTGTAGCCTTTATTATATACTAGTCTTATGTCCTTCTTCATCAGCTCTTCCCTTATCCCCTCAAAGGTAAGGGCTATGGTGTTTCTAGAAAGTCCCATGAGCTCTGATAGCTTGTCTATGGTTATATCCCTTTCATTGAGAATTTCATAGATAATATAATTTCGCCTATATTCACCATCAATAAATTTATCCTTGTTTTTAATATCCTCAGCTATTAAGGAGGTCAAGCTTCCTGAGTAAGTAAATTTATGATCTAGATTTTCAATTTTTCCTGAGCCTGACAGCTTATAATTAATTGATTTTATATCATAATATAAGGTTCTTTTTGATACCTTAAACTCTTCCAAGAGCTCCTTCAGGGTGACTCTTTCATTCTCTATGATAAAATCCAGTATTTTCTTTTCCCTATCCTTCATTTCATCCTCCTTATCTATAGTTTTATCACTAATTTTGCCCCTTTAGAATACCAAAGTATTGCACAACAATTGCACAATATTCACATATTCTTGCACTATCAATTATACAAGTTTTTTTGCAAAGTATTAAAAATCATTAAACAAGATTTCTCACCTCAAGTGTAAAAACACAAATGAACTTACATTATTTTCGTAAAATGCAAGGAAGAATTTTTTATGATAAATTAGTTATTATCTCGAATTTATTGTTATTTATTTTTATAATTGGTAAAATTTATATAAAGGTATTATAAGGGGGATTAGAGATGTATGAAAATATGAATAACAAGATTGCTAGGAGTATTAAGATATTTGGAAACCTTATAGGAGTTTTTGGTGTTATTGCTGGCTTCTATACTTTAATAGTTGGAGCAGATAGTGCCTATGCGATAGTAGATGTTTATGAAAGCGTAGATATAGGAGCTATATTTATTAGTGCATTTAGTACAGCATTAGAATATATTATAATAATGTTTATCTTCTGGGGACTGGCAGAGATAATAGAGCTATTGTCTGTGATAAAAGCAAATACAACTAATCAAGTGGAATTAACCGCTCAAGGAAATAATATAACACCTGATAATATTAGTACTTCAGATACTAGTGTTTCAGAAGACTGATGTTTCCTAAAAAAAAGAGGCCATAAGAAAATCTATTTTCAAGGATTTCCTTATGACCTCTTTAAATTATTCTCTTTTATTTAGCTTTTTTCATTTCTTAATTATACATTCTCTAGAACGCTGTCTACCTCTACAGTCCAGCCATGGGTATCCTCTATTCTACCTCTCTGAATTCCCGTTACCGTATCATAGAGCTTCTGGCTGAGCTCCCCGATCTTCCCATGGTTTATAGTCATTAGATGGTCCTTCCATCTGAGGAGTCCTACAGGTGAAATAACTGCAGCGGTGCCTGTACCCCATACCTCTTCTAGCTTACCCTGCTTATGAGCCTCATAAAGCTCTTCCACATCAATTCTTCTCTCTTCTACAGGATATCCCCACTCTCTGCATAGCTCTATTACAGAGGCTCTGGTAACCCCAGGAAGTATACTTCCAGAAAGAGCAGGTGTTATCACCTTACCATCAACCTTAAAGAAGATGTTCATAGCTCCAACCTCTTCTATATATTTTCTTTCTATTCCATCGAGCCATAAAACCTGAGAGTACCCTTCAGCATGGGCTTTTTCCTGTGCCTTCATGCTTGCCACATAGTTTCCACCAGTCTTAGCATAGCCTATACCGCCTTTTACAGCTCTTACATATTCATCCTCAACCCAAATCTTCACAGGGTTTAATCCCTCTGGATAGTAAGGTCCACTAGGGGATAAAATAATTATAAATTTATAGGTATCTGAAGGTCTTACTCCTAAGAAAGGATCTGTAGCAATTACAAAAGGTCTGATATATAGTGATGTACCTTCTTCAGTAGGTATCCAATCCTGGTCTATCTCAACCAATCTTTTTAGAGCTTCTAAAAATATATCCTCAGGGATTTCCGGAATACACAGCCTATTATTAGACTGGTTTGCTCTTTCAATGTTTTTAAGAGGTCTAAAGAGAAGAATTCTTCCGTCATCTCCCTTGTAAGCCTTCAAGCCTTCAAACATTTCCTGTCCATAATGAAAAACCATTGCTGATGGAGCTATGCTTATATCTCCATAAGGGATTATTTGAGGATTATTCCAGCCCCCCTCCTTGTTGTAATCCATTACAAACATGTGATCAGTAAAAATTGTTCCAAACTTTAACGAATCACCTTTCTTCGGTTTTTGTTTAAGCTCTGTGCTTTTAATTATTTTAATTTCCATTGTTTGATACTCATCCTTTCTAGCTATATCATAACACCCAGATGAATTAAATGTAGGAACAGCTACTTCATTAGTTTCAATATAAAATTTTATCAATTTGTCACTAATAGGTGCTTATATATTTATTCTATAACGAAACAGCCAAAGTTAAAAGGCTGTTTCTATATATTTATCAAAAAAATCCTTAAGTTCCTTTTTATAACGGTCTGTATCCTTCATATAACAGTTTCCATGAAGAGCCTCAGGAACAATTAAAAGCTTCTTTGGAGATACAGCTACCTTATAAGCGGCTTCACTCATCCAACTAGGAACAAAGGTATCCTTGCTACCATGAGCAAATAGTACAGGAAGCTTATTACTCTTTAATGCCTCTAAAGTAGAATAATCCTTAAAGCCAAAGCCAGCTACTATTTTAGAAAGGAAGCTTGTATTATACAAAAGAGGGAATTTAGGAAGATGGTAATCTTTCTTTATTATATGGGAAAATATATCCCAAGGCGAGGTAAAGCCACAGTCAGCTATTATTCCCTTAACATTATCAGGAAGCTTAAGCCCTGCTGCCATAAGTACAGTTGCTGCTCCCATAGATATCCCATCGAGAATTATAGGCTTGTCCATCCCTATACGGCTATTAATATATTCTATCCAGGATAAACAATCATATCTTTCTAAAACTCCAAAGCAAATATATTTACCTTCACTTTCCCCATGAGCTCTTTGGTCTGGTATAAGCAAATTATAGCCAAGACTATAAAGATATGCTGCAGCACAGCTAAAATCATTAAAACCAGAGGATCTATAGCCATGAAACATCAGTATAGTTCCCTTAGGCTTCTCAGCTAATAGCAAATGTCCTACCAACCTTAACCCATCATGACTTTTAATCTCTATTCTCTCTTTGTTCTGTGCTTTAATCCAGGCAGTTCCCTCTTTTATTAAGGATGAATATTCAGACCACATCCGTACTTCCTCTTCTGAAAGATTATTAATATCAAACTTCTTTTCATTTCTTACTATGGCAATATTAAAGAAATAAATGCTTGCCCCTATTAGAACAGCTGCTGAGATGATTATTATTGCGATTATTGCTTCCATGCTTTCCCTCCTATACTTGCTAAAGAAACTACTACCCCCATAATATCTTTAGCCCCAATAAAAATAATATTAATCCTGTTAATATGTTTAATTCTAACTAAGTCTAATAAAACCTTCTATAGGCTTTAATTTTTTAGATACTGTGATTTTATTTACATTTTTATATTGACAATATTTCCCTATTAACTTATTCTGTATATATAGTATATATATGGTATATATACAGTATAAACAATATAACGAGGTGGTTCTTTTGGATATTATAATAAGCAACTCTATTGATAAGCCTATATACGTGCAAATAAAAGACCAATTAAAAACCATGATAATAAATGAAACCCTTAAGGAAGGGGATGCTCTTCCTTCTATGAGACTTCTTGCAAAGGAACTAAGGATAAGTGTTATCACCACAAAAAGAGCTTATGAGGAATTAGAAAGAGAAGGCTTCATTGAAACAGTAGGAGGAAAAGGCTGTTTTGTAGCAGGTAAGAATCTGGATTTCATAAAGGAGGAGCAGCAGAGATTGATTGAAGAGCATCTCCAGGAGGCCGTAAGCTCTGCAAAGAACATAGGGGTAAGCCTTCCGGAGCTTGTAGACATAATTACCTTACTATACAAGGAGGAATAATCATGGAAAATATTCTAGAAATCAATAACCTAACTAAGGAATATGATAACTTTAAGCTTAAGAATATAAATCTTACCCTACCTAAAGGCAGCATAATGGGTCTAGTAGGAAAAAATGGAGCAGGCAAAAGCACCACCATAAAGCTTATTTTGAATCTAATCAAAAGGAAAAGCGGTTCTATCAAGGTTTTTGGCTTAGATAATATCAAGGATGAAAAGGAAATAAAGGAACAGCTTGGCATTGTTCTAGAGGAAAGCTATTTTCATGATAATCTTACCTCTAAGGATATTTCAATGATCATGAGGAGAATCTATAAAAACTGGGATGAAGCTTTGTTTCAAAGCCATATGAAAAACTTCAATCTCCCAGAGAAGAAGACTATAGAGGAATACTCTAAAGGAATGAAAATGAAGCTATCCATTGCCGTGGCCCTATCCCATCATCCAAAGCTACTTATTTTAGATGAAGCTACCAGTGGCCTAGATCCCTTGGCGAGAAATGAAATCTTAGACGTTTTTCTAGACTTTATTCAGGATGAGAACCGCAGCATCTTAATATCCTCTCATATAATAAGTGATTTAGAGAAGGCCGCCGATTATATAACCTTCATACATCAGGGAGAAATCATTTTTAGCGAGGAAAAGGATAACCTCCTGGAGAGCTACGGAATTTTAAAGTGTGGACTAGAGGATTTTAACTCCTTAGATAAGGAATCAATTATTTCCTTTGAAAGAAGCTCTTTTAACTATAATGTGTTAGTAAAGGACAAGTATAACCTACAAAGAAAGTACAGTAATTATATTATTGATAAACCAAAGCTTGAAGACATTATGCTCTTATATGACAGGAGGGATAGCTAATGACCGGATTGTTATTAAAGGATATACTAAACCTTAAAAGTAACTTTAAAACATTGATCCCCATTACAATTTTCTATATATGCTTATTAAAGTTTTTAGGAGATGAAGGCTTGTATAGAGGAATAGCAGCCTTCATGTTTGCCAATGAAGCTATCGCATCCTTCAGCTACGACTATATGGCTAAATGGGACAAATACGCCTTATCTCTGCCCATAAAAAGAGCCGATCTGGTCAAGAGCAAGTATATTCTAGCTATCATGTATATCTTATTAGGCTGCATATTTTCATTTTTCATGGATGTAATTTTGGGATATTTTGATGGCACCCCAAATATCCTTCAAAAGCTATTAACAGCATATGTCTTTCTAATCTTCGTTTCTATAATGATAAGCATACGAATACCTATACTATATAAATTTGGAATGAGAAAAAGTACCATTGCATCATTATTTGTTATAGCTTTTCCTATTGTACTGGAATTTGTTATGAAGAAGCTTGGAGTAAATCCTCTATCTGATAACATACAACTTCTTATTCTAGCATTATCACCTTTAATTTTAGCACTTATAATATTTATATCCTGCTTAGTATCCTGTAATATTTATAATAGTAAGGAAGTATAACAAAATAGAAAAAAGTCCCAAGAATTCTTAAGGAGTTATTTGGGGCTTTTCTATATATTTAATAACTAGCTCCTAGGATTTTCGTATATATAATATGTAAATATATTGAAATTTTTATTGTGGAGGAGACTTATGATATTTAAAAGGCTTAGCATAATATTACTAGTACTGCTATTTGTAGGCTGCGTACCTTCTACAGAAAAAAATATAGGTTATGAGGATATTCCAGAAGAAGAATATATAATTGATGAGGATATCCCAGAAGAATATATAGTCGATGAGGATAAAGATAGCAATATTCCAATCCCTGAAACCTTAGTCAAGGATATCCAAGTTGAGGTTACTACAAACAATAGAGGCTTATCCCCTGAACTATACCAGAATAGTATAGTCCCCGATTATATGCCTATATTTTCACCGGATGCAAAGGATACCCTTATAGGTAAAACAGAAGAGGAAATCATAAAAATATTTGGAAACACCTTACCCACCTATGTTGTAAATGCAAGAGATTTTCCAGAGGGTGAAACCTACCCTCACTCCCTATGGATATATAGTCTTTCAGCAGAAGACCCTACAGGTATATATCTAGTATTTAGTGAAAATGCATCAGAAAAAATAGTCTGTGAGTATAGTGCCAATGAATTTAATGGTATATTAGGAAAGGGAAATAACCTTCCTTTTTATACTGAAGGAAAACTCAATTCTAAGCCCTCAAATAGCTTAAGTCTCAGATATATTTATACGCAAGAAAATGCTTCTTTTGAGACCTTAGAGTCAAATTCTCCTATGATAAAAGATGCCTTAGCATCACCCCCAGCTCTAGAACTCAATGACCTTTACGATAGACATCCTAAATATACCGTAGAAATACAAACAAAACAAAATTTATTTCCAGATAAAAAACTCCTTATATATTCTATCCAAGGTAATGAAGAAGCTAAGTACCTACACCTACTAATAGAGGATCCGCTTTTTGAAGGTAATGTCCTTTCCTCCTGGGTTTCGGAAAAATTAACCCTTAAGGAATATGTTGATAAACTGGATGGCAAATAACTTCTATAAATAAAAGCCTATTTTAAAATTAGGCTTTTATTTTTTAAGCATTCTCATTTTATATATGATATTGACACTGTATACTGCATTGTTTATACTGTATATATACTATATATACAGTATAAACAGAGTAATGAGGTGTTTCCTTTGGATATTATAATAAGTAACTCTATTGATAAACCTATATATGTGCAAATAAAAGACCAGTTAAAAACCATGATAATAAGCGGAGCTCTTAAGGAAGGGGACGCTCTTCCTTCTATGAGACTTCTTGCAAAGGAGCTCAGGATAAGTGTTATTACCACAAAAAGGGCTTATGAGGAATTAGAAAGAGAAGGCTTCATTGAGACAGTGGGAGGGAAAGGCACTTTTGTAGCAAGCAAGAATTTGGACTTTATAAGAGAAGAGCAGCAGAGGTTAATCGAGGCTCATCTTCAGGAGGCAGCTACTTCTGCAAAAGCTATTGGAGTATCCCTCAAAGAATTAATTGATATAGTAGCTATGCTATATAAGGAGGAATAAAGCTTGAAAAACATCTTAGAAATCAATAATTTATCTAAGGATTATGGTGAATTTAAACTCAAAGATATAAACTTAAATTTGCCTAAAGGAAGCATTATGGGTCTTATAGGTGAAAATGGTGCTGGTAAAAGCACCACAATAAAGCTTATCTTAAACCTTATTAAAAGAAAAAGCGGTGATATCAAGATTTTTGGGTTGGATAATATAAGAAATGAAAAAGAAATCAAGGAACAATTAGGTGTAGTGCTAGATGAAAGCTACTTTCATGATAACCTTAATTCAAAGGATGTATCATCTATTATGAGCAAAGTATATAAGAATTGGGATTCTCCTGTATTTGATAGCTACCTTAAAAAGTTTAAGCTTCCAGAGAAAAAGATTATCAAGGAATATTCTAGGGGAATGAAAATGAAGCTATCCATTGCTGTAGCCCTATCCCATAATCCAAAGCTACTTATTTTGGATGAGGCCACTAGCGGTCTTGATCCCCTGGTAAGAAATGAAATATTAGACGTACTTCTGGACTTTATTCAGGACGAAGAACACAGTATTTTAATTTCTTCTCATATAACAAGCGACTTAGAAAAGATAGCTGATTATATAACCTTTATCCATCAGGGCGAAATTGTCTTTAGTGAAGAAAAGGATGGCATCTTAGATAGCCATGGAATTTTAAGGTGTGGTGCAGAGGATTTTAAAACCTTAGATGAAGAGTCAATCGTTGCCTTTGAGAAAAGCTCCTTTGGCTATAATGTACTTATTAAAGACAGACAGAAGCTTTCAGGAAGGTACAATAACTTTATCATCGATAAACCAACCTTTGAGGATATCATGCTTTTATATACAAGGAGGGATAAATAATGAGCGGATTAATACTGAAGGATATATTAAATCTTAAAAAGAACCTTAAAACCTTATCTCTTATTACAATCTTCTATATTGCAATTTTTAGGATTTCAGGAGATGCCCCCTTTTTAAGTGGAATGATTCTTTTCTTATTTGCCATTCAATTTATCTCCTCCTTCAGCTATGATGATATAGCTAAATGGGATAAATACGCCTTATCACTTCCCATAACAAGAGCTGATATAGTAAGAAGCAAATATCTTTTAGCAGTTATTTTTTTAGCCATAGGCTCTGTAGCTTCATTTTTAATAGATATAGCCTTTAGATATTTTGATGGTAAACTAGATATAATAGAAAGCCTGCTAACACTATACGGTCTTGTAGCTATGGCATGTATATTTATAAGCCTACTGCTACCTTTAATCTATAAATTCGGAGTAGAAAGAAGCCGTATTATTATATTAGGCTGTGCAGCAGTGCCCTTTATACTTACATATATCCTTCAAAAGCTAGGAATAGGGCTTCCATCGGAGAATATTCTTCGAATTCTTCTAATAATATCACCATTATTTGTTATACTTATAATGTATCTATCCTATTTAATATCTCTTAAAATTTACGAAAATAAGGATATGTAATACTATAAGGAGAATTCTATGATTTACTTAGAAAGCTTCACCTTCCCTAATAGGGATGCTGAGTTTAGTTTCTTCACAGGAATAAAAAGAACCTGCTATGATACCTTTTATCCCTTTCAAATATTATCTGCACATCAATTTGAAAGAATTGATTTTGAGCCCATAACAATTTTATACGGTGGAAATGGTACAGGAAAATCCACTGCTTTAAATGTTATTGCTGAAAAAGCTGAGCTCCTCAGGGATTCTATATATAACAAGTCTAATTTTTATCTTGATTATGTAAACTTATGTGACATGAAGATAACAAAGAAAATTCCTAAAGGAAGCAGGATAATTACCAGTGATGATGTGTTTGATTATATGCTCCATATCAGAAATATCAATGAAGGAATTGACAATAAACGCGAGGAAATATTTGAGGATTATTTAGAAGCAAAGTACTCAAAATTCCAGATGAAATCCTTGGATGATTATGAAGAGCTTAAGAAAGTAAACATGTCAAGAAGCTTAACACAGTCTAAGTATGTAAGAGCTTCATTAATGGATAATGTACGGGAATATTCTAACGGTGAAAGTGCCTTTTTATATTTTACAGAAAAAATAGGAGAAAATGGACTATATCTTTTAGATGAACCAGAAAATAGTCTCTCACCCAGGCGTCAGTTAGAACTAGTTAGATTTATTGAGGACTCTGCTAGGTATTTAGGCTGTCAGTTTGTGATATCTACCCACTCCCCCTTTTTATTGGCTATGAATGGTGCTAAGATATATGACCTTGACGAGGATATAGTTGATGTAAAGAAGTGGACTGAACTAGAAAATGTTCGTATTTATTATGAGTTTTTTAAGAATCATGAAGATGAATTCTAATTATTAGGCTACCAACATCCCTGCTGGTAGCCTTATCGCTACTTTTCAATAAACTCTAATACATCCTGATATATTTCTTCTTTTCCTATTTCATTGAGTAATTCATGCCTTTTACCCTGGTATAGCTTTGAGTCAACATTACTGTAGCCAACATCCTTTAAAAAGCTTATCAGACTATTGAACTTATCTTCATTTTGTATTACCGGATCATCCTTACCGGCTATGACGAAGATGTCTAGCTCCTCATTTCCTATATCCCAATTCTTTTTATTGAAGGCTTCCTTAAGGAGCTTGTACAGATTTATGAAGCCGTTAGTTGTAAATATATATCCGCATAAAGAGTCTTCATTATATTTGTTTACTATTTCTGTGTTTGTAGATAACCATTGAAATTCCAGCTCGTTTCCTTTGTTATAATTGCCGAAGGATAGTTTATTCAAAAATTTATTTATATGTCTATCACCCTTAGCGAGCTTCAATCCCTTTGCCATAAAGATAGCTAATGGAGTTAATGGATTTGCCGTTGGTGGTCCACATAATACCAGCTTTTTTATTTGCGAGTCATATTTCTTTAAATAGTTACTAGCTACCAAGGTCCCCATACTATGACCGAATAAGATTACCTCAAGTCCTTCATATCTTTTCTTTATAAACTTTGTAACCTGATGCAAATCATCAATAATGCAATTAATATCCTCACTATAAAAATATCCTAGGTCTTCTTTTTTTCTTACACTAGCTCCATGGCCTCTGTGATCGTGGATTACACAAATGTATCCTTGCTCAGCTAAATATTCCATAAAATCATAGTATCTACCCTTGTGCTCTGCCATACCATGGGTTAACTGGATGATTTCTTTTGGGGCAATTTTCGGTTCTATTATGGCAAGCTCTAATTCCAGGTTATCGATTTCAGAAATTATTCTCTCAATCCTCATACCTTTATCCCTCCTACTAATGCTTTTACCTCAAGCCTATCCTTTATCTTCTTCATAGATGGATAAAACTGTTCTGTCAATATATATTTATTCCATTGCTTTTCATCAGTGGCTGAAATCCACTTAAGCTCAAGGATTTTTCTATAGCTCACAGTTTCATTTCCTGCAGCTCCAACACTGTCCTTAAGAGGTGTACATAAGAAGGTGACATACCTTTGATACGGATCAAATCCATTACCAGGTTCATCAAAGAGAATTTCCTTAATTTCAACCTTTAGACCAGTTTCCTCCCTCAGCTCTCTAAGGATACACTGCTCCGTAGTCTCATTCTCCTCTAATCCTCCCCCTGGCAGTAGCCAGTACTCCTTCTGCCTTTTATAGTTGTATTGCCTTAAAACAAGTATTTTATCATCCTTTAGAACAACTGCCTGACATCTGACAACTCTGCCCATTTTATTCTCTCCTAAATAAAATATTACTTTCAACTCTTACTTTTTTTTGAAGATGGCAACAACCTTCGTAAGCACCATTGTGGTAAATCCACCGGCGGTATCTATCATTACATCACTAAAGCGTCCTGCCCTTCCTGGAACAAAAAGCTGATGAAATTCATCGGTACAAGCATATAGAAAAACTACAGCCAAGCTTATGAGAAAGGCCTTATTAAAGGTAAAATAATATCTCATCAGATTTAAAGCTAGTAGATATAGCAGTGCATATTCTATGAAATGAGCACTTTTTCTTACTAGATGGTTAGCTAAGTCAGCTAGAGTACCTTCTGTGTTAAGTCCTAGAGCCTCCAATATATTAACAATAAGCCTGCTCTTTTCATCTGAGACTTCAGCAGGCATGGCTGAAAAAACAAATATAACCACCATCCAAGCTAATAGAAGCACTGCAGCTATTAATTTACCCTTTAAGTTATCCTTACTTATATGCATAAACAATCCTTCCTGATTTCTTTTTTGTTATTTTCTTTCGCTATAGGTAGCTGTCCAGGTTGGCATAAAGCCAGCTTTAACAGCAATTCTTTGTGACCTTGCATGAGATCCCATGGTTCCATAAAAGGGAACTACACCTCTATTAAGAAGCTCATTTTTAAGGTGGGTTACCAGGTAGGTACCTATTCCCTTCCCCTGAGCCTCAGGGATAACATTTATTCCAATCTGCCATAGATTTTTATAATCCATGCTGGCTCCTGCCATCCCCAGTATTTCTCCATTCTCCACAGCAGCCACTGCCAAAACATCTGGAGTTTCTTCATTAAAAGCAAAGGCCTCATCAAATCTCTCATCATCCTTAAAGCTTAAAATTTCTTCTTTATTAAACCATTTGAGCTCATAGCTGTCCTTAGGTATTACAACATCCTTTCCCGGGATATAGTAATGATGTATATCTGCTATATAGTGTCCTATTCCCTGTAGCTTGTTATCAAGGCTCCTGAGGTAACCAAAGTCAGTAAACCACGCACCATCAACATCCTTGTATTTTTCCTTGCACCAGGGCAAAAGCTCCTCGCCAGCCTTAACAACCAGCTTTCCGTTAATACATAAAAGCTCCAGCATTGGCTCCTGCTTCTCTCCCAGTACAAATATATTTTCACTATTAACTATCTCCTCAGGAGTACATCGGTACTTCTTTGATAACTCCCTATATAAAGTCCCTTCTACATCTGCCATAAATTCTTCTCCCTTATAACTTTTCTAATATACTTTAACTATATTTATCCAATAACAATATTATAGCAAAGGTTATCCCCTTCTGATATTATATTTATTAACAGCGTGAAGATGATTTCCTATAATTATCCACACTTATCCCGAAATTTTTAGTTGATTTTGTGGAATACTTTTATTTATCCATACGATAAAAAGATATTCTATATTGGAACATTTATACAAACCACAAAATGGTATATACTGGTAATATAACTTTATTCCACAATAGAAAGAAAAACAGAATTAGAAAGAAGGTTAAGTATGGATATTCTAACAATGGAAAAAAATAATATTCAGGAGGCCGCTGCTCTTGCATACGGTCTTAATAAAAACTATAGCAGTAGCTCAGCTTACTGCTGCCATGAATTAGAGTCTATCCTAGGGGATTTTTCTAATAATATGGCCACTAGCTTCTGCTGTATAAAAAATCATCATATTGTTGGAGTATTATCCTGCTATGTAGATTACAGCAGAAATACATCAGACTGCTCACTCCTCATTGATGAAGTTCAGACAGACTATAACGATGCAGCGTGGAGTATGTTCTCTGCAGCTCGAAATACTTTTGGAGAAGGTATGCAGTATAACTTTTTCTTTCCTAAAGAAAACAGCTCATGCCGTGAATTTTTAGATGGTATAGGAGCAACAAAAATGATAAATGAATATCATCTGCTGCTTCATCACGATAAATGGAACCAGAAGACTTCTACTAGAATACCTCATAAGCTTCAGGAGACAGAATATCAATTTATGGCAGCCCTCCACGACGGCATTTTCCCTGATGCTTATATTTCAGGTGCAGATATATTATCTTCACTTGAAGAAGGTACTCGCAGAGTCTATACAATAACAGATAATCATAAGGTCCTTGCATATGGAGTCCTGCGCTTGAAAGGTAGAAAAGAAGCCTCTGCAGAAGTTATAGGAGTAAGAGAGGATAGTCGCCATCAAGGCTATGGTAGAGCAATTCTCAATCACTTATGTCAAATTGCTTTTACTGAGCTTTCTGCAGAAGAAATAGATTTAATTGTAGATGGAGATAATGAAAAAGCTATTTCCCTGTATCTAGATACTGGTTTTTCTATAGAGCACGAAAATAATGCCTATTCCTATAGACAGTAAGTAAAATATATTATAGGAGCTAATAATACTATATAGCCGTATAAAAGGAGGACAAATTATGAGTATGGAGGATACCTTAAGGGATAAGATAATTTCCCTTGCTGAAGCTTATGATGAGGAGCCTACAGGTGGCTGGATAACAGGAGATGGACCAATGCCTGCTCCTATATTATTTTTGGGAGAGGCTCCTGGAAAGAATGAGGTTGAGCAAAAGAAGCCCTTTGTAGGGGCAGCAGGAAAGAACTTTCAAAGATACTTAGATATGCTGGGGCTTAAGAGAGAGGAAATCAGAATAACCAATACCTGCTTCTTAAGACCTATTAAATATAAGGTTGGAAAGACCGGAAGGCAGACCGTGAGCAATCGTCCACCAAAGCCTAAGGAGATAGAGCTTTTCCGTGAGGTGGTGGATATGGAGATTGAGTATACAGATCCTAAAATTATTGTAACCTTAGGAAATGTACCTCTAAAAAGAGTAACTCCTTTTAAATCTATAGGGGAATGTCATGGAAGGCTTTATTATAATGAAGAGCTTAAAAGATACATATTTCCCATGTATCATCCATCTTCACTAATCTATAACCAGAGCAGTGAATTTCATAAAGGCTATGAAGAGGATTGGTTGAAGCTTAAAGAGGAGCTGGAGAAGCTCTTATAGGAGAAGCCTCTAGGCTGGAGCATTTTAAGAGAATGGTGAGATAAGTATAGTAAAAAGGATGTCCAGTTTGGACATCCTTAATTTGTAATATATCAATATGCTTTTCATTATAATCAGCTTGAACAATTAATATACTTACCAGTAAAGTCAGCTTCAATAATTAATAACTGTCCAAATCTGTAAGGCAGCCATCTAGAGCCTTAATAATCCCTTCCTTATCTATATCCTTACCTATGAAAACCAGCTTAATCATTCTATCTCCATAGTCCTCATGCCATATATCACGAAGCTTTTCATCCTCAGAAAGAGCTTTTTCCTTTTGAAGCTTTGTACCGGAGGCTATCCATCTTCCAGAAGGGAGTGCATGAATCTGGCTCCCTGCCTGTTCAAATATATAAGCCATGTGGTCTTCCTCTGCAAAATAAAGCATTCCCTTACAGCGGATGATATTTTTAGGCCAGGAATCAACCCAAGCTATGAACTTTTCCCTGCTGAAGGGCTCTCTTCTGTAGTATACAAAGGAGCTGATACCATATTCCTCTGTATGAGAATCATGATTATGTCCATAACCCTCTTCATGATGATGAGCATGATTACCTTCATGGCTGTGGCTATGACCATGACCTTCCTCTTGAAGAGCCTGAACCCAGCCTGCTGCCATTCCTGCCTTCTGGAAGTTGAAGGCTCCTGTATTCATTATCTCCTCTACAGCTACCTTGGCATAGTTTGTTTCGATTATCTTAACAGAGGGCTGTAGCTTCCTTATTACAGCCATAACCTCCTTCAGCTCTTCTTCTGTAACCTCATCAACCTTATTGAGAATTATTGTATTACAGAACTCTATCTGCTGGATTAGAAGATTCTCAATGTCCTCCTCCTGCAAATCCTTCCTGAGAAGTCTATTTCCTGATGTAAACTCATCCACCAGCCTCAAAGCATCCACCACAGCTACTACATTATCTAAGGTACAGATTTCAGGAAGGTCGCCTTTTTTGCCTCTTCCTTCTAATAAGCTTATGGTCTGTACTATGGGAATAGGCTCACAGACACCACTGGCTTCTATCAATATATAGTCAAAGGTGCCTGCTTCTAAAAGCTCGGAAAGCTGCTCCAAGAGATCATCCTTTAAGCTGCAGCAGATGCAACCATTGGTTAGAGGAACTAGGCTCTCCTCCTTCTCCGTTACAGCACCACCCCTGGCAATTAGCTCTGCATCTATATTTACCTCTCCAATATCATTAACTATCACCGCTACCTTATAGCCTTCCTGATTACTCAGTACATGATTTATCAGTGTTGTCTTCCCAGCTCCTAAATAACCCGTAAGCAGGGTAATAGGTACAACCTTATTAGCCATACAGAACATCTCCCATCTATTTACTTACACTTATCAGAATAAAAATATCAATTTAATTATTATTCTTTATAGAGTTTATTGCAAGTTTTTTCCTCAAATAAAGGTTATCTAGCCAACAGGAGGAAGTGGCGAATAGCTTCTATCTACAGTGATAGAGCAATAGTAATCTGAATAGGTCTTTTTAACCAGTATGCCTATTGCTGCTTTTAGCTCCCCATCTGTCATTTCTAATCCTCTTGGAGCAACACAATCAAAAATTAGGTTTGTATGAGTTGTTCCTGGAACTACACGCAAATCATGAATCGTCAGCTTAGGATCAATAATTTTTACTTCTTCAGAGAGCCATTGACGGATATTTGCTATCACAGAATCCTTGGTAGCTATGGGGTCAAAGTGGATAATCAGATGAAGACCTTTTTCCTTCAAAAAATCCCTTTCTATGTTATCAATGACATCATGACTTTCAATAACATCCTCCTCCGCTGCCATTTCCACGTGAACACTTGCAAACTGTCTTCCAGGACCATAGTCATGAAGGATTAGATCATGAGTTCCCAGTACTCGAGGATAGCTGAGTATCTTATTTTGAATTTCCTCTACAAAAGCCATCTCTGGTGCCTTACCTACAAGAGGGTCCAGGGTATCCCTAATAAGTCCAAAGCCACTATACAGAATAAATAGAGCTACACCAAGACCAACCCATCCATCAAGATTGATATTTGTAAGATGAGAAAACACCGAAGCAAACAGTACTCCAGAGGTAGTGATAACATCGTTTCTACTATCAGCAGCAGTGGCTATGAGGGTCTGAGAAGAAATCCTCTTCCCAATTTTTTTATTAAAGGAGGCCATCCAAAGCTTTAAAAAAATTGATAACAAAAGTACCACCACAGATATCCATCGAAACTCCACAGGGGTAGGATTTAGAATTTTATCAAAGCTTCCTTGAAAAAGCTCTACTCCAATAACCATGATGAGAACAGCTACCGTAAGTCCTGCAAGATATTCATATCGCCCATGTCCATAAGGATGCTCCTCATCGGCAGGCTTACTAGCCAGCTTAAAGCCCAGGAGGCTTATTATACTGGAGGATGCATCAGAAAGATTATTAAAGGCATCGGCAGTGATAGCTACAGAACCAGATAGGGTTCCCACAAGGATTTTGCTTATAAAAAGCAGCCCATTGCAGATAATTCCTACGATACTGGAAAACTTCCCGTAGTCGGTACGTACAGAGGCCCTATCAACATTTTCATAATTCTTTATAAATTTTCTAATTAAAAAATTCATCATAATATCCACTCCTAAGAATAAATGTATCCCTGACCTCTTTTTTTATATAACTTTAAAAGTGCAAAATAAAAAATCCATGGAGCAATAGATAACAGCTACTGTCCCACAGATATCATTTCATCTGCTGTTAAGCTTAATAACCAGGCATGATGACAAGCCCCTTGCCCGTTGAATTTATGCTCAATATTAATGTAAGTTTAAAGAGTTTTATTAATTCTATTATATCCTAAATCCTTTGTCAATATTACGCTGCCCGGGACAGCTTCTTTGAAAACTGTGATAAAAGCTCCAATGCCTTTTCTAAAACCTCTATTGAAGCAGCATAGCCTATTCTTAAGGAGCCTTCCACTCCAAAGCAGGATCCTGGAGTTAAAAACACCCCTGTTTTCTCTAAAAGCCTCAAGGAAAATTCCTTTGAGGATATTGGGAAGTCATAGAACAAAAGAGTTACTGTGCTAGCCTTTGGTTTTATATAAGAAAAATGCTCCTCCCTACTTATCCATCTATCTAAAACCTCTATATTTCTATTTACAAGGGTTAAATTTCTTTTGATGAGCTTATCTGCATTTTTTAGAGCTAAGGCAGCTATAGCTTCATCTATCATACTGCAGCTGATTATGTCATAATCTCTTCTCTCTAACAGCTTATCAATAACCTCTTTTGCCTTGGTAGCTATCCATCCAATTCTTAGCCCTGGCAACGAAAAAACCTTAGACATGCTTCCTGTGCTTATTCCTTTTTCATAGATATCTACTATAGAATAAGCATAGCTTCCATCATGACTTAAGCCTCTATAAGCCTCATCACAAAGGATATAAGCTCCAACCCTTCCTGCTTCAGAGGCAATCTCCCTTAAAGTAGCTTCTGAAATTAAAGCTCCTGTAGGATTATTGGGATTATTTATGCATATAAGCTTTGTTTTATTTGTTATAAGCTTTTTCAGTTCTTCAACCCTTGGAAGAAAGTTATCTTCCTTTTTAGTTTTTAAATATTTTACCTTAGCTCCTATGGATTCTGGCACTGAATAAAGCTGCTGATAGGTTGGATATAAGGCTACAACCTCATCTCCTTCTTCTAATAAAGAAAAGAGTACAGAGTTATTTCCTCCTATCCCTCCATGAGTAGAAAGAACCTCTTCTTTCCTTATATCCTTATAAAGTCTGCATATCCCTTCCTTCAGCTCCTCCCCTCCTGGTATACTTCCATAGGTAAGCTTCATGGAAAGAAGCCCTTCCATATAAGCTGCCTTATCCTCTCCTACTATTTCTAAAAGCTCCTCTAAGGAAAGAATATCAGCACAGCTTTCTGCTATATTGTACTGAGCTCTGTCTTCATAATCATTCATCCACTGTTCAATCTCAAACTTTTCTATATTCATTGGTATCCTCCTTGCAACGTATTAATAAGCTGCTTCTTATAATATGGAATGTGTCAGTATATTAGTAAATGTATAAATATTCATATAATAATTATAATTATACATTTTTCTTTTGTGGTTATGAAGTGCTTTTTGTAATTTTTATATATTTTTTATAGTAAATAGATAAGAGAATAAGTTTATAAAATTCATGCTATCAAGTAAAAATAAGACATCTATTAATTCTGCTCTCTGTTTATCTTAGAAATATAAAAGGAAGGCATTACCGCCTTCCTAAGGTTTCTCTACAAAATCCCAATAATATGTTCTTAATCCTATGTACTTTTTATAAGCGGACAATCATCCTTATTAGCCCATCCATTAACTATGTCCTCCGCTAGAACTTTACAAGAAGGAGCGCCACAAGCACCACAATCAAGACCAGGAAACTCACCGGTAAGCTTTTCTATTTTCTTGATCTTCTCCAGGGCTCCTAAAATATTGTTATCCAGCGTCATAACCGGTCTATAGGTAAACCTTCTTTCAAGTACAGATGAATATTTATCAATAGAGTCTTGAGAAATTCCTGAGCTTTTACAGGCATATTCCTTAGAAAGCTTAATAATTCTAGTCTTTGCTAGAAAAGGATTTTCAACAGTAAAGACCCCTCCTACACATCCTCCAGTACAAGCATTAAGCTCTGCAAAATCAACACGGATTAATCGTTCATTTTCTATTTCATCAAGGACCTTAATGATATTTTCAATACCATCGGCAGACAGGTATTTATCGCAATCTAAGACAGCTGCTTCTCCTCCAGTTATGGCCCATTCTATACCTGTGGAGCTAGCTGTTGATATGAAAGTTGGGTTTTGTATTTTATTCATTTCCTTTAACAAGGGCAGATATATTTCATTAATTGATAATATACCACTAAGCTCAGAGCTCTTATTATCATAATTGCCTTCCTCTGTTACATATCCTGGACAAGGCGATATAAAAAACACTCCTATATCTTCAGATGCATAGCCTGTCTTCTCTACAGCTTCATCTCTGGCCATTCTAGCTGCAAGCTTCACAGGAGAAATAACTGGTATTATATTATCCAATAAGTCAGGATACTTGGACTCTATGAGCTTTACTACCACTGGACAGGAGGAGTTAATTAGAGGCTTTTGATAATTTCTATTAGCTACGATGCTTTTAGTCCGCAGAGAAATGATTTCTGCAGCCCTTGAAACCTCAAAGACATCATTAAATCCCATGTTAATAAGACCAGTAAGCACAAAATTAACATCAAAAAGCTGGCTAAACTGGCCATAAAGAGATGGCGGAACTAAAACCACAGACCATTTATAATTCTTTTTTAACTGATCAAAATGGTCGTATACTGCTTTTTTTGCTTTACTTGGGCAGACTCTTATACACTCACCACAATCAATACATAGATCTTTTTTAATAACTGCTTTTTTATTACGTACCCTTATGGCATTAGTTGGACACCCTTTTACACAGGCTGTACAACCAGTACACTTTTTATACTCTAAAATTACTGAAGGGGATAATTTAGATTGCATCTTCATAGCATCTCCTAAAAACACTTATAAATATATTCTTTTCAGGCCAACCCTCGATGCTTATACTTACAACTTTGTTTCATAATTAATATTTAAATAACAGAATATTTTATCAATTATATTTTAATACGATATAAAGTTCAATGGAAGAATAGTTAAATAGTTATCAAAGATTTTCAACGGCATTTTGTATTTATCCTGCTTAAATATATACAAAAAAATCTGAGTCCCCATATGCTGAGACCCAGATTAACGATTTTCTATTTTAGCAGATTGTCCCCCCAGTAGCCTTAATATCCTGGTTATTTTCTACTACTGCCTTAACAGCAGCTTCTAATGACTTAACTATATCCTCTAAAGCCATGGAAGGGGCTCCTTTTTTGTCCACTACCTGCTGTGGTATGTATGGAACGTGGATAAAGCCTGCTCTCATGTTTGGATATTTTTTATCTGCAAGATATAAAGCTCCGTACATTATGTGGTTGCACACAAAGGTTCCTGCAGTATTGGATAAGGTAGAAGGAAGTCCTGCTTCATTTATTTCCTTTACTATTGCCTTTACTGGAAGGGTAGTAAAGTAAGCTGGAGCTCCATCCTCATATACCGGAAGGTCTATGGGCTGATTTCCTTCATTATCCTTTATTCTTGCATCATCTATATTAATAGCAACTCTTTCAGGAGTTACATCAAAGCGTCCGCCTGCCTGTCCTACGCATATTACTGCATCAGGCTTATGTTCTTCTATTCCTGCTTCTAATTTTTCAATGGACTTTTTGAAAACTGTAGGAACCTGAAGCTTAATAACCTCAGCGCCTGCTATCTCATCCTTTATTCTGCTTACAGCTTCCCAAGCAGGATTTATCTTTTCTCCACCAAATGGATCAAAGCCAGTTACTAATATCTTCATTTATAATTCCTCCTTTTTAGTATATTGCTCAATGAATAGGCTTTTTCCATGGAAGCCTAATTTATATGATACCATAAACTTCTACTATTAAAAGGCTAGGTAGTACATCAGCACAATGTGTATAAAGAGCATTATTAATGCCACTGGTGCTTGAGAAATTATAACCCTATTTTTACTCTTTGTTTCTAAAAGAGCTGCTGGTACTACATTAAAGTTTGCTGCCATTGGTGTCAGAAGAGTTCCACAG
This sequence comes from Alloiococcus sp. CFN-8, assembly GCF_049943125.1. Classification (GTDB taxonomy): domain Bacteria; phylum Bacillota; class Clostridia; order Clostridiales; family Clostridiaceae; genus JAEXZL01. The sequence continues at coordinate 1,216,957 of NZ_CP188040.1, forward strand.
AAGCCTGCTGTAAGAGCAAGTGCTCCGGCTATTGCTGGATTTGCTCCATAGCTATATACAAATGGAACACCAATACCGGCAGTTATAACAGCGAAGGCTGCAAAGCCGTTACCCATTATTATTGTAAATAAAGCCATTCCTATACAGTAAGCAGCTACTCCTATAAGTATGTTTCCCTGTGGGATAACATTAGATATCATATTAGAGATTACCTCTCCTACTCCTGCCGCTGTAAATAAGGTTCCTAGTGCTGCTAATAGCTGAGGAAGTATAGAAGCTGGTCCAACTTGTCTTAATAATCTATCTCCATCCTCTGCAATATATTTAGGCTTAGCCCTGGTAATAACAAACACCACTGCTAGTGCTACTAAAGCAGATACACCTATTGCTACCTGTCCAGCTAATCCAGAGAGCTTAGAGGTAAACTGAGCAAAAGCAAAGGCTACTACCGCTAGAGTTATGGAAGGAACAAATATCTTTCCACCGATCCTTTTAGCTTGCTCTAGCTTAAAGCTGTCACTGATTTCAGCTACAGAACCTACCTTAACCTTCTTAAGAAGAGTTATGATACCCATAACTATTATTGCAGCACCTACTACTACTGAAGGCAGCCATCTACCAAATATAAATATAGAACCAAGAATCCCCCAGAACAAAGCTGTGGTAATCCTACTATCATTTTTCTTGTCCTTTATAACATAAAAAACGGAAAGGTACATCAGTAATCCTGCTAATATATATAATCCCTCTAAGGAATAATCAAATAATTTTTCTATACTCATTACTCTGCCACTCCCTCTTCTCCTTTATATTTTCCTTTAAGCTTCCAACCAGGTACGTAATTATTTACCACATATAATACCAAAAGAATATTAGCAGTATCTACTACTACATGAGGCATCCATCTACGGAAGATACATAGGGTTCCAAAAACACCCCAAAATAATACCTTGATAATCCTTCTGTCATTTTCCTTGTTTATTAAATTGTTATAAGCAATTAAATACATACCTAATCCTGATATTATAGATATTATCTCAACTAAATAATCAAGAGAAAGCTTTAAAACCATCATTTTCCATTATCCTCTTGCCCCTTGTACTTTGCTTTAAGCTTTTTATCAAATAGATAATTCTTTACTATGGCTACTATTAAAGCAATTAGGGCTACAGGTATGGAAGCCTTAGCTACATCTACAGCAGAAACCTCATACCCCTGTTCTGCAAGAGATCCAACTATTAAAAGAACTCCAGAGCTTGCCATGAATACATTCTGACCGAAGAAGTTTCCGAAGTTTTCCATAGAAGCTGCTGCTCCCTTAATCTTTTCTACGTCCTCTTCCTTTACCTCTCCATAATTAGCCTGAGCAGCTCCCTGTGCCATAGGCTCTATTAAAGGTCTTACAAACTGAGGATGTCCACCCAATCTCACAGAAAGTGCTGCAGCTCCTTCTCTTATAATAAGATATAAAGAAAGAATCTTACCAGTGGTCAATCCTTTAGCCTGTCTTATTAAATCTACGGCCTTTTCCTTAAGACCATATCTCTCACATATACCTATTACTGGTAGTGTAAGCACAAAAAGAGTCATATATCTAGTATTTACAAAGGAGCTTCCTAGCACCTCTAATATTTCTACAAAACCCATTCCAGCTACAAAGCCTGTGGTGATTCCTGATAGTAAAACCACAAACAGCGTGTCCAACTTTAGTGCAAAGCCTACTATAACAATAAGCACACCTATTAGCTTTATCATTTGTACCATCCTTTCTTATGTCGTTTTTTTTAAGAGTACAATGGAACTATTATAATATATTTTCAGAGTCATTTCCATAAACTTTTTATGGAAATTTAACAAAATGATATTATAATATGATGTTTTATAAACTTTTAATAATTTAATAGCTATATATTATTAATTTTAATAATATACTTCAGCACTTTTTTACATCACAGTAATAATAAAGAAGATTCTAACTTCAACAATTAAGAGTCATGATAGCTTTAAATTTTAAGTTAATAAAAAACAGCACCTTTAAAAGATGCTGTTTTCTTATTCACTATTTCTTTGAAAGCTTTTCCTCACTGAGCCTCAAGAATTCCTCTACATCCTCCTGGATAATAGCTAAGGAGCCTCTCCAGAAGTCTACATCATGGATATCAATCCCCATTACCTTGGTTACATCAGCGATATTGCTCTTGCCGGTGATAGAAAGGAGCTCTTCATAAGCCTTAGGGAAGGAGTCTCCCCTCTTAAGGTATTCAGCATATAATCCCTTTGCAAATAGAAGTCCAAAGGCATAGGGGAAGTTATAAAAATGTCTGCTAGGAAAGTAGTAATGGGTCTTGCAGGCCCACATATAAGGATGCATGTACTCAGTATCTAAGCCATCTCCATAAGCTTCCTTCTGAGCCCACAGCATTATTTCCTTCAGCTCCTTAGAGCTCAAGGTGCCTTCCTTTCTCCTATTAAACACTTCCCTTTCAAAAAGGAAACGAGAATAAATATCTACTATTATCTGATTGCTATCGCTGATTTCTGATTCCAAGATTATAAAGGCACCCTCAGGAGTTACATCCTTGATGACTGCTTTTTTAACTATGGTTTCACAGAAGGTAGAAGCGGTTTCTGCCAGGGGCATTGGATAACCAGAATTCAGTGGACTTTCATCCTTTAAGCAGTGTCCATGGAAGCCATGTCCTAGCTCATGAGCCATGGTAATGGCATCACTGAAGGTATCTCCATGATTTAATAGGAATCTGCTTTCACCTATTACATGAAGGTTGCTGCAGAAGGCTCCCCCCTGCTTTCCTTCCTTAGGATATACATCTATCCAGCTTTTATCTATAGCCATTTTTGCAAAGTCTGCCAGGTTATCGCTAAAGGTTCTAAAATTATTTGTTATAAACTCTGCGGATTTCTCATAGGAAAACTCCATGGTTAGCTCACCCATAGGAGCAAAGAGCTCATAGAAGGGAAGACCATTTTTATGTCCTAACAGCTCTCCTTTAGTTCTCATATATCTTCTGAAGATTGGAAGGCTTTCCTTCATTGCTGTGAGCATCGCCTCTAAGGCTTCCTCATCCATTCTGGAGGTTACAAGAGTCTGATGAAGGGGTGACTTATAGCCTCTAAGCTCTGAAAGAGTAATAGCTTCACCCTTAATACCATTTAGGGCTGCAGCCATACCATCCTCAATCTTTTTATAGGCGGCAAGCTCTGCTTCATAAGCTCTTTTTCTAACCTCTCCATCTCCTTCGTAAGCAAGATTTCTAACTACGGAAATAGGAAGCTCCTTGCGTCCTTCCTCCGTCTCCATCTCAACCATTAAATTGGATATAAGTACATCCTTAAGCTTCTGCCAGCTATTAGAGCCAGTGTTTTGAAGCTTTGCTATCACAGCCTCTTCCTTTTCTGACAAAAGATATTTACTCATGAAGGCAAGCTCTCTAAGAATAAAAGCATGCTCCTTTAAAACCTCTGATTTGTGGATACAGTCTTCTATGTCAGGAATATTTCCTATCCATCCCTGAAGCTTGGCATCAGCCTCAGCCATATGGCTCATCTTAACATCTAGCTTATCAGAATACTTTAAGGCTTCTTCATTTCTGCTATCAGTGCTGAGAGTGAGATGAATAAAAGCTCCTAATCTAGAAAATAGATTATGTCTCTCTATTGTTCTCTTTATATATTCCTCCAGCTTCTCTGTGGTATTCTCATAGCTTTTAGTAAGATATACTGACATTTCGTTATATCTATCTACAAAACCATCAAGACTCTCCATATCCTTTTTAAAGCTCTCAGCTTCAAAGGATTCATAAAGCTCCTTAAGACTCCAATTACTACTCATAAACATCCTCCTTAATATAACATCTTCAATTATTATCATGTTCTATTAACACTTTTACAACAATTATATCACAATATTTCCAAAATAAAGAATAATTATTAATATAAACTATATTTTTTAATTATTTATAAATAAAACAGCCTTGATTGATTTTATAGATATCAATCAAGGCTGTATGAATACTAAAATTAAGCTACTTCTTCAGCTTCTGGAGCCTCACTTTTATTTCTTTGTGTAAGCATTTTAATTCCCCAAAGTGTTCCTACCATAAGAGGTATCATTATAGCTAAACAAATCCATGGATTCTGTATAAATCCAGCTATAAAGAAGCCTACAGCAGAGAAAGCTGCAACAAAAACAGCATATGGCAGCTGAGTTACCACGTGCATCATAAAGTCTACCCTTGCCGCCGTAGAGGACATGATAGCCGTTTCAGAAATCGGAGAGCAGTGGTCTCCTGTAACAGATCCTGCTAAAGAAGCAGAAATACTTACTAGAGCAAGTGGAGTCATCTCATAACCAAATATTGCTACTGTTATAGGTATTAATATACCAAAGGTTCCCCAAGCTGTTCCTGTAGCAAAGGAGATAAAGGTAGCTAATACATATAAAATCACTGGTAAAAAGTTCATATTGAAGGTCGCACCCTGCATGGCTGTCTCTACAAATAAGGTAGCTCCAAGGCTTGTACGACAAACGGTGCTGAGAGCCCAGGAGAAGGTTAAAATAAGCATAGCTGGTACCATTAAGGTAGTACCATTAGGTATAGCCTCTGTAAATTCCTTCATGGATATTATTCTTCTCATAAAATAATATATTATTGTAATGAAGAGGGCTATAGTACCACCAATAGCTAATGCCATGAAGGAGTCAGTATTGCTGAAGGCCTCAACTACTGATGCCCCATCAAAGAAGCCTCCAGTATATAAAAGACCGCCTATACAGCTGATAATAAGGGCTATAATAGGAACAAACATATCTATAACCTTACCCTTAGGATTTTCTACAGGCACTTCTGCATGAGCATATAAGTCCCCAGTACCACCATATATATCTCCCTCCTGCTCCGCTAGCAGTTCGTACTTCTTCATAGGGCCAAAATCAAACTTTAATAATGCAAGGGTAAATAGCATTACAATAGTTAAGAGTGCATAGTAATTGTAAGGAATAGCTTGTACAAATATCGTAAAGCCATTAAGTCCAGATTCTGCTGGTATGTAAGAAGAAACTGCTGCTGCCCAGCTGGATATAGGAGCTATTATACATATAGGAGCTGCTGTACAGTCTATGTTGTAGGCAAGTCTTGCTCTACTTACCTTAAACTTATCTGTCACTGGTCTCATAACATTTCCAGTGGTAAGACAGTTAAAATAATCGTCTATAAAGAAAGCAAGGCCCATAAAGGTGGTGCTTATAAGAGCCCCTGTTTTATTTTTTATTTTCCTTGATGCCCAGTTTCCATAGGCTGCGGAACAGCCAGTAACCTGCATCATTGCTACTATTATTCCGATGGTCACTAAGAATATAATTATTCCTCCATTGGCACCTATCTCTGTGGTTATAAGCTCTATAACATGAACTAAAGCCTTTATAGGATTCCAGTCTGCATAAAGAAGAGCACCAAAAACTATACCGATAAATAAAGAAGAATACACCTCTTTAGTAATAAGAGCAAGCAGAATAGCTACCACAGGAGGTATTAACGCCCAAATCGTACCATACTTGCCACTAGCATTCTCCACTGCTGCCTCAGATGCAAAGCCTGTGGTTAAAAATATAAGACCTGTAATCAAAACTAAACTTAATAAAACCGATCTACGTGAAGGTTTAAATCTGGTTTTCATAAAAGAAAGCCTCCCTTGTTTTCATAAAAAATTTATTTTATCACATGTAAATAAAAAAATAAAATTCCGATTCCTAAATACAAAGCCTGTCCCCTAATTTTACCCTTATATTCCCCCTTCAAGGCTACTCATTTCAAAAAAATAAAGCACTGAAAACTTCAGTGCTCTGTTGCCTAAGCCTTAGATAATCTTACAGCGAAGTCTTTCCCTGTGGAAAAGCGTATTTTTTTATGTCAATATTATTGATTCCACATCCAAAAACTATCATCACATACTTATATTGTAAGGTCATGTTAACATTTTGTCAACCGTTTACATTTTTTATTTTTTTGAATATTTATTCATATACTTATTAAAGCTCTTATTTACTTTTTTTTAAAAGTATTTTATAAAGGTTTATATACTCTTTTGCAGAGGCTTCCCAGGTGTGATTAAGCTGCATATTTTTAGAAATAATTTTCTTCCAAAGCTCCCTGTCCTTATAGTACCTGAGAGCTCTCTTTATCTCGTGGAAAAGCTCCTGGCTATTATATTCTGTAAATACAAAGCCATTACCGGTGTTTCTATACGGATTATAGCTCTTTACAGTATCCTTGAGACCTCCCACCTTTCTTACTATAGGAACAGTTCCATAGCGCATGGCTATCAGCTGTCCTATGCCGCAGGCCTCAAACTGAGAAGGCATGAGAAGCATATCAGAAGAAGCATAAGCCTTCTTAGAGAAGCTCCTATTAAAAGGAAACCTCACTGCAACCTTCTCTGGATATTTTGAAGAATAATACTTAAACATGCTTTCATAGCTTTCACTGCCGCCACCTACCACTATGAGCTGCAGCCTCTCCTTCATAAAATCCGGCATGAGCTCTTCAATGAGGTCAATTCCTTTTTGAGAGGAAAGCCTGCTTATTATGGCAATTAGGGGTATATCCTCTCCTATCTCAAGGCCCAGCTCTTGCTGAAGCCTTAGCTTATTTTGAACCTTTCCCTCCAGATCCCCTTCAGAATAATTAAAATACAATTCATCATTCTTTTCAGGATTGTAGTCCTCATAATCTATCCCGTTAAGTATCCCGTAGACATCCTTTTTTCTCTTTTTTATTATCTCTTCCAGCCCATAAGCATAATAAGCTTTAGTGATCTCCTTAGAATAGCTTTTGCTAACGGTATTAATAATGTCCGCAGAAACAAGGGCTCCCTTCATAAAGGAAATGCCACCATGATGCTTAAAGAAATCCTCCGTATAATATTTCTCTTCTGGAAGTCCAAGCATATCCATGACTTCTCTTCCATAGTTTCCCTGAAAGAGCATATTATGAATAGTATATAAGGTTTTAATGGAGCTATATGGCTCTACTCCTCCATAATAGGCATCCTTTAAGGAAATCATAAGAGCTGTGTGCCAATCATTACAATGAAGAATATCTGGCACGAAGTCCTTAAGATACTTTATCCCTTCTAAGACAGCCTTAGAAAAGTATATAAATCTTTCTCCATCATCATAATAGCCGTAGGGCCCTTCTCTGTGAAAATAATAAGGGTTCTCTATAAAATAATAGGTCATACCTTCAAGCTCCAGGATGCTTAAGGTGCAGGGAACCTTCCTCCAGCCGATATAAGTCTCATAGTCTGCAAGCTTCTTTCTTCTTCTTATGCTTTCATCCTTAAAATTATAAAAAGGAAGTATAACTCTTATATCTTCTCCCATTTCCCTCAAAGCCTTAGGTAGAGCATAAGCCACCTCTCCCAAGCCTCCTGTATGAACAAAAGGATAAGCCTCTGCTACAGCATATAAAATATTCATATAACACCAACCCTTTTTTAAGATAGATTCGCCTCATTATAAAAAATAAATCCCTATAAAGTATCTCTATAGGGACTATTTTATAGCTTTTTATTTAATTTTGAAAGTTTTTCTTTTTAAGGATTACTAAAGGATATTCTGGATCTCCTTTTAACTCCTTACCACCTTCTATGGAAACATTCTTATCAGTTATTACATAGCTTAAGTGAGAATCATCCCCTACATCGGTAGCCTGAAGAATTATACAATTTTTAAGTACTGTATTAGCTCCTATTTTAACTCTTCTGGAGATTACACAGTTCTCAACATGTCCATCTATTATAGAACCATTAGCTACGATGGAGTTTATAACCTTACTATTCTTAGTATACTTTGTAGGAGCCTCGTCCTTAGACTTTGTCATTATAGGTCTTGTTTGAGAGAACAGCTCTGCATTGATTTTAGGATTTAAAAAGTCCATGTTAGTATCAAAGTATTTTTCCAAGGAATTAACACAGCTTAAATATCCTTTAAATTCATAGGTACCTACCTTATATCTCTCAAGGCTTGTATATATTCCTGTCTTAAACTTTCTGCAGTAGCCTGTTCTTATGCAGTAGCTAACCATTTCTATGAAAAGCTCTCTTTTTAATATATAGGTTTCCATCCCTACATTAAGAGTTTTCTTATCCCCTACATTTCTTCCTACGCTTAAGACTCTTCCTTCTTCATTAATATTTAAGGACTCGCAGCCTTTAAAAGCCTTATCAGCGTTGTTTACCTTCTTATAAAGAATTGTTATATCGTTACCGCTTTCCTCATGAGCTCTTGCTGCTTCTGTAAAGTCTATATTATATATCATATAGGAAGGTGCCATAATCACATATTCCTGATTAGATAGCTTTAAGAAATCTAGGTTTTCCATGAAAGCTTCCATATCATTGCTCTCTGGGGACTGTGTGCTGAAGTTAAAAAGTCTTAAGCCATATTTCTTTCTATTTAGGTCCCAAGGACGTCCATTGCTTATGTGATCCATAAGAGAACGAGAATTATTCTTTGCAAATATTCCTATATTCTCAATTCCTGCATTGGTCATATTTGATAATATAAAATCTATTATTCTATATCTTCCTGCTATAGGCACTGAAGCCAGGGGTCTCCTAACCGTAAGCTCCATTATATCATCTTCATTTTCGTCCAGGTTAATTATTCCCATATAATTATTAAGCATTAGTTATTCCCCCCTCTTCCTGTTATAGGCTTCCTCTACTACAGTTCCTGACTTTAACTCTTCCTTAGCTGGTATAACAGCTATAGACTCACCATTTCCTATAGTACAGTCTCTTCTTATCACCGCATCAGGTCCTATAATTGCCTTATCTATAACTACATTATCTCCTATTTTTACATTAGGCATTAAAACTGAGTTTGTAACCCTTGAATTCTTACCTATCTGAACTCCTGGAAATAATACGGAATTTCCTACGTTACCATTTATAACACAGCCTTCAACCACCAAGGAGCTTGTAACCTCAGCCTCAGGTCCTATATATTGAGCTGGCTGTGATGGATTTACAGAGTATATTCTCCAGTTTAAATCATGGATATTAAGCTCATTATCATCTCTTAAAAGATCCATGTTTGCTTCCCAAAGACTTTCTGTAGTTCCTACATCCTTCCAATAGCCCTGGAATGGATAAGCTAATAGCTTTTTACCATCATTAAGCATCTTTGGTATGATGTTTTTACCGAAGTCATTGCTGGAGTTTTTATCTGCAGCATCCTCTTTTAAGTACTTTCTAAGCTCCTTCCAGTTGAATATATAAACTCCCATGGAAGCCTTTGTGCTTTTTGGTTTTGCTGGCTTTTCTTCAAATTCATAAATAAGGTTATCCTCTTTGGTATTCATAATTCCAAAACGGCTTGCTTCCTCTAAGCTAACCTCAAATACCGCTATAGTTGCATCAGCCTTACTCTCTTTGTGTGCCTTGAGCATTTTAGTATAATCCATCTTATAAACATGGTCTCCTGAAAGTACAAGCACATATTCTGGGTCCTGGTTGTCTATAAAATAGCTATTTTGATAAATAGCATGGGCCGTTCCTTTATACCAGTCTGCTCGATTTTCACTTTGATATGGAGGCAATACGTACACTCCACCGTCTCTTCTATCTAAATCCCATGGGCTCCCTATACCTATATGAGCATTAAGCTCAAGAGGCTGATACTGGGTAAGCACCCCTACGGTGTAAATACCTGAATTAGAACAATTGCTTAAGGCAAAATCAATTATTCTATACTTTCCCCCAAAAGGTACGGCAGGCTTTGCTATCTTTTTTGTTAGAACTCCTAGTCTAGAGCCTTGTCCCCCTGCGAGGATCATGGCTATAATCTCTTTTTTAGCCATAAAAAACACCTCCATCTTTCTAATCTTTTATTTTTCTGTAAGTTTAAATAATATAATAAATAATATATATTATGATTTCAAAATATATTATAACAAGTGTTTGTGAAAGTAACAACAAGAAATATTGCATTTTTTCTGAGAATATAAATTTTAAAATCTATGATTTTACAAAAAAACCAACCCTTGAAAACCGCTATTTTCAAGAGCTAGCAAGAATCCTTGTAATAAATTCTAAAAAGTTTTTCTTCTGTAATTATAAGGATTTTTGTACAAATTCTGAAATATATCCAAGAGATTGTTGCATAATTAACTGATCAGCACTCAATACATCAGCTTTGTTTTCTAAATTATCTAGCCTTTCGTTTATCCTGTATAAAACTCCCTTAAGCTCTTCCAGTTTTTTTTGTTCATAGGTAATCTGAACACCACTCTCATCTGTATATAGCTTATGAGGAGGATTCCCACATTTAGTGCACTTACAGTAAACACTGCTGCTATTTATGTTTCTAAAAACCTTAAAGGTATCGTTATTACACTGAGTGCAGCAAGACATAAGCAAATAATCCTCAGAAAAATCATAGGTATATTTTTCTTTACATTCTGTGCACCAAAGGATGAGCTTCCCCTCCTCCATGGAAATAGAGAAGCTGTTTCCACTGCAGCCTTCCTTTTCACATACTACTGTTCTTATCATAGTTATCACCCCTATTATCTATTATGCTGAGAGGGATGATAATATTACTAATTCTCGTATTTTCTTTACACTACAGCTTCTTTAATATCCAGTCTGTAAGCTCCACTAAAGCATGCTCTTCATTGCTGCAGATTACATAATCAGCACAGTCCTTAAGCTCCTCCCTGCAGTTGGCTACTGCAAAGCTATGGCCTGCTGTTTTAAGCATCTCCACATCATTGAGATTATCTCCTACAGCAATAATTTTATCTAGGGAAATGTTCATCTCCTTGGCCAAGAATTTTAAAGCTTCTCCCTTAGAAACTCCTTCTGGGCCTATTTCTAGAGATTCTAAGCCTCCGGTAGTAATGCTAGCCTTCTTATAATTGTCTACTATAAATCTCTCAACTTCTCTTAGATTACCTGTAGTATCTGAAATAAGCACCTTATTCCAGGGTCTTTCCCAGGCATCAGCCAAAAGCTCTATATTTTCATGCTCCTTAACAAAGTTCTCATCTGCAGAATAATAGGTTATTTTTTCTTCTCTCTGAGTTCTTAAAGTATTTTCTGAATGTCTAAGTATGAAGTATTTATCACCACAGCTTATTCCTATGCCCACCTCTGGAAATTTATCATAAAGCTTTCTGACCAAATCCTTTATATCCTCTTGAAATACCTTTTCCCATAGGACCTTATCCTCTTTAAAATCATAAATCACCGCTCCGTTGTAAAGTATCGCAGGAGCATCTAAGGTGATGCTTTCTAGAACTCTCCAGGTAAAAGATTGAGGTCTTCCCGTAGCCAGGGTAAATCGTCCCCCCATGCTCTGAAACTTCTTTATGGCCTCTATATTTTCACTGCTTACAAGACCTTGATTGTTTAAAAGAGTTCCATCCATATCGGAAACCAAAAGGTAGTCAGAATAATTCCTTTGAATTTTTTCCTTCTTTTTTGAGGCTTTGGGTGCTTTGCTTTTAATATCACCTTCTTCAAATCTTTCCCGTCTCTTCTCCATTTGACTTCCTCCTTTGTATCTTAAAACTACATTAAGAATATTCTATCATTTATTTACCTTAAATAGTGCTTATTTACAATTAGTTTCATAAAATTAAATAATTTAGTAATTTAACACCTATATTACAATTAGCATCTCAGCATAAAACTTTATATTGACTTTAAGTAAGTTTTATTCTGGGGCTTTACAATCGAACATATGTTCGTTATAATGTAATTATTTATAGAACTTATTTTATTCCTAACTTTAAAATCTAAATCATAAATTTTAAATTTTTATTTTAATCTTAAACTTTAAATTTAGATACTAATCCTTAATTTTAAATTCTAAATTGAAAAAGAGGTGACTTTGATGAGAAGAGGTAGGATAATTTTCCACATAGATGTAAACTCTGCCTACTTATCCTGGGAAGCCGCATATAGACTCCAGATGGGTGAGCCGATAGACCTTAGAGAGATTCCTTCAGCAGTGGGAGGCAATCCTGAGACCCGCCACGGTATAATACTGGCAAAATCTCTGCCAGCCAAAAAATATAAGATTTCCACGGGGGAAACCCTTCACTCTGCCTATGAGAAATGTCCTCATCTCACGGTGGTAGCTCCCAACTATTCCTTATATATAACCTGCAGCAACGCCATGGTGAGCATCTTAAAGGAATATACACCTAAGGTTCAGAGATTTTCTGTAGATGAATGCTTTTTGGATTTTTCCCATATGGATAATTTATATGAGGATGAGGTGGAGCTTGCTCATATTATAAAGGATAGAATTAAGAGGGAGCTTGGCTTTACAGTAAATATCGGTATATCCTCCAATAAGCTTCTAGCGAAGATGGCCTCAGATTTCAAAAAACCCGATAGAGTTCATACTCTTTTCCCTGAAGAAATAACTTGTAAGATGTGGCCTCTCCCTGTAGAAGAGCTGTATATGGTTGGAAGGGCAACAGCTCCTAAGCTTCATAAGCTTAATATATTTACTATTGGAGATTTAGCTAATTATGACAGAGAGCTTATTTATATTAAGCTAAAAAGCTTTGGCCTCATGCTTTGGGATTATGCCAATGGCATAGAGGAATCTCCAGTGACAGAGTCTAATCACATAGCAATGAAGGGTATGGGCGCTTCCACCACCATAGCCTATGATGTGGAAAGCAGAAGAGAGGCTCACATGATACTCCTATCCCTTTCTGAGTCCTTAGGGATGCGTCTTAGAGATTCTGAAAACTGCTGCCGACTGGTTGCAGTTCATATAAGAGGCAGTGATCTCTTGGGTGGAGGTCATCAGAGAAAGCTCCATACTCCTACAGATTCTACGGAGGAAATCGCAAGAATCGCTCAAGAGCTCTTCGATGAGCTCTGGACAGGACACCCTATAAGAAAGCTAGGTGTAAGGGTTTCCGAACTCTGCAGTAATGATCTCTGCCAGATATCCCTTTTTTCAAAAAGAGACATAGAAAAGCAGCAGCTCCTGGATAAAACCATCGATGAAATAAGGCAGCGCTTCGGAACCTATTCCCTGGTGCGCTGCAGCTTTCTCCATTCGGGTATAAAGCCCATGACAGGAGGAGTAGGAGAAGAGGATTATCCTGTTATGACAAGTATCTTATAGTAAGCTTTTAAAGGAGTTGTTATAGGTGAAGGTAGTAGCAAAGCCTATTGAAGTGGTAAGCTGGACTGACAAGGAAGGAAATATTCATCCAATACGCTTTAGATATGAGAATAAGGAAGAGGAGTATGTGGTTATAAAGATAAATCGCATTATTTACAAATCCTTAGAAAAACTCTGCGGTAATCCCATGATGATTTATCGCTGCTCCACCACCACAGGAGGAACAGAAAGAATTTTTGAGATAAAATATGCTTTAAACACCTGTAAGTGGATGCTTTTTAAAATTTAAAAATTGCTTTTTAAAATTTAAACTTTTCTTTTTAAAATTATGCCGAGAAAAAAAGCATGGTATCCTGCTCTAAAGAGCAACTACCATGCTTTATTAACCTTTTATTACTTATGATAAGGTCCTAAAGAGTAAAATATTAATTGACCTTAATTATCTTAATCCCATAACGCTCTATTAATAAAGAGCCCGTGAAATCAATATAAAGCTCTTCTCCAGATACAAGATCCCTAAGCTCTGGATAAGGTGAGTCTGTATTTATAACAAGTCTTCTTGCTTCACCACTTCTGTTAATTGCCGTAATCAGCTTCTCTCCTTGATACTCCCTACAAAAGGCGACAACATCCTCCTCTGTATCAATAAAGGTAAGACTCCCCTTCTTTAATATATCCAGCTCTTTCCTAAGTCCCGTAAGCTTTCTATAATAGTGAAGCATCTCCTGGTCCTCTTTCCCCCAAGGATAGGTGGCTCTATTTTTAGGATCTCTTCCGCCCCTCATACCAGCTTCATCACCATAATATATTAGGGGCACCCCTGGGAAGGTCATCTGAAAGGCTATTGCCATCTTCAGAAGTTCCTTTCCCTTTTCATGATTTCTTTCCTCCAGGAGGGTAAGAACCCTTTCTGTATCATGGGTTCCTATGAGATTCATGGTGGAGTAGAAGACCTCCTTAGGATAGTTCTCATAGAGGCTCATGAGCTTACGCCTCATATATTCCGAGGAGATATCTCCTCTCAAGAAGCCCAAAAGGGCATCCTTAAAGGGATAGTTAGTCACAGAGTCTAATTCCTCACCGAAGAAATATTCCCTTTTTACATCGTAAGCTACCTTGTTGGAGGCATCCTCCCAGACCTCTCCAATTAAAACTCCTTCTTTATTAAGAGCCTTTACCTTCTTTCTCAAAGCCTTAATAAATTCATCAGGAAGCTCATCAGCTACATCTAGCCTCCAGCCTGAGGCTCCTAAGGACATCCACTTGGAAACAACTGAATCCTTATCCTTTATTATAAAATTCATATAATCATTATTCAGCTCATTGACATCAGGATGATTTTTAAAGCCCCACCAGCACTTATATTCATCAGGATGCTTTCTAAACTGATACCAGCTGTAATAAGGAGAATCCTCTGATTGGTAGGCTCCCAGGGAATTATAATTTCCGTATCTGTTGAAGTATATGCTGTCGGCTCCCGTATGGCTGAAGACTCCATCTAAAACTATTTTCATCCCTAGGTCTCCCGCCTTAGTACAGAGCTCCTTAAATATATCATCATCACCAAACATAGGGTCGATCTTTTTATAATCTGCAGCATCATATTTATGGTTGCTGGCTGCTTCAAAGATAGGATTTAGATAAATACAGGTAACTCCTAGCTCCTTGAGATAAGGAAGCTTTTTAATAACCCCCTTAAGATTCCCTCCAAAGAAGTCCCATCTTACCACTTCCTCTTTAGAATTCTTAATATACATGGGTTCATCCTCCCAGGTGCCATAAAGAAAGCTGTTTTTCTTAGGGTTATCTATCCTTCCATCCTCATTGCCATTAAAAAATCTATCCACAAAAATCTGATATATTATCCCCTCTCTGTACCAAGCAGGAATATCAAAGGGCCTATATACTGTAATCTGAAAAGGAATTGGCTTCTCCTCTGTAAGAGTTCCCTCTCCCCCTAGCTTTTCATTATTATTCCCATAATAAAGGATCCTTTTATTATCTTCTATAACAAAATAATAGTGAGCAATCCCAGTATCTTGGAGGACTACCTCTGTCCTCCACAGGCAAAGCTCCCTGTCATTCCCTAGATTAATGGTCCTAGAATCATCTGCAAGCTCTTTATAATCAGCTTTTGTCATCATTATTCTTTCGGAATACCCGGTGAAATGAACAAGCTCTAAAAATACAGTCTGACAGCCTTCCGTGATAATGCTAAGAGCTACTTCCGCCCCTTCTTCTACTGCTCCAAAAGGAGCTCTGAAGGCTTCTTCTTGAGAATTATGAAAAGCATAAAAGTTCATCGATAATTGTACCTCCCTCTTTAGTTTAAGAATATCCTACAGATTTTTGTACAAGAAGCCTGAACCCCAGATGCCTGTAGCATATTCTGTAATAGTTCTATCACTAGAGAATATTCCAGAATGAGCTATATTCACAGCAGCCATCTTCTGCCACTGATGCATATTCTTATATATTACATCCACCTTTTCCTGAGCCTTTAAATAAGAATCAAAGTCTTTAAGAACAAAGAATTCATCATTATAGGTTAAAAGATGCTCATATAGGCTTCTGAACTTATCCTTATCGCTAGAATATCTTCCATTTATAAGGTCATTAGTAACCTTTTTAAGTCGGAGATCGCTATTGCAAACCTCCCAAGCATTATAGCCACCATGCTTGTAGTAATCTAGCACTTCTCTTTCTGTAAGTCCGAAGATGAATATATTATCATCTCCTACCTCATCTCTAATTTCAACATTGGCACCATCTAAGGTAGCCATGGTTAAAGCTCCATTCATCATAAACTTCATATTAGAGGTTCCTGATGCCTCCTTGGTTGTAGTAGATATCTGCTCACTTAAGTCCGTGGCAGGAATTATACTCTCCGCTAGAGAAACCCTGTAGTTTTCCATGAATACTACCTTAATTTTATCCTTAACTAAAGGATCATTGTTCACCTTATCTGCTACAGCATTTATAAGCTCTATGGTCTTCTTTGCCAGATAATAACCTGGTGCTGACTTTCCTGCAAAGATAAAGGTTCTTGGGACTATATCCTTATTAGGATTTTCCAGAAGCTCGTTATATAGATTCATAATTCTCAGTATATTAAGAGATTGTCTCTTATAAGCATGGAACCTTTTTACATGAACATCAAAAATAGAATCTGGATTCACTTCTATCCCTTGATTTTTATATATAATATCTGCAAGCTTTTCTTTATTTTCTCTCTTTATTTTATAGAGACTTTCTTGAACAGCTCTATCATCTTTAAATGCTTCAAAATCCTCCATATCTATAGGGTGCTTTATGAAGCTTGGGCCTATAGTATCCTTTAAAAGCTCTGTAAGCTTTGGATTAGACTTTAGAAGCCATCTTCTGTGAGTTATACCATTAGTCTTATTATTAAACTTTCTAGGATAGTAATAATAAAAATCGGACATTTCCTGCTTCTTTAATATTTCTGTATGAAGCTTTGCCACACCATTGATACTGTGGCTTCCTACAATAGCTAAGTGTGCCATTTTAACATAGTCATCAGCTATTATAGACATGCGATGGATTTTATCCCATTGTCCTGTGTATTTGTTCCACAGATCAGCACAGAACCGTTCATTAATCTCCTCTATGATCATAAATATCCTAGGCAGCAGTGACCTAAACATATCTACAGGCCACTTTTCTAAAGCCTCTGCAAGAATTGTATGGTTGGTATAGGCGCAGATGTTTTTAGTTATTCTCCATGCATCCTGCCAGGAAAGTCCCTCTTCATCTAAGAGTATCCTCATAAGCTCAGGGATTACAAGAGTAGGATGGGTATCATTGATATGGATAGCAATCCTTTCATCAATCTTTTTAATATCTCCTCCATTTGCCTTGTAATGCCTTATTATGCTCTGAACACCTGCAGAAACAAAGAAATACTGCTGCTTAAGTCTCAGCTTCTTACCTTCATAAAAGCTATCATCAGGATATAATACCTGAGATATGGCTTCAACGGAATTTTTATATTCTATGGCCTTTAAGAAGTCTCCTCTGGAGAAGGAGGAGTAGTCAAATTCATTGGCTACAGGCTCTGCACTCCATAGCCTTAAGGTATTAACCACATCATTTTCAAAGCCTACCACAGGCGTATCGTAAGGAACAGCTAGTACTGGCTCATAGTTAATATGATTAAATACAAGCTTTCCTCCTACATCCTCTACCTTTATCTCTCCTCCAAATTTAACTATTTCACCCTTATCACTCTTTCTTATTTCCCACACATTGCCATTGCGGAGCCAGTTATCAGGGGTTTCCACCTGATAGCCATCAATTATCTTCTGTTCGAAGAAACCATATTTGTATCTTATTCCACAGCCATTTCCAGGAATTCCTAGAGAGGCCATAGAGTCTAGGAAGCAGGCAGCAAGTCTACCAAGACCACCATTTCCTAGGCCCTGATCCTGCTCAAGGTCCTCTAGCTTTTCTAAGTCTACATCAAGCTCAGCTAAAGCTTCCTTGCATACCTCTCTTATCCCCAGGTTAAGCAGGGTGTTTCCCAAAAGTCTTCCAAGCAAAAATTCCATGGAAAAATAGTAAACCTGCTTATCCTTATTAATATTATATTTTTTGGTGGTATCAAGCCACATACCTGCTACGTAATCTCTTATAAGAACCCCTAGAGTTTCATACTTTCTTTGCTCAGAACCTAAAGCTATATCTGTTCCATGCATTTCTAGGAATTTTTTCTTATAGTCTTTCTTAAAGCTATTTTTATCAATTTGTAGCATAGAATACTCCTCCTTTGCAAACTCAATATCCTTTACACCTAATAAATCTATTCTGTTATGTCTATTAATTCATCATATAAACCTTCATATAGCTCTGTAGATCTATTCCAGCTGAAGTCGCATTTCATGGCTGTTCTAACAAGCTTATTCCAAGCACGCTTATTTTTATAAAAATCTAAGGCTATATTTATAACTGTTTCCAGCTCATAAGCATTGTAATTAGCAAAGCTAAAGCCATTACCTTCTCCTGTATACTGATTATACGGTGTTATAGTATCCTTTAGTCCACCAGTTTCTCTAACCAGTGGAAGGGCTCCATATCTTAAGGCAATAAGCTGTCCTAAGCCGCAAGGCTCAAAGAGTGATGGCATAAGGAATATATCTGAAGCAGCGTATATCTTATGAGCCAGCTCATTACTGAAGCATATATTAGCTGAAACCTTATTAGGGTATCTGCTTTGAAGATTTTTGAAGTGCTCCTCATAGCCATAATCACCAGTACCTAATATAACCAGTTGTACATCCTCCTGAAGAACTCTGTCTAAGATGCTTACTAAAAGATCCATTCCCTTCTGAGGAGTCAGTCTTGATACTATTCCTAGGACAGGAATCTTCCCATCTACAGGTAGTCCTAAATCTTTTTGTAGCTTTGTTTTATTTATCTTTTTATCCTTGAGAGTATCTACGGTATATCTCTTATAGATAAGCTTATCTGTAGCTGGGTTGTTTAAAGTATAGTCTATACCATTTAATATTCCCATGACCTTGTAGCTGTTACTTCTTAAAAGGCCATCAAGCTTTTCTCCGTACATAGGAGTCTTTATTTCCTCAGCATAGGTTGGGCTTACAGTGGTTACCTTATGAGCATAGCTGATTCCACCCTTCATAAAGCTTACTCCACCATAGAATTCTAGACTGCCGTTATTAAACTGCTGCTCATCCCAGCCAAAGAGCTCTCCTAATATCTTAGGATCAAAGACTCCCTGGAATAAAAGATTATGAATGCTGTAAACAGTTTTTATATCAGAATAAAAGGGATCATTTTTGTATTGAAGCTCATATAAAACAGGTATCATTCCTGTCTGCCAGTCATTGCAGTGGATTACATCCGGCTTCCAGTCAAGCTCCTTTATCATTTCCATCACAGCCCTATTGAAGAAGGCAAAACGCTCTCCATCATCATAGTAGCCATAAAGTCCATCTCTTTTGAAGTAATACTCATTATCTATGAGATAATAGGTAACATTACCTACCTTTCCTTCAAAAACACCGCAATATTGATTTCTCCAGCCAACCCAGGTGCCAAAATTCTTTAAAAAAGTAAGCTCTTCAGAATATTTCTTAGATATATTTTTATATTTAGGTATAACCACCCTAACATCCTCACCTAGCTTGGCGAGCTCCTGTGGAAGAGCATAGGCTACATCTCCTAGTCCTCCGGTTTTTATAAAAGGATCTGCTTCAGAAGCAACAAATAGTATTTTTTTCATGGTCTCCTCCTTATTTTGTATACTTTAATATTACTGCTGCCATTGGGGGAACTTTTATATTCACATGATATTTTTGATTATGCCAAGGCTCAGGCTGTGCCATAAGCTCTTCTCCCATCACCTGACCAGAACCACCAAAGCTCTCATCATCAGTATTTAATACTTCCTCATATTTTCCTTCAAAAGGAACTCCAACTTTATAGTTATAATATACTACAGGGGTAAAGTTAATAATTACAATTAATGTATCCTCTGGGTTTTCAGTCTTCCTCATAAATAACAGTATGCTTTGATTTGCATTATCTGCATCAATCCACTGGAAGCCATTATAATCATAATCATGCTCCCAAAGAGCCTTATTTTCTTTATAAAATTCATTGATGGCTTTAAAGAAATGCTGTGTCTTCTTGTGCATTTCAAATTGATTTATGAGCTTCCACTCCAGCTCCTCATAGAATCTCCACTCTATAAATTGAGCAAAGTCACTACCCATAAAGAGAGTCTTCTTTCCTGGATGAGTAAACATATAAGCTATTACTGCTCTCATACCAGCAAATTTATTCCAATAATCTCCCCAGTTCTTATCTACTAAGGACTTCTTACCGTGAACTACCTCATCATGAGATATTGGAAGAATAAAATTCTCATTGTAGGCATACATCATTGAAAAGGTTAAAAGGTTGTGATGGAACTTTCTGTACACCGGATCCAGCTCAATGTATTCAAGGATATCATTCATCCATCCCATGTTCCATTTAAACTTAAAGCCGAGGCCACCCTCCTCTACAGGTCTTGTTACCATTGGATAGGTAGTAGATTCCTCTGCTATCATGATAGTCTGAGGGAACTCTTTGTATATTGCAGTATTTAATTCCTTAATAAATTCAATAGCCTCTAAATTTTCATTGCCACCGTATATATTAGGAGTCCAGTTTTTATGACCTTCGTAGTCTAGGTAAAGCATATTAGCTACAGCATCTACTCTAAGCCCGTCCACATGAAATTCTCTAATCCAATATAGGGCATTTGAAACTAAAAAGCTCTTAACCTCTGGTCTTCCTAAATCAAAGTTGGAAGCTCCCCAACCGTGATTTTCTGATTTAACAGGGTCCTGATATTCATAGGTAGGACTTCCGTCAAAGCGATAAAGACCAGGAAGATCCTTGCAGAAATGACCAGGTACCCAGTCAAGGATAACTCCTATATCCTCCTTATGAAGGGTATCCACAAGATATTTAAAATCCTCTATAGTTCCAAACCTACTGGTTAGGGCATAGTAGCCTAAAACCTGATAGCCCCAGGAGGCATCAAGGGGATGCTCCATCACTGGCATAAGCTCCACATGAGTATATCCCATTTCTTTAACATAGGCTGGAAGCTCTTCTGCCAGCTCTCTATAGGTAAGAAGCTCTCCTTCTTCATTTCTTTTCCATGAACCTAGGTGCAGCTCATAAATATTAAGAGGACTTTTAAAAATATCAGTTTTCAGTCTTTTGTTGAGCCATTTCCTATCTTTCCATTTGTACTTATTGTTATCTACGACAATAGAAGCAGTATTAGGTCTCAGCTCACTCCTTCTACCATAAGGGTCAGCCTTCATTACAAGTTTATTATCTGCTCCAAGGACTGCATATTTATAAATTTCTCCAGGCTCAAGACCAGGAATAAAAATAGTCCATAGTCCCTGCTCTGTGAGCTTTTCCAGCTTATACTCTTCTTTTTTCTTCCAGCTACTGAAGTTTCCTACTACGTATATCTCCTGTGCTCTAGGTGCCCAGGTAGTAAATCTTACTCCCCATTTCCTCTTCTCACATTTATAATGTGCTCCCATAAAGCTGTAGCTTAAATAATTGCGACCTTGATGGAATAAATATATATCAAAGTCAGATATAGCGCCCTTGGATCCCTCCTTTGAGGAAGAAATATCTGCGGATTTTTTATTTTTTTCTTTTTTCAAATCCTGCGCAAGCGCTTTCACATTTTTTGTATCTTTAGCTGTTCTTTTTTCAGAGGCGTTCTTAGCTGATGCTACCTTGCCCTTAGCCGTATTCCCCTTCTTTGCTTTATCTTTTGTCTCTGCTGTCTTTTTTATTATCTTTTTCTTTGCTGTCTCGTTCTTGACAGTTTTCTCTTTAACCACAGTGCTTTTTTTTGCTGTAGTAGCTGCTGTATTTTTTTCTGTTTCCTGCCTTGTGGTCTTAGATAATTTTTTTACTGTATTGTCCACAGCTAAGCCTCCATTCCATAGTTAATGTAATAAGTAATTCTTTTATGTGATATGGTATCTCTGCTTAGAGAAAATATCGAAAAGTTAAAAGTTCAAAAATTAAATTAAAAAGAAATTATTTCCAGACAAATCAGAACTATTAAACTTTTAATAGAATTATATCATAAATTTAAAATTGTTGAACATTAATCCCTACTACTATTTATATAAATATATAAGAAGAATAGCTATTCTTCATAAAAAAATGTTTAAACTTATTAAAACTGTAAATAATTTTAATAGAATAGGTTTAATTATTATGGGTGGGGTTAAAACTATGAGAAAATTCATTAAACTTTTGCTGTTTATTATTCCCTTTGTTCTCCTATCTCTTCAGAACAATACTGAAGACCTTAAAGAAATAAATCAAGAGAGTATTCCTGTAAGTCTTTCCCTAAAGCCTAACATAGAGCCTAAGGAAACAGAAGACACCATGGCACTTAGAGGAGAACGATTTGAGGACATAGAAAGCTTGAGAAGATTAAAGGGATTAGATATAACCAGCGAAAGGCTCATATCTGCTTTAAACGCTTCTCCCCCAGTAAGGGAAAGCATAACCACACAAACTATCAATAGAGAAGGCATCCTGGAGCATAGAATGGAGCTTATACTTTTCAATCCTTCCATGGACTTAAGCGCTCCCTATAGCTGTGAGGCCACTCTTTATAAGTACCAGAGCAAACTTTTAGCGGCGAAATTATCTCAGCTGCTTCCTCTGCAAAGTATAAAAGCTTCAGCCTTTACTGAAGTACGTGAAAGCTTCTTCAATTCCTTTCTAGGGGAAGATACTACAGAGCTCCACGAAGCTATTAATCAAAAGCTAGCTTTATCATCAGTTTATAAAGTGACAAACAATTCCTCCCAAGACTATTGTTTTGTTTACGGTAACTACGTAGTGGATCTTTCCTTATCCTTTGATAATGCAGAAGAGGACAGCATCTTGGTAAAAATATATATATCACAAAATCAATAAAGTGCTTCAGATAATCTGGAGCACTTTATTGCTGAGATCGCTTGTCCCTCACTACTTCTTAGAAAACTCTAATTCATTATCCTAAATCTTCAGTTTGAAGATAAAAGACCCTCAACCAAGCTCTGAAATTCCTGAAAGGGCATTCCAACTTCTTCTTCAAAGGCCGTATAAAAATCTACATCCTTTGTTCTGAGAATTATCCTAGTTATAGCTTCTTGTCCTTTAAGCTCAATGAGCTTATGAATAGCAGCATAGCTTTGAATATATGGATTAAGCCCCTTATCTACTAAATTTTGAAACTCCGTAAGTTCATTTATTTCTTCAAAGGCCACAAACCCTTCTAAAGTAAAGCTATTTGGGTCATATCCTCCTGGCATCATGCTAATATATTCAGCAATCCCTTCTATAAACCATGCAGGAATATCCTCAAAAGAAATATTATTTTCCTGGCAGAAAGCATAGGTAATGTAATGAATATACTCATGAACAAAGGTAGTTACTCCAATAGTTTCATGATCTAAGTATATACTATTTTCCTCACCTAAATACCAAGCGGCTACATTATTAATATTATGATAAGTTTTCTTAGTTTTTTCATCAGGAAAAATAACAATATCCGGTTTCTTTGAATCAATAGCACCAAAATACTGCTCACCTATACTGTGAGCTTCAGGTACTACCGAATCATACCAAAACTTCATACCTTCATTAAAATTCCCCTCATTTTCATAGTAATAGGTAATACTACCGTGAGTTTCTGATTTCATTGGTGAAACTATTATTGCTCTATATAATCCTGATATTATTTTATCTACATTAGGCTTTACTCTTAATATCACTACAGCCGTAATAACTAATATTACAGTCAATATTGCTGAAATAATTAATATAGGCTTTGCTCTTCTAGTCTTTTTCATCATCATATCCCCTCAGCTATAGATTTTTCAAGGTTAGCTTTTATAGCCTCTATCTCTTTAAGCTCTTTCGAGGAAAGAGTAGAGCTCTCAATAAGTCTAGTAAGGAGTTCAACCTTTATAGCATCTTGAATATAAATTTCCGAGTTAAATAACTTTGTGTATGCAGAGTATAAATTGCCGCTTCTATATCTTTCTTGAAAATCCTTATAGGCCTTATTAACCTTTTCACTATACTCTATGCCTGACTCTCCACTTTTTATAGATAAATCATAATACTTGTCTGTCGCTAAAATAGCCTCTTCAACATCATACAGAAGTAATATTTGAGCGTAATGGAAGTAAGCACTAGCATCTTCTGCATCTAATTCTGTTGCCTTTTCTCTTGCAAAAAGAGCCTCATCAAAATTGCCAGTTTTAATATAAAAAAAGCTTAAGCGGTCCCATACCCAAGCTGCTTTAGGCTCATTATCCAAAGCATATTTATATGCTTCTATAGCTTTATCAAACTCACCTTTATCCTCGTATGATTCTCCTAAATACACTAGCAGCTGTGTTTGATTATTTTTTGCCTCCTCAGTTATAAATACCTCTTCCACATCTCCATCTTTTAAGTTATCCTTCAAGTCTATTACATTAGTCCTTATAAAAATAAATAATCCAGTGAGTATAGCACAGATAGGGATAACTATAACCAATACCTTTTTAACATCTTTACTGTATTTCATATTTACCTCTCAAGAAATATTTTTTAATTTAAACTACTGAAGTCCTTTTATCATTACAAATTCATCTGCATAGGTTCCATCCTTATACTTCATAAAGTGTGGCTGTTCTCCATAAATCTTAAATCCAAGGCTTTTATATAAGTGAATTGCAGGTTTATTAGTAGTAACCACCTGTAATTCTGCCTGTTCATAGCCGCACTCCTTAGCTATATCTAAAATCGTTTCCATCATAGCTCTTCCTATTCCTAATCCGCAGTACTCCTCATATAAAGCAATACCTATACTGCATCTATGGGCAAGCCTTTTAAATTTTCCTAAGGATGCTAATGAGCAATTTCCTACATGCTTTCCATCTACAATAGCAACCAACAATAATTCCTTTTCAGCCTTTATGTTTTGATAAATAAAATCTTTTTCCTGCTCTAAAGTAATATTTACTTCTTCAGGTTCTCTCAGAAGATATGGTGTTTCTGAGGATGTTATTTTTAAATACCTTATCAAATCAGCTGCATCAGCCATACCTGCACTTCTAAAAGCGCATTGCCTTCCGTCCTTTAATGTAATTTCTTTATCCTCAAAAATCATAGTCTTCCCTCCTGAAAATATGTTAATAACTGCAAGCTATCCCTAGTATTAAAGCCATTTTATTCTCCTTATATATTTAAAAACTTATCAATACCTCTCTTTTTTAAGGATTGCATAAAGATAGCTATTTACATAAATGGGGTCTCCATTACTATCCTTTTTTAAACTAACATCTTCGATAAAGTAGCCTTCTCTTCTCATGCCCAAGCGCTCTAATAGTCTAATTGATGCAAAGTTATCGTCATTGCATTGTGCGAATACTCTTCTTCCGCCTACTTCATTAAAAATATAATTAAGCATAGCAATACAGGCTTCAGTTGCGTATCCCCTGCTCCAGAACTTCTCATTGAAGTCATAACCTATCTCGTAAGTTCCTTTTTCTCCTGCCTCTGAGAAATTTACATCCCCAATCATCTTTCCGTTTTCTTTCAATATCACAGCAATTTCATTGTCCAATGGAATTTTTCGGTTTACAAAATATATGCTTTCCTCATAGCTTAAAGGTTCAAAGCCTTCATATTTTGCTGTGCTTTCTAAGCTCATGTATTCGTAAAAATCATCTATGTCTGTCTCTAGGAAATTTCTCAGTATTAACCTGTCTGTTTGTAGTTTTATCATGGTCTTCACCTCTTTACTAGCTATATCTCAATACTTATGAATTGAGTATTTACAGTGAATTAAATATCTATATCTAATTACTATAACAACCTAAATCCTCAGTAATATTACTTATAAACTCAGCTATTAAGTCTCTATCCTTCACACCATCGTTTTCAATACTAAAATACTTCTCTAATATTGGTATAACGGCAAAGTAACGGCTTAAGTCAAAATACTTATAAAACTCAAAGCCCATTCTTCTATCCCTAGAATCTTCAAAGAAGCTTATCATATATTCAATTCTTTGCTTACCACCAAAAAAAAGCTTGAGCATACCATCCATGCAAGATTTTCTGTTATTTAAGTAGTATATAATAGCTAGTCTATCTCCCATTACTCCTGAGACATCCCCATATATGTAATAATCAATATTATATTCTTTAACCATATCTTCTATATCTTCAATTACAGCTTTAAACATAGGCTCATGTTTAATTATAAGTTCATTAATTACACTATTAAGAGTTAAACTATTCCTTTTCTCATATTTTTGGATTTCTATATGGTTTTCTAAATCTAATATAAACCCCCTATCATCTTGTAGATATACATTCTTATTATCTATATATAACCTAGTCATTTTACAATCTCCTGCCCACTTTTAAGTCTTGTACTCTTTTTATTAATACTTATTCGCCCTTGTAAGTTTCCATCTGCCCACAAAGCATTGTATGAAAGCCAAATCTTTCATAACAGGCAATTGTAAGAAAATCCTTTAGCTTTGGATTCTTTAGTTCACTCTCCATTCTATTCCAACCAATTGATTGACGTAGATCAGATAAATCCAAAGCTGATACTTTTTCGTTTATTCTATAATCCATTTCTTTTCCTCCAGGAAAATTACTATATATCTGAATGAACAGTTCTCTTAAGTGATATCAATGCTGGTTTAAAGTGCTTTCTCCAAAACTTATTTCCGTTTAGTGGTTATAGCTCATCTTCATTGGGAAAAAACTGCAGAGCATCCTGTATCGTTAAGAATGCATCGGCATTGTTCCATCCATTAGTTATACGTTTCTCCATGGCCGTCATAACAGGATACTGCATCCAGCTCTTTTGATGAGTGTAGTTAAACCACGAATTGATGATCCACCCATCCTGAATTTCTTCCATGGCATAAGAAACATAACCACGATGATTTTCGCCATTTTGGGGCATAGAAAAGGTTGCAAATACATCTGTTGAGCTTTGATCTCCCCACATAATACTGTTGGAAGTATAGGTCTCGCTACTCATAGAGAAATACGGAGCGGAATATACTTGTCCATCCAAGTTATAAAGCACCTGTCCAGTTATATCACTTGAAGGTCCCCAGCCTTGTCTTTCCCGGCAAGCCGGCCAAAGCTGTATAGACTCCGTTCCATAAAACCCAGGGTTATCTGTAAACAGAAAGTGATGGAAGATTTTCCATTGTTCCCGCTCTCCTGGAAGCTCTACGCCGATACTGGTAATACGGAGTTCTTCAACATCGTAAACAGTATAATGGTAAGTAGTGTTACCCGTGCACTCTTCTAACTGGCGACCATCGTTTGCTGAATAATCATGTACATTCACGACCACGCGCAGGGCACCTTCGCAAGCTTTTATGTCCTCATCTGTCAGATCCTCCAAAATAGCTTTAGAGAAACCTAGGTCAATCAAGTGTTCTTTGATTTCTACTAAATCTGTATCCTCAGATACTTCTGCCACCTGCCATTCCATAGGATAACTGTTAAAGAACAGATATCCACAGGTCATCCCAATAGTAAGAATCGTAAAAATCACAGTGACAACGACCCTATCACCTATTTTCACTAGAGGTGTCTCAACGGCATGTCCTGCTTCATCCAGCTCCTTAGACAGCTTAAAGAGTTTACGAATAATAAGTACATATGATACAACAAGAACCAATGGAATTATAAGGCCGTTGAAATTGGAAAATGCCAGCAGGCAAATGATTACATACCAGATGATCAGCGCCACTATACCACCGGCATGAGGCACTAAACCAGCTTTCTTCTGAACAGCTTTGAAGCCTCTCCAGAGACAAAAGAATAGTGAAAATATAATCACTAAGTTCACAACAGTAATAACACTAAATATGGAAGAAGCGTATACTGTTCTCTGGTATATGGTCGCATTAAGAATCATCGTTGACAGAAAGTACGCTAATCGAATAAGTGAAATAATCCAGCAAGCTTTAAACCAGCTGTTTTCTCTGCGGAGCGTTCTAAATCCTAGGACGGACATAATAATCCCCATTGTAGAAAGAATGTAGTTAAGCCCCAAGAAATTCAGGGTAACTGTACTAATGGCAGTACCGATAAGAATACGATTCATGACTTTCCCCCATGGAATCATTTCCTTTACCTTATTCTCTATATTGGAGTTAAAATCCACCTCATTCAAGGAATCCGAGTTATTATTGGTCATATTATTTTCCTCCACAAACTTCACTTAGTAGTTATTTATTCACCTTAAAGGTCGCTCCAGAATATAAAATTGTTCTATCTTATTTTAACAAAATTGTAAATATACTACAACAATCAATGATATAATTAAATATAAGTAGATTTTTATAAGCTATATAATTATAAAAACAACATAGAGGTGTGCTAGCATGAATGGACCTATCGATATAAGCAATGTAGTATTAGAAACTGAGAGGCTAATCCTTAGACCCTGGGAGGTAAGAGATTTAGAAGACTTATTTTCATATTCCTCTATAGAAGGGGTAGGCGAGAGAGCTGGATGGACTCATCATAAATCCATTGAAGAAAGCCTGAGTGTATTAGAATTATTTATAAGGGAGAGAAAAACCTTTGCCTTAGTGCTAAAGAATAATAATAAGGTCATAGGCTCTATCGGCCTTGAAGGCTGTCGTTCTACCTTAGGAGAAGAATTCAATACTCTTGTAGGAAGAGATATTGGCTACGTACTCCACAAGGATTATTGGGGACAGGGTCTTATGACAGAAGCAGTAAAGAGAGTCATTGAATATTCCTTTAAGGATTTAAATTATGACTTTTTATCCTGCGTTCATTACACTTATAATAATCAATCAAGAAGAGTAATAGAAAAATGTGGATTTACCTTCTATAAGGATATAAGGTCAAAGACAAAATACGGAACTGTGGAAGACAGCAAGCTATATGTACTTATAAATAATAAATAAGCTTAGGATGGATATGAATTATGAAAAAAAATTTACACTATAGAAGGTTTACTAAGATACTAATTGTTTTTTTTGTGGTATTTATTGTGTGGTTTATAGTTCACACACTAATGATTACCTATGATGGCCTGAGAGATAACATCAACTTTACAGATGCAGCAGTAGTATTAGGAAATAAAGTAGAAACCGATGGTACTCCCTCTAATAGATTAAAGAGCAGGCTAGACAAAGCAATTGAGCTGTATGAAAAGGGATATTTTGATTATATCATCGTTAGTGGAGGCACAGGAAAAGAAGGTTTTGATGAAGCAGAGGTAATGAGGAGCTATTTAATGGACAAGGGAATTTCTGACGAATATATAATCCTGGATCACGATGGATACAATTCATATATGACAGCAGAAAACACTAAAGCAATTATGGATAAGATGGATTTTCATTCTGTAACAATAATAACCCAGTTCTTCCATATCTCCAGAACAGAATTAGCCTTCAAAAAGGTAGGAGTTGAAGAAATATATTCTGCCCATGCTGATTACTTTGAGCTTCGAGATATATATTCACTGGTTAGGGAGTTCCCTGCTTATTATAAATATCTTTTATTTTACTAATTAAAAGGATGTCTAGGTTGACATCCTTTTTGTTATAGTACCTATGTTTTTAAAAGATAAAATAAGAAAGAGCCGGGATGAATTAATAGGCTCTTGGTATATTTTATGAGTATTGGTTCTGAAGCTAGTCCGTTACTAAAAATAAAAGAGCTCCAGAATGAATTGATAGGCTCGTCCAAAAGAGGGACTCGCCATGCGAGACTTAGCGGTGTACGTTATTAAAAATAAAAGCGCTCCAGAATGAATTGATAGGCTCGTCCAAAAGATGGACTCGCCATATAAAACTGTCGGTGTACGTTGCCAAAAATAAAAGCGGGCAGTTTATGAATTGATAGGCTTTTGGTTTGTATTAGGTGCATTGGTTCTGGAACTGGTCCGTTACCAAAAATAAAAGCGGTCCAAATATGAATTGATAGGCTCGTCCAAAAGAAGGACTCGCCATACAAGACTTATAGGTGCATGTCCCTTTGCTTTTCTTCTGGGTTACAGATGAAGTCGAAGGTGGTGTAGAGCTTGATGGCGGCGGTGTTGCATTCGTCTGCCATGAGGAAGGCTCTTTTGGCACCTTGTCTTCTGCCGTAGTGGAAGGCTTCCTTGAGGAGGCATTTGCCTATGCTTTGGCCTTGGTGCTTAGGGCTTACGGCTATTTCTCTGATCCAGAGGATAGGGCCTTTGTTGCTGTTGTGGTCATATATGGCTGCACACACTACTCCTACAAGCCTTTTGTCTTTTCTAAAACCAAGGATTGCAGCATTTTTACCGTTACAGGCCTTTAAAGATGGATCCTGATTTTTGAGCCAAGCTTTTACCCAGCTTTCTGTAGCGCCGTTAAAGCCTCTAGTTTGTCCACGACATTCCATGGTGAGCTCTGAAATCTCAGAGGCATTTTCCTCTTTTAAAACCTCTAGAGTTAATGGACATTCTAAGGAAGCTACCTTTTTTATAGTATCTTCTATGTTATTGTTGAAATAATCATTCCAAAGGGCATAGGTTTTAAAGCCATGCTTCTCCATCTCCTCCACCCATTCATCGGGTATAAAGGTGATAATGGCTTTTTCTTCATCCTTACTTATTTCCTTTAAAAGGGCCTCTACTTTATTAGCAGCCCAATGGTATTCCTCCATTGCCATCTCTTTATTATAGCCCTGAAGCAAAATCAAATCCTTATTATTTGATAGCACCTCATAGCTTTCCACATTCTCATATTGCGTATACTCTAAAGAAGTATATTTATACTTATGGATACTTTCCTTTATCACCTTGAATATTTCATTAGACATATTACATTCATCTCCTTTAAGGTCTATTGAAGGAAGCTTATTTATTAATATTTAGCTAGGTAAAGCTGTCCTTAACCTTAACTATCGTAGGGACAGGTGTTCATAGAAATATTATAGCAACTATTTGACAAAGAATAAACAAGAATAAAAATATTTTTCCATTTTCTTACATAAAAAAAGACGAGGATAAGCTCCTCGCCTTCTCAATCACACTTATTTACTTTACATCTAGCTCAGTAGTATCGGTAACTACTACCTCTGCAGCCTCCTTAGAGGCTATATTTCCGCCAGAGGTTATAAAAAGATTACCACTTACTATCTCATCCATTGCAGCTGCAACCTCAGTAGCCTGGATGTCACTTCTTACATTATTAACCCTTAAACTCACTTTTTTACCTTCGGCATTTATGAAAGTCATTAAAAGATGTCTGGTTTCCATAGATAATTCCTCCTAATAATTTATTTTACTTACCTTTCACTTAGCCTATGATCTGATAATCTGTTTCTGATAACAGTTCATAGCTTATAGCATCAATTAATTCTGCCAGCTTAAGTCCCACAGCATAGAGAGTTTCCTCAGAGGTTTCAGGCTTTACATTAGAATACCTTTGGTTTCTAAAAACATCCTTTCCCTCCTTATCGATACCCACCTTACACTTTATTACCATTGCACTACCTGTTGATATTTTGCTTGCTGCCATATTTATCACTCCTTTCAGTGAATAGATATGCACCCATAAGAACTTTTTCTACACACCTATAAAAATCTTTTTAATAGCAATAAATAATGTTCAATTTCGACATTTTTAAACTTCTTTATTCATTTTTTTACACAATCAATATAATGTGATAAAATTATTTCAAAAATAAATTTGCAGGTGAAATGTTTTATGACGAAGCTAAAGATGAAAAAGAAGTTAACTAGTTTTGATTTAAAAATCATTGCTCTAATTAGTATGTTTTGCGATCACTTAGCCGCTGTATTTTTGTCTAACCTAATTAATGCCTCATACAACTTACCAGAAACAGTTTTAAACAGCGCTTCAATTACTGATAAAATATTGGTTTGGGTGTCACTTCATCAGGAGGGAATGTGGCTTTTTAGCGATATACTGAGATTAGTAGGCCGTCTCGCCTTCCCAATATATTGCTTCTTGCTGATTCAAGGGTTTTTACATACCAAAAACTTAAAAAAGTATATAGGCAGATTAGCTTTGTTTGCTCTTATATCAGAAATACCTTTCGATTTAGCATTTAGTGATTTTGTATTTGAGCGCTATTACAATAACGTTTTTATCACTTTATTAATAGGTATTCTTGTTCTTTGTGCTGTTTCAACAGTTGAGAGATTTTGTAAAGAACAAAGACATAAGGGCAGAAACAAGTATCTAATGTTAGCCGTTTATCTAATAGGAATTATGATTTGCTTAAGAGTCAGTGCCTTTATAGTAGATGATATTTTTTATTCAGATTACGGTTCCTCTGGAATTATTGCCATATTAATTCTTTATTTCCTTAGAAAGAGGGCAACATTATCAATGGTCCTGGCCGTAATCACTATTTCAGCATTAAATTTAGCGCCATTTGCTTTAGCTGGGCTTTTAGCTGCAGTCCTTATTAATTTTTATAATGGAGAAAAAGGACGAGATTTAAACAAATATGTTTTTTATTTGTTCTATCCTACCCATTTGTTATTATTAGTAGGCTTGTCAATAATATTTGGAGTCTATCACTTTGCTTAAAATATGAATATTTAATACAGGGATGATTCTATACCCATAGCTAACCCATAGCTAACACACAACAAAAACAGGCTATCTTTTAAAAATAGCCTGTTTTTATATTTATATGCTTTTATATTCTTTAGGGAAGCTCTATAAACTAATTAATATCTATTTGCCTTCCACTTCTCTTCTCTTCCTGAAGCTTTGGAGCCTTAATACTCAAAACTCCGTTGTTAAACTTTGCATCAATTGCTGAATGATCTATATTATTCATATAGAAGCATCTTCTGAATTCACCATAGCTTCTTTCCTGTCTAACATAGCTTTCCTTTTTATCTTCCACTACATTTTCTCTCTTAGCTGCTATAGTAAGGTAGCCATTATCATAGGATAAGCTAATATTCTCTTTATCTACGCCAGGAAGATCAGCTGTAATAGTATATTCTGTATCTGTCTCCTTCAAATCTACTAAAAAGTTATTGCCAAATACTTTAGAGGGTACTAAAAAATCATTATTAAAGAAGCTATTTATCATATCTTCAAATAAGTCACCTCTTTTTTGAACTCCATTATTGTTTCTTCTCCAAGGAACCATTTCAAACATATGCAAAACCTCCTTATTAATTATATTACGCCCTTTATAGGCTTTATTTTTATTGTATATGTCTTACTTCCTTATTACAGTTATAATTATAATATTAAGGTCAAAGATAGTCAAAGTCTATAAAATGAAACTAGAAGGAGTAATACAAAGAAAGCCTAAGATTTTGAAGAATAATCAATTATTTTTAAAAAAATTCTAATAAAAACGTATAGGATAACCTCTTAATAGCAATTATAAATCTATAAGTAATTTTTTTATTATAAATAAGATTAATTCTGGAGGTTCACAAAATGAATAGAAAATTAATGACTCTTACTATAACTGCAGCTCTACTCCTTACCACTGCCTCTCCTGCCCTAGCCCTTCAAGAGGATTGCTGGGATATTCAAGCCATGGATATACATCATAGCCTAGAAAAAGCAAACCCCAGCAGCACGGAAGAAAAGCCTTCCTCAGAGCTAAAGCTCACTAAGGAACAGGTTCAGCAGAGAGATGCTTTATTAAAGGAAATTAAAGATATAAGAGAGCTAGTTAGAGGAAAGCAGCAGGAGATTGGTAATCTTAGAAGAGAAATAAGACAGAAGCTAGATGGTCTCTCCACCCAGGGAAAGAAGCTCACTGACGAGCAATATACTAATATAAAAGGCCACCTGGACAATATATCCTCTATTCAGCAGGAAATAGATAAGGAAAGATTAGAAATATCTAGAAATCACCATAATAACGATAATAAAAGCTTCGATATGCTAGTAAAAGAGCTAGAAGAAACCAAGGGATTAGAACAAAAACGAATGGAAAAGCTTGAGGAAATACACAAGTCTCTTAATGAAGTAAAGAAAATAATAGGATAAAGCAATATAAGAATAAGGACAGAATAGTATTTTCAAGAAATTTTAGCACTGCTGAGGAAGCAGTGCTTTATATTTATATTCCATATTTAATTAAAGCTATCTACTCATTCTTCTCTGCCGAGATTTTTTCACAGTAATTATATTTTCAGGATTCTGCTTTCTAATCCACTTAAGATACCTTGCAATTCTTTCATCAGCCTTCATCTTTTCTATGGTATTAAGTCTAAGCCCAAGAACCCTATTAGTGTATAAAGCATGTATCTGTTTATGGCAAGGTAGACAGAGTTTTACGGTACCCATATCCTTACCTCCCTCTTCTCTAGGGATTAGATGATGCCTTGTAGTTACTACCCCTGTGCGTTCACAAAGCTCACAATAGCCTTCTTCATTACCCTTCAATAATACTCACTCCAGTCTGACTTCTGGTCTAAAATATTTGTACATAATATATAATTTAACCTTTTATATATATCACTGCTGTAGTAAAATTATTTTATTACCAATATTTGGAAAAGAGGTGTCCTATGTATATTGATAAAAAGAAAAAGACTTCTCCACTGCTAATATTATTACTTTTCCTTATGATAGCTACCTCAATATTTTATACTAGTACAGGCATTGATAAAACTAATTCACTAAAAAAAACAGAAGGCAAAGGTGAGAAAAATAGTATATCCATAGAAGCAATAGAAATATATAAATTTAATCCTAATAAGGAGGCCTCTATTATTGACCATTGGTATTTTAGAGATGCTTCATCCTTAGAGCTTATAAAGTCAATTTTGAAAAAGGAAGCTACAAAGACTAATACTGTTCCTCCTATAAAAGCTGAATACAAAATAATTCTATCCTATAGTAACAAAGAAATAGACTCTTATACTCTGTGGCTTGAAGAGAATTCGGAAAACGCTGTCTTTGAAAGGGAAGATTATAATCTTATCAGCAAAGCAGGAACAAAAAAGCTAAAAGCTCTTATGATATATCCTTAGTATCTCATTTACTATATAGTATGTAATTATATTATAAGAGATATAAACTAAAAATCAAAAAAACTAAATTATTCTACTCTCTCGCAATAAACCACATACCTATGGGTGCTGACTCTATAGGGATGGCATGTAACTAATGTTATCATGTCCTTTCCCTCACGAATCAGTACCTTACTTATTTCATTAGGATTTATAACCTCAACCTCTTTTATTTCATATATAAGCTTTTCCCAGGGATTTGTAACATAAACTATATCTCCAGCCTCAAGCTTTTCTATCTCCTTAAAATACGCCGCACCTCTAAATCCTCTGTGACAAGCTATTACGCTATTGGAGTTTTCCCCTCCTATAGGAATAGAGGTTTCACCCAAAATTGTAGCACCTTTACTCATATTTTCTTCTGAGGCTCCTAAGTATAAGGGTAGCTCAACGGTGATTTTTGGAATTTCTATATAGCCAATAACTCCTTCCTTAAGAGAAAAGCTTTCTAAATTTATTGGATCCTGCTCATAGCTCCAGGCATCCTTAAGATCTGTTTGACCTGTTTCAAAAAGCTCTAGGTTATATTCTTTTATAGCTTCATAAAGCTCTGGATTTTCTCTTTCTATATCAGCATCATTTTTCATCTGACTTTCTCTCTCTTTTTTAAAGGAGCTTATGGCCTTCTCATTGTCTTTTTCAATCAGCCACCCGTTAATCTGAGGATATAGAAACAGTGCAAGCCCTGCTAAAAAGAAAAAAATACCTATGATAAAAAATATCCTTCTAATCATCTCTTCTTCTCCTCTTCCTAAAGACTATAAGCCTCTTCATCAATTGATATAAAACAAGGAAAAAAGCAATACTACAAATTCCAAGGATAAGAGCTTTTTTATATTCCTTTAACCAGCTGCTCTCTACAGAACTTAAGATTTCTTTATTATCTTCCACTAGCTCCTCTTCATAGGGTATCCTTGTCCCTCTGACTAAAAGCCTGTGAGAATTAATACCATAAGGATGACAGGTCACAAGAGTAATATAGTCCTCCTGACTATCAATCCTTAAATCTGTGGTATTGTGAGGCTCTACAATCTTTATCTGGTCTATCTGATATGCTAGTGTTTCCCCTAAAACATAAAGGAAGAACATATCTCCCTCTTTTAAAGCCGGGAGATCCGTAAAAAGCTTCTTATCTGAAAGACCTGTATGCCCTGACATAACTCCATGAGTTCCTTTTCCTCCTATGGGCAGTGAGGTGTTTTCCAAGTGACCAATACCTTTTTCTAAAACCTCCTCGCTTGTGCCATAATAAACTGCCAGGTTAACGTTTATTTTTGGTATCTTTATATAACCTATAACTCCATCATCTGCGAAATGGAGAAGATTTTCATAGCTCTCATTAATCTCTTCCAGTGCCTCTGGGTCGAAAGGGTCTCTCTGAACCACATTTCCTATCAAAAGTCCTTCATTATACTCAATGGCTTTCCTTCTCTTTTCCTCCAGCAACTCATCATCTGCAGTCTCAACATGCTCTTGATAATCTACAATAATTTTCTCCTGCTGATGCTCATAATAATAGTTGCTTATAAAGGGAAAAGCAGTAATAAAAATCCCTACAATAAAAAGCACCACCAGAATACCAATCGTTAATCCCTTTTTCATAATCTCCTTCCCTTTCCTATATAAAGCTATAGGAGAACAGATAATTCCGTTCCCCTACAAACTAAAGAAATATATTTTCTTACTTAACAGCTCTTCTCTTTCTCATTGAAAGCATCAATACTGCTGAAGCTGCCATAATAAACAAGCCACCTAAGGTGTACATCCAAGTTCCCATTCCTCCAGTTTGAGGAAGCTCAAAGCCCTTGGTGTTGTTAACGGTAAAGGTGAAGCTACCTGTTTCAGATATTATGTCCTTACCATCGACTTTAGCCTTAACAATTCCTGATACTACAGCTCCCTTATCATCCTTAGTCTCATCTACTTCTATATTAATTGGAGCCTTTAATAGGTTGTAGCCAGGGATGGTGGCTATTTCTGTGAGGGTATAGGTTCCAGCCTCGAGGCCTTTGATTATAAGCTTATATTGGATGTTTGGTTCTTCTCCAACCTTAGTTAAGGTTAATTTATCTGTAAAGCCATTACCTATACTACTTACCCTTGTATCTATGGTCCATACACCATTTATATTCTTAGCAAAAATACTATTTCCATTTGAATTCTTAAGAGTGAAGAGTACCTTGGTTAAATCAACTGTTGGATTATTTTCAAAGGTCTTAGTTACATCCATTTGGTAGGTATAAACCTTAGTTATCACTGGAGTAGTTGAAACCTTATCTCCAGTTTGTGGGTTTGTGGTAAAGGTTAAGGTTACGGAGTTATTTTCTCCATCGGTGATTTTTGCATTTTCGTTGAGAGTTGCTGAGTATTCAACCTTTATTTGCTTACCAGCATGCACTGCCAAAGCAACATTTGTTAAGGAAATTGTTATCTTAGCACCTTCTTGTGTTACTATATAATCAGTATCCTTTATGAGCACAGATGAGCCTGCAGTAACCTTAACGGTATTAGGTAAAAATGTAAGCCCATTAGACATAGTATCAGTAAAGTAATAGATGGCTGTTGCATTAGTTGATATTCCTGTTCTTTCTTTGTTTGTATTATAAGTGTAAGTATCCTTAGAATACATAGGAATAGTTGATTGTACTATAAAAGGAACCACATCACCTATGCTATAGGAATCAGCTTTGGTATTTGCATCAGTAACGGACTTATCAACGGTAATGTTATTATTCTTAGGACGAGCTACTATATCATATTCCCAATTATCTCCTGATGTATTAGTCTGAGGAATTGATACTAGGAAGGCATCGGTGGTAGCATAATAATTAGCAGGAGTTTGAGTTTCAACTACTAAATATATACCTAACTCCATTTCACCAAAGGTATAGGTTCCTTTCTCTGTGGATGATTCAGTAGATATATATTTTCTTAAGTTTTCGGCGTTAGCATTAACTAGAGTTATCAAAGCACTATCCACTTGTGTTGTTCCAGTAAAGGTCTTATTTGCTATATGGCTTGTAATACCACCGCTACTTATACTAGCTACCTTATAAGCAGTAAATATAGCACCTTCTACTACTGGATTATTCTCATTATATCCACCACCAGCAACATTCTTTTGCTTGTATAGAGTTAAAGTTCCCTTCTTATTATTATCTATAGTTGGTTTCTTCTCCTCTTGATTTCCAGTAGCACCAGCACTAAAGGAAAAACCAGTAACAAGCAGGCAGCAGCATACTAGGGCTGTAAGGAATCTTTTAAAATTTTTAATCTTTTTCATGTCATACCTCTCTCTAATTAATATTTATTATTTTTTATTTACCATAGTAATATGAAGAGCTTAATTAGCCCTTATAAGGGCTTTTTTTCTATAGATTAGTCCTCCTAAGGCTAGAGCCATGATCAGCAATCCCCCTAGGCCTCCGTAGTAATAATTACTGCCTCCTGTGGTGGGCACTGTAAAATTAGGACTATTGGTGATGATATATTCAACTTTGTCATAATAATAGGTGGTTCCGTCCTGTGCATAGGGTTTAATACCAGCATTTTCCTCTGGCACCTCTGACTCCCTCAAAGGAAGAGAAACTTCTATAGGTTCCGTAAGGAGATTATATCCTGGCACTGTGGCTATTTCAGTGATTCTATATCTTCCTGGTAGAAGATTGTTAAACTCCACTAATCCAGAATCATCAGTGATTTTATCTATATAGTTACCCTCTATAGTTCCGTCAGCCATAAGCTTTTCTAGTCTGAAGGTAACTCCTGATAGATAACCACCATTATTATCCTTCTTAATGAGTCTTACTGAAGATAAACGGTGATTTTCTATGATATATTCCTCATTGCCAGTAAGTGTCCTACCATCTCCTGATGCAGTCCATTTACTATTTACAATATTTCCAGGAGTTATAGTCCACCTACTCTCGTTGTGTATCTCTAGCTTGTAAACACTACCATTCTCCTGATAACCATCCGGGGCAGTTTCTCTTAAATAATAAGTCTTACCAACCATTAGTCCAGATATATTGGTGCTGATGTCCTTCTGTGATTCAACAATTATCAGCTCTTTAGTCAGGGCCTCATCTCCATAAACAATGAAGGTAGCTCCCCCTATCCTTAGCTTTGTTACACTATCAATCTTATTAATGACAACAGATGACGAAGAAGGCGTATTATTTACAGTTACCGTCACAACTTTTCTTCCTGTTGTATCACTAGCGGTATTCAGCGAGCCCCTAGCTCCATCATCAGTAGATGTATTCCTTCCACCGATAATCTCATAGCTAAGATTAAATTTATCAGAATCATCCCCCAAAAGTTCCTCTACCCTAAAAGAGCTTCCTCCCATAAGGCCAGATATAACGGCTTTTTCATCGGGCTTAAGAGTCAATGTGCCATCATTTTTCGTTTTATCATCCCTTACTTTGGTCCATGTATCTCCTTTATCTTCTGTCCTATAAAGACTATATGATCCGTTTTTATACAGGCTTCCTTCTATCTCAACCTTTATTTGGAATCTATTATCACCATAGGCATATTCTGCTGCGCTTTGCTCTTCCGGGGTGTCTGTTTTTAATTTCTTAATTACTTCTAAAGATATGAGATTATCTTTATCTATAACATTAGTAAAAATAACCTCTACTTTCTTAAGGTCCTTAGTAAGTTTAAAAGCATCGCTTTTCAATGTCCCTGTTGGAGGCTTATAACTCTTGGTTTCAGGACTACCGTCATTAACTGTAACCTTAACTTCACTATAGTCCTGAGCATTTATATTCTTCTCCTCCACAAAATAATCCACAAAAGTTCTCATATTAGAGAATTTTGCATACTGTCCTGATTTTAAGGTAAATTCTCCAACATTATTAGTAACTCCCTTTAATTCTTCACCGGAGGAATCCTTTAAAGGATTCCCATCCTTATCATGTATACTGTAAGGAATATTTGTCATCGGCGCACCTATTGTATCTCCACTGGACTTGCTGTGTAAAACAAAAGTATACTCCTTGTTTATGGGAGCTTCAGTGTTTAGCACTCCTCCTGCTTCGGCCTCCAGCTTCTTTCCAACTATAATATCTCCGGTATGCACTAGGTCAAGATTAAACTGTATCATAAGATTCGAAGCCGAATTACCTCTCTCTAGGTAAAAAACATCTATTGAATGAAAGGTATCATCTCCGTAGGTATTTCCTCTACCATTTAAATCTCTCCCTGTAGCTGCCTTATATAATGTCTTAATATCATTTTTTCTAATTGAGCTATCTCCGTTATTAAATACTGTTACAACTCCTGTAGCAAAATTTATATTTCCAGAAGAAGCTTGATGTATTCCTCCAATGTCAAGAATTAAGACTCCGTCTATAAATACCCATAAGTCATCATCACCAGAGAAATGAAATATCATATCCTCTCGGCCCTTGTCTTCCCTAGTAATCTTACCATCCACTGGCTGAACAAAGTGTCCGCTGACATGGAGTCCAAAGTAATGATTTGCAGAGCCAGTTCCCACTCCATAGAAGCTATTTTTTGTTATCGCTTTACCATTGCTGTCATAAAACTTCAAACTCTCTGGTCTGGTAGTAAGACCTTTTATATAGTTGTATTGATTTAAAGGAAAAAATCCCTTAGAGGCTGAATCCTTATAGACAGTAAACTCCTTTGTTGCTGTGTTAGCTTCCGCAAAGTACTCTGTACTATCGAAGGAATAATATCGTGTATTGGGGTTAAACAAAAACAGTCTGTTCATTCCTAAATGTGGTTCTTTTACATCTGGAATAAGCTGAGAATCAAAAAGATAGCTTAAGCTTTCTTTATTTCCATGGTTCATCTTCGGAAATCCATTATCAAGAAGTCCTTGTACAATTCTCTGTCTAGTCTGAGAAGACCCGGTATAATTATTAATACCTAATCCTGTTACTCCAGGATTAAAATTAAGAGTACGTCCTTGATTTATCCCTACATTTCCTGACCCTTCACTTCGATTGGTGGTATAATCAAAAAGATTAATTTTCAAAAGTTCTGAAGTATCCGGTCTATCTTGTTCTGTCACTACAACTGACTCTGCCATTGGACTAATCATCTGTTCTTCTGCGGCTACTTCAGCTTCTTCTGTTTTATCCTCATTTTTTTCTGGAGTTTCATTAGGTAACTCTTCTTGCGCATCTCCTTCAGCCGGAGGATTCTCTTCAGGATTCTCTTGAGAATTTTCTTTAATCAATGAGTCCTCCTGGCCTTGCTCCTCTGTCAGATCCTCTGATTCTGGCTCTACAGCTGTCTGTTCTGATTGTTGTCCCATATTATTATCTTCTGCTACATCTTGAAGATTAGCCTGATTAAGAGCTGTACTAAAGGTTTCATTCTCTATTTCTGGCTCAGCCATTACCCCTAAAGCTTCCTCTCCTTGTTCACCTGAGCTACCAAGAGCTTGTGATGGATAGCCTTCCGAAAATGCTAAAGAGAAAACTATAGTTAATGTAAGCAGGTACACTAGTATCTTCTTGAATTTTTTCCTTGGTTCGGCTCTTTTCCTTTTACCTTTTATCACCATTGGACTCTCCTATAAAATGCTGTATTAGGTGCTAATTTATTAAATAAATCACCTATCTATATTTATGTAACTCTAAGTCCTTATATCACTATTTATTAAATAATAATTGTTTTCAATAAAGCACAAAAACCTCCTTAGACTCATAGTCTTCTAAGGAGGTTTTTTTAGCTTTTTAGCACCAAATTAATCTTTAATTTAAACTTTGTCGCAATCTGTATCTGATATTTAACTTAACAAAATAAAAAAAGTCCGAACCCATTCCCTATCGGGATTAAGTTCGGACTTTTAAATATGGTGGACCTTCAGGGACTCGAACCCCGGACCTACCGGTTATGAGCCGGTTGCTCTAACCAACTGAGCTAAAGATCCAAAGAGCAATTATTAATAGTAATCCAATACATAAGCTATTATACTCGCCACAGCTTTTACTGTCAATATTCTTTTTACAAAATTTTAAAGCCCACCTTGTCCTTTTTTTAGGAGATATTATCTTTTAAAAAATTGGCCAAAAGCTGGATTATATAAGCTTATATATAATCCAGCTTTAAGTCATTTATTTACAGTATTGTAAAACCTAAAGCTTTTATATCCTTTAAAAAGACCTTAACAGTATCAAGAGAAGCTTCTTCTAAATCTTTTCCGAAATTATCAAGCTTGCTTAATATATCATTGCCAACTGTAATGATATCACAGCCTAGTCTATCAGCCTCTACTATATTATAAATTTCTCTGCAGCTGGCCCAAAGAAGCTCTACTCCTTCCTTTTCTCTGCAAATCTCCCTAGACTCAAGAACTATATTCTCAGGATCTCTTCCTGTGTCAGCTATCCTTCCCGCAAATACTGAAATAATATTTTTAGTACCAGCAGATAGAGCATCTACTGCTACTCTAACCTGCTCCACAGTAAATATGGCGGTTATATTAAGCTTATACCCTTTATTAGATAGCTTTTTAATAAGTGACGCAGAACTCTCACCCTTGGAATTTATTATAGGAATCTTAATATATACATTTTCACCTAAAGCACCGATTATATCTGCTTCCTTCTCCATGGTCTCGAAATCATCGGAAAAAACCTCAAAGGATAGTGGCATATCCGGAATGCTGTTAACAACCTCCTTTGCAAAAGCCTTATAATCTGTAACCCCAGCTTTTTTCATAAGAGATGGATTTGTGGTAAAGCCCTGAACCGT
Organism: Alloiococcus sp. CFN-8; assembly: GCF_049943125.1. Taxonomy (GTDB): domain Bacteria; phylum Bacillota; class Clostridia; order Clostridiales; family Clostridiaceae; genus JAEXZL01. The sequence continues at coordinate 1,259,517 of NZ_CP188040.1, forward strand.
TCCTTCCTTATAGAGGGAAAACATTTCTTTAGCATCAGCTCCATCAGCAAAAATTTTGATTTTTAAATCTTGTAGCTTCATTTTATTTCCTCCTTTGAATAAAAATATTAGACAAATATTCTTACAATTATTATATCATTTTACACTTTAAGGATAAAGTTAATGTTATTTCCTTTTATTTATGGCTAAACTATACTTATTAAGAAATATTTAACTATTAATTTGCTTCTTTTTTTATAAAACTATACATATAATAAGAGGTAAATATTATATACACTATAAGGATGTGATATATTATTAAAAGCAGTAGAGTTTTTTTACTAGAGGTCGTTGCTTTCATATTTACTGTAGTGGTAGGTGGAGCCCTACACTTTACCTACGAGCTTTCTGGAAACAATGTAATAGTTGGACTTTTTTCCGCGGTAAACGAGAGTCCCTGGGAGCATTTAAAGCTGGCCTTTGTCCCCATAATCCTTTTTGGTATTATCGAGTATTATTATCTCAATCAGACAACAAACAATCTATTTTTAGGAAAGCTGATAGCTTTTCTTACCACGGCTTTTATCATTACTGGTGTGTATTTTGGCTATTATTCTTTTGTAGGTCATCCCATACTTTTTGTGGACATTACCACCTTCATACTTTCATCCCTTTTAGGCCATTATCTTTGTTACAAAATTATAAGCTCTACTAAAGAATATAAGCTTCTTAACCTTCTTAGCGTTATCACCTTTATAATAATTGCTATTATCTTTGTAAATTTTACCTTTAATCCTGGTGACAGCGCCTTATTTAAAGCACATCACCATTAAGCTTAATAATAACCAACAGTAAAAAGGAGGGGTAAGCTAGTTGTCCTCTCCTTTAATATTTTTTGCCTTTGGAAAAGCTTTTTATGCACCTTAAAACCATGCCTTTATTTACAGGGATTTTTTCTTAGGACTTTTCTTATAAAAAGTAAAAATCTCAGCACCAACCCTCCTAGATTTGGAGGCTATCTTTTTACTGGCACTGCTAAAAGCCTCTAAGGGAGCCCTTCTTGCCTTATAGCTTCCAATTTCCAGAAGAGGCGCTATTAAATTCATAGTATCCTCATAGCCTAGGGCTATTCTTTTTTTAATGCTTTCTCTAGAAAAATCTAAAACGCCTGTAAAAACTCCTCCTGGAGCAGAGCTTGGCGCTATCTGTATTGTTCTTGTATTAGGGTATCGTCTTCTATCTACTATACTCTCATTATTTAAATGAGCAATAAATATAATATCGCAACCCTCACCATAAACAGGCTGGACAGGAATGTTATCTACCATTCCTCCATCGACATATTTCCTTCCCTCAATATCCACAGCCTCGTATATGGAAGGGAGGGCAGAGGTGGCACATAATATGTCAACTACAGTTTTTTCATCATAATTATTAAGCTTAAAATACCTTGCTTTAATATCAGGAAGCTCAGTACAGGTAGCATAGGCTGGGATAGATATAGACATGAGCTTATTAAAATCTATATATTGATCCAGAAGCTTTAAAAGCCCTTCTCTAGATACATTCCCCTGTTCTAAAAGCTTAGGTGTAAACTTTTTTACAAAATTTATGTTCTTATTGCCAATTAACAGCTTTATTCCCTTTGTTATAAGCTCAAGGTTATCTACAGGAAGAACCTTCTCTCTTGTAATATTGAGCCAGATTTCCTCTGCAGCATTATAGTCATCCATGGCGAAGAGAACTGCATTTAAGGCTCCAATGGAGGTCCCTGAGACAGCGCTTATATATTTATCTATCCCCAGCTCTCTTAATGCCTTCCACAACCCTATTTGATAAGCTCCTTTACCTCCACCACCAGCGAGGACAAGTCCAATCTTCATTCAAAACACCCCCTTGCATAGTAATATAATATTGCATACACTCTAATAGTTGTGATTATTTAATAAATTTAAATTATTAAAGGTTTTCATCGCCCTTATAGAAGCCACTCTCATATGACACCAATTAATTTACGTGATATAATATTATGACTGATTCTCTTTAAGTACTTAGGTGCATATTATATAGACTTTTTTTGAATTTAAATAGTATTCCATTTATTACAAAGAGAATCTCGTATATAATTAGCTTAATAAGCACAGTATGTTTATTAATTAAGAAAGGGTTGACTAGAATGTTCGATTTTTTTAAAAAAAATAAAGAGATAGTGGCACCAGTTACTGGAAAGGTAGTTGAATTATCTGAGGTTCCCGATGAGGTCTTTGCTCAAAAGCTTGCTGGAGACGGAGTAGCTATAGTGCCTACAGGTAATGAAATTGTTTCTCCTGCAGACGGTACTTTAACACTTTTATTCGGTACAGGACATGCCTTTGCTATAACAATGAAAAATGGAATAGAGCTTTTGGTTCACATAGGCATAGACACTGTAGCTTTAAACGGAAAAGGCTTTACAAAGCTTGTGGAACAGGGAGTTAAGGTTAAAGCTGGTACTCCTATAGTGAGAATAGAAAAGGAAGCTATCGAGGCAGAAGGCTATTCATTAATAACTCCTGTACTGGTAACAAACCCTGATGTGGTTAGTGAGCTAAAAGGAGCTATAGGCATCGAAGCGAAAGCTGGAGAAACTCCTATAATAGATTATACCCTAGCTTAAAATAAGATAAAAAATAAAAGGCTCTCAGAGATTCTATAAAAAATCTCTGAGAGCCTTATTTAGTTCTAATATAAATTAATCATCTATATTAAAACGGTTTTCTAGTTTATTTTCTGCTGTACTAAGCTTATTTTCCAGAGCATCTATTTGAGAATTATACTTTGTAAATTGATCACGAGATAAGGCTCCTGTCTTATAAGCCCCTTCTATTTTATCCTCTACAGCATCAACTCTGTCCTCAGCTGCATCAAGTAGCCTTTCAGCATTATATAGCTGAGTAGTCATCTCTTGCTCAGTTCCAGAAGGAGTTACCTTATTCACCTGATTAATAGTGTCATTCACAAGAGCTGTTGCCTCAGCTAATCCGTAGTCTGAAGAAGCAGCCTGATTCCCAGCGCTTCCACCAGTATTGTTATTGGAAGTACCTCCATTATTTGAGGTTGCTCCATTGTTTGAAGTACCTGCATTATTTCCAGCAGTATTATTAGTGCCAGAATTACCCTTGCTGGTAGCATTGTTACTGTTACTTCCTGTAGTAGATCCACCTGCTCCAGATATGCCTCCAGAGTTAGAGGTTACTCCTCCTCCACTTGCATTGTTATCTATATTGCTACCTGCATTGTCCGTAGCGTCTATAGTATTTCCTGCATTATCATTCATTCCTGTACCGTTATTATTTCTATTACTATCCTCCATGGCATTATTACCATTGGCGTTATTTGAGGTTCCATTATTTCTATTGCCACCGCAGGCTGAGAAGGTGATTCCAGCTGCTAATATAAGTGAAAGTATAGCTAATTTCTTCATAGACCTTCCTCCTTGAGAATATTTTTTGTGAATACATAGTAAAAAGCTATGGCATTATAAAGTATATAAATAGTATTCTCTAAAAGAAAAAAAATATTATTATTGTAGCTTGAAAAATTTTCTAAACAATAATATAATTAGGATACACCCCCCTGGGGGGTAGGGTATGGAGGTGAATATATGAATCCTGAGAGAGAAAAGGCACTTCAGCTATTAAAGGTCTGTAGAGGTCAGATAGATGGCGTAATTAAAATGATTGAGAGCGATAGATATTGCATAGATATATCCAATCAGATAATAGCATCTCAATCTCTACTAAAAAAAGCTAATCAACAAATATTAAAACAGCATATGCAGTGCTGTGTTAAGGATGCCATTACCTCAGATAGCGCAGATGAAAAAATTGATGAGATGTTAGGCATATTAAATAAGCTACTAGAAAAATAAACTTTTGACTTCAAATTATTTTTAAGGAGGTTTGTACTATGAAAAGTAAAACCTATAAAATAGAGGGAATGACCTGTGCCGCCTGTTCTAGGGCAGTAGAACGTGCCTTTAGAAAGGTAGAGGGTGCAGAGGAGGTTTCTGTTAACTTAGCCACAGAAAAAATGAATATTAACTTTAATGACGAAAAGCTAAAGGAAGAGGATATAATAAAGGCCGTAGAGAAGGCAGGCTATAAGGCCATTCCCTTGACAAAGCCCCTATCCTTAAAGGTTGAAGGTATGACTTGTGCAGCCTGCTCTAGAGCGGTAGAACGTGCTGTGGGCAAGCTATCCGGGGTAGAGGGTGCCTCAGTAAACTTAGCCACAGAAAAGCTCACAGGAGCTTATGACCCGGAAGAGGTTAACTTGGCTACTATAAAAAATGCCGTGAAGAAGGCTGGTTATAAGGCTGTAGAATTAGAGGAAGAGACCTCTGGAGATTATGATAGAGAAAAGAAGGAGCTAGCAGCAAAGAGGCTGTGGAATAGATTTGTCCTGTCTGCTGTTTTCACTGTTCCACTTATTATAGTGGCAATGGGTCCTATGGTTGGCATGACCCTCCCCTCCTTTATGGATCCCCACCACAATCCTCTTACCTTCGCTTTAATACAGCTTGCACTTACATTACCGGTGTTAATAGCAGGTAGAAGGTTCTATCAGGTAGGCTTTAGAGCTTTGCTTACTGGCAGCCCTAATATGGATTCCTTGATATCTATAGGTAGTCTCGCTGCTGTGGCTTATGGCTTATTTGCCATATACCATATTTATTTAGGTCATAAGCACTATGCTCACGATATGTATTTTGAATCAGCTGCAACGATTTTAACCCTTATAACATTAGGAAAATATCTTGAGGCTGTAACTAAAGGAAAGACCTCAGACGCAATAAAAAAGCTCATGGGCCTCTCTCCCAAAAATGCTTCTGTAGTAAGAGATGGGCAGGAGCTTATAATCCCCATTGACGAGGTAGAAGTTGGAGATATAGTAATTGTTAAGCCTGGTGAAAAGCTCCCAGTGGATGGAGAAGTGGTAGAGGGTCTTACCTCCATAGATGAAGCAATGCTTACAGGGGAAAGCATCCCAGTAGAAAAATCCCCGGGCAGTAAGGTATATGGAGCCAGCATAAATAAAAATGGCTCAATTAAATATAGAGCAACAAAGGTAGGGAAGGATACAGCCCTAGCTCAGATAATTAAGCTTGTGGAGGAGGCGCAGGGCTCCAAGGCTCCTATAGCCAAGCTTGCTGATATAATTTCTGGCTACTTTGTGCCAACGGTTATTGCTTTAGCCCTTATATCTTCTCTAGTATGGTTCTTTGTTGGAAAGGATACAATATTTTCTTTAACTATATTTATCTCTGTTCTTGTAATAGCCTGCCCTTGTGCCTTAGGTCTTGCTACTCCTACGGCAATTATGGTAGGTACAGGCAAGGGAGCTGAATATGGAGTGCTGATTAAGAGCGGTGGTGCTCTGGAGACAGCACACAAGATTGATACAATAATCTTTGACAAGACCGGTACTATAACAGAAGGTAAGCCTAAGGTTACGGATATAATTACCCTAAAGCATTCAGAGGAAGAGCTCCTTCTCTTAGCTGCCAGTGGTGAGAAGGCATCAGAGCATCCCTTAGGAGAAGCAATAGTGAATGCAGCAGTAGAAAAAAGCCTAGCCCTTAAGGAAACAGAAGCCTTCACTGCTATAACTGGTAGAGGTATAGAGGTTACTATAGAAGGCTCTGAGCTTCTTCTTGGAAACAAGAAGCTTATGACTGAAAGAAATATAAGTCTTTCTGAAGATATAGAGGAAGTCTCCCACCGCCTTGCTGAGGAGGGTAAAACTCCCATGTATATAGCTGAAGAAGGCGAGCTTATAGGTATTGTAGCCGTAGCAGATACCCTTAAGGCAGGAAGCAAAAAGGCTATCAAAAAGCTCCATGACATGGGACTTAAGGTAGCTATGATCACCGGAGATAATAAGAGGACTGCAGAAGCTATAGGAAAAGAAGTAGGAATAGACTTAGTTCTAGCTGAGGTTCTTCCAGAGGATAAGGCTATGGAGGTGAAAAAGCTCCAGAAAAAAGGACAAAAGGTTGCCATGGTGGGAGATGGAATTAACGATGCCCCAGCTCTGGCTCAAGCTGAGGTTGGCATAGCCATAGGCTCCGGTACTGACGTTGCCATTGAATCAGCAGATATAGTTCTTATGAAGAGTGATATAATGGATGTGGTTACAGCAATACAGCTGAGCAAAAAGACCATAAAGAATATCAAAGAAAATCTCTTCTGGGCCTTTGGCTACAATGTTTTGGGAATCCCAATAGCCATGGGAATCTGGTACGCCTTTGGAGGTCCTTTGATGAACCCCATGCTGGCAGCTCTAGCCATGAGCTTCAGCTCCGTATCAGTACTTCTCAATGCCCTTAGGCTTAAAACCTTCAAGCCTGCAGCTTAGTTTAATATAGTATTAACATTGCTCCTTTCCTATTTATTGGTAAATGTTATTTAGTATAATTATAATAAATAACTTAAAGGAGGAAGAATCTATGATTAAGAAGAGAGCTATTATTGAAGGACTTTATACAGAGGGAAGCATGGATAGAGTTAGAGAAGCTTTAAGTAAGGTTAATAATGCCGTTTCTGTTACTGTAAGCCGTGAAGAGGCTTTCATCGAAGGGGATACCTCCGACGAGGATATTGTTAAAGCAGTAGAGGAAGCAGGCTTTAATATAAATATGCTTCAAGAAATTTAGCATAAAAATAATTAGGAGGCGTTTATAATGTTAAAAGTAAAGATAGCAGGAATGTCCTGCCAGCATTGTGTAAAAAGAGTTGATAATGCATTAAAGGATCTGCAGGGAGTTGTTTCTGCAAAGGTATCTGTTGGTGAGGCTGTAATAGACGGTAATGTATCTCAGGATCTCGTAAAGGAAACTATCGAGGATGCAGGCTATGACGTAGAGGAAATCTCTGCAATATAAGCTTTTAGTAGACCAGCCTTATTAGGTATAATATACCTATGGGGCTGAATAAAATATAAAGTACAAAAAAAGGTCCTGTACGATATTAGCTACAGGACCTAATTATATATAAAAAGAGGAATGACATTATCATAAAAAAGGCTACTTGGTAAATAGACGCTACAATTATTAAAAATGTAAGGAAGTTATTTAACGAAATGTCTAGATATAAGAATGAAAAGTGCTAAAATAGAGTCAGACATCTTAATTCTGAGCTTTCGTCTATGGAGATTTTCTGATTCTTCTGCTCCATTTTGAAGATATTCATCAATATAATGAGTAAATTCTTCATCACAAATTCCTTCTAGCTCTCTTCCGCTAGGTCCAGAGAACATTCTATTCCCACGGACAAATAATAGCAAGGCGCAGACAAAATACCCTATAAAAAGGCTTATGGTACTAGCCAAAACCATATTAAAAATCTCCATTAATTTTCACCCCTTTACATAATAAACACTAATCTTTGTAAAATAATGTTAATGTAACATCTAAACCCCTAAGTAACTTTTTTTATATTTTTTGTTACATAGATATATATTCTACAGTTCTTCTGAAATTCCTTCTATAATTACAAAAAAATATTCAATTAACTATTTATTAACATTTATGTCCATAAAAAAGAAGTCCTAATCACTATTTTAAAAATTAGTGCTTAGGACTGTCTTTAATTACTCAAAATCATGGAAAATAAATTGTTGTAATTAAGCTTGAAAGAATACTGGAGCTTTAACTATTTCTGGTCTTGGTCTTTCTGGGCCAGCGAATAAAGTTATCCCACCTGCTAATAACATAACAGTAAGTAAGGCTGCTATTGTCTTTTTCATGTCAATCCCTCCCTATTATTTTATTTACCATTGAAGCTGTGTATTTGATTGAATTTCTTCAATGTAGGCATTTAATTTATCGCTATATTTCATAGCTTCTGAAGTATTATTTAATAAAAGTTCAAGCCTCATAAGTTTATTATACCCATATATTCTAGTATTTTCATTATTGTTTTTACCGGATAATTCTATATACTGTAAATATGTTTGTCTAAGACCTTCTATGTCATTTTTTATCAAATTAACTTTTTCCTGGTCTCTTAATGCAATATTCCAATATTCATAATCATTATATTCTCTACAAAGATCAATTCCTCTATGAAGGCATTCTAATGACTTTTCATATTGTTCAGTTTTAATATAGAGCACACTCTTAGTTATTAATGTGTGTGATAAATCTTCTATGCTGTATTTTTCTCTCAAAACAATAGATTTATCGAAATAAATTTCACTTTCCTCATATCTACCTAAAGATAGTAAACTATATCCTATATTATTATATAAGTTAGCTAAAACAATTTCATCTTCATTAGATAACTCAGAGATATATTTATAATCCTCATCTACATCTTTATAAATACGAAGAGCAGTTTCATTCTCATCCATTCTAGAATAACTATGTGCTTCCAAAATCTTGGCTTTTACATACAGCTTAAATTCTTTAACCTTATCTAATCTTGTAATACACCTATCTAATGTCTTTAATGTCTCAGGTAAATTATCCAGGTGTGAATAGGCCAAAGCTAAGTTAAATAAACATCTATTATATATCTTATAATCATTAATAATCTCAGAAATCATCAGCGAATTTTTAAAATAAAATACTGCCTCTTCATAATCCATAAGCATTAATTTGCAGACTCCCATATTATTAAATATAATAGGCTTATCCTTAACTATATTATTGAGGTTAAGTATCTCTAAAGCACTGCTATTGCTAATAAAAGCCTGAACAGCTTCTTGATTATAAAGTTGAAGCTCTCCCATACGCTTATATATCCTGGATTTAGCATAATGAGCTTTATGCTCCTCAGCAATCTTTAAGAGCTTCTCACATTCCTCAAGAGAAGCTTTGTTTTCTACCCTTCTGATGCAGTAAAGCTCTGCATCCTCATTGATATCTCTGGCCATGTATTCTTCATCAAGCTCTAGGTCGATTTCTTTTTCCTTTGCAATGTCAAGAAGCTTCCTCATTACCTTTATAGCATTGCCCTTGCTAAAATTCCTTTTTCCCTTTTCCACCATGGATATAAACTCTCTAGTAACCTTATCATCGGATAGATCCTTTTGTCTTAAGTTTAGCTCTAATCTCAGCTTTTTTAACTTTTCTCCTTGTGTTAAAAATTCCAATCTCATCCCTCCTTTAAGAGGACTTAATTATTAACAATGTTTTCTATGTAATTATTGAGCTTATTGTTGTAAATATAAGCCTCCCGATAATTTTTATCCTTTATCTCCATACTTATGAGCTTATTTAAGGCATACATTGTGTCCTTTCTTAGATTGTTTTCCTCGGCAACCTTAAGCATCTCTAGATAAACCTCTTTTAGCTTTTCTTTATCATGAAGCTTTCTATAAGCAGCTTCCAGCTTCAAAAGACCAGTAATTATATATTCATAATCATTTTCTTTTCTGCAAAGTTCTAAGCCTTCTTTTATTCTTTTAAAGAATTCCTTCATATCATTTATTTCTAGATATAAGCTTGCACTATTTATAAGTACATGGGATATGTTCCCGTACTCTTCATCTTTTCTTATTTCATAAGCCTTTTCAAAAAGCTCTCTACTCTTTTCATAATTCTTTTGAAGCAGCATATTGTTTGCTATATTATTATAAATATTCCCTAACAAAATTGGAGGAATATCCTTTTCCTCTGAAAGCAACTCCTCATAAACCTTCACTGCCTTTATCAATAAACCCTTTTCCTCATAGCACTGCGCTTCTAGAATCTTCATTTTTATGTAAATAACTTTATTTTCTCTCTTATCTAAATACTGGTCCATATTATTTATTATTCTTAGGGTATCATCAATCTTAAATACACTAAAATAAGCTAAAGCTAAATTATAAATACTTTTTTTATACACAGAAAAACTTTTTAGCCTATTGCTCAAAATCAGTACATTGTTAAAATAGTAAATAGCCTCTTCATACTGCACTTCCATAAGCTTACATGCCCCAATATTATTATAAAGAAGTAGTTTCTCCTCTTTAAAATCGGATTCATCGGCAATATCTACAGCAATAGTGTAATATGCAACTGCATCGTGGTAACTATTTGCAACAACGGACTTGTCTCCTAAATACTTATATAGCTTAACCTTTGCATAAGGAAGCTCACAGTATTCTAAAAGTTTTGAAATATTCCTTGCGTCCTCTGCTGGAAGCTTGTCTTCAATTGCTTCTAGTACAGTTCTTTCTATCTCACTATAATTCAAGGATGACATAGAAAGTAGCTCGTCTATTTTTTTAAAATAATCTTTTTCATTCAATAAATTCACCATTACTTTCTTATTATTTTTTCTTATGTCATCTATTTAACAAAAATTATTATGTCCCTACTTATATTATACGTAACTGTATAAAAATAATAAAGTGTCTTTTTGATAAAATTTTAAAAAATTTCATATATTATCCAATTTTACTCATATAGAGCTCATATCCCTTTATCTTCACCTTATTTTATTTTCTATAATTTCAAAAGATAGTCTAAATTAAAAAATAAATTATATGTAAATACTTGAAGATATTCTTAGTTAACTATACAATTAAAACATAGTTTAAAAATTAACATTATTATCGGTTTTTTAGGAGCTTATCAATACCTCGTAAATAACCGATGCCTTTATATCTTTTCTAATTACAAGGATTGTTTCTAAGTAAGAGGAACGGGATGACCATAGCCTTATATCCCCTTGCCTCCGGCAGGGTTTTTTTATTTTTTGCAGCTTATAATAGGAGGTTTATTATGGAAACAAGAGTTGGAGTAGTTGCTATAGTACTGGATGATATAAATTCTTCCCCACTGGTAAATGATACCCTTCATGACTATGCAGGGATAATAGTAGGAAGAATGGGTATCCCATATAAAGAAAAAGGAGTATCTGTTATATCCATTATCGTTGACGGTACTACTGATGCTATCAGTGCTCTTACGGGTAAACTAGGAAAAATTTCTGGGGTTAATGTTAAATCTGCAATCACAAAAAAATAAATGAATTTAAGGAGTGTTATTATGCACAAGGAATTCAAAGCAGAGGATTTTATAGTTCATGAAGAAATACTAAGGTCCATGTCTTTTGGACAAGAAGCTTCTAAGGATGAGGCTTATGTAAGCTCACTTTTAGAAAAGGCTCTTGCTCTAAAGGGATTAACCCACGAGGAGGCCTCCGCCCTACTATATGTTGAGGATCCAAGGATTTTAGAAAAAATGTATAAGGCTGCTGGTGAGATAAAGAAAAAAATTTATGGCAATAGAATAGTTATTTTCGCTCCTCTTTATGTAAGTAACTACTGTGTTAATAACTGTGAATACTGTGGGTACAAGCATAGTAACAAAGAGCTACCAAGAAAGAAGCTCACTCAAGAGCAAATTAAAGAAGAAATCAGAGTTTTAGAAAGCATGGGCCATAAGAGACTTGCCCTAGAGCTGGGTGAGGATGATATCAACGCTCCTTTAGATTATGTCTTAGAATCTATAAAAACCATCTACTCTTTAAAATTTGATAATGGAAGTATAAGAAGAATAAATGTAAACATAGCAGCTACCTCTGTGGAGAACTATAAAAGACTTAATGACGCAGGGATAGGTACCTATATTTTATTCCAGGAAACCTATCACAAAGAAACCTATGAGAAGCTTCATCCTCAGGGACCTAAGCATAATTACAATTATCATACCACAGCAATGGATAGGGCAAGGGCAGCAGGTATAGATGATGTAGGTATGGGGGTACTCTATGGATTATATGACTATAAATATGAAACCATTGCTCTCTTGATGCATGGAGAGCATTTAGATAAGGAAACAGGAGTTGGACCACACACCCTCTCCGTTCCTAGACTAAAGCCTGCAGAAAACGTAAGTCCTGAAAACTATCCTTATTTAGTAGATGATAAAAGCTTTAAAAAGCTTGTGGCTATTTTAAGATTAGCAGTGCCATACACAGGTATAATTCTTTCCACAAGAGAGGAAACTTCCTTAAGAGATGAGGTTTTAGCTGTAGGAGTATCTCAGGTGAGTGCTGGCTCCTGTACCGGAGTAGGAGGCTACTCCCTTACTGTTACAAAGGATCCTAAGGAAAAGCCTCAATTTGAAGTAGGTGACCACCGTTCTCCCATGGAGATTATAAGAAGCTTATGCAAATCAGGCTATATCCCCAGCTATTGCACCGCCTGCTACAGAGAAGGGAGAACTGGAGAAAGATTTATGCGCCTAGCAAAAAACGGACAGATACACAATGTATGTCAGCCTAATGCACTCCTGACCTTAAAGGAATATCTTGAGGACTACGCTGATGAAGAAACTAAGGCCATAGGAGAAGAAGTAATAGCTAAGGAACTTAAGGAAATACCCAAGGAGGCTGCTAGAGTAGCCTGTGAAGAAAAGCTCCAGAGGATAAAAAATGGAGAAAGAGATTTAAGATTTTAAACCAAGGAGGTTTTATAGATGATAAGTACCCCAAAAGGAAACAGACTTCACATTTCAGTGTTTGGAAGGAGAAACGCAGGTAAATCCACCCTGGTTAATGCCCTAACCAATCAAAAGCTTTCTCTAGTTTCTGCTGTGCCAGGCACTACTACAGACCCTGTAGAAAAAGCCATGGAGCTCTTACCTCTTGGTCCAGTAGTGATAGTTGATACCGCCGGTTTAGATGATGAAGGAACCTTAGGCGAGCTTAGAATAAGTAAAACCTATGAGGTTATGGATAAGACAGATCTGGCAATACTGGTGCTTATAGCTGGAGAAGAAGACTATGAAATGGAAAAGGAGTGGCTTAGGGAGCTTTCAGAAAGAAAGATTCCTGTTATAGGGGTAATAAATAAAATTGATATAGCTTCGCCTTTATATCTATGTGCCTTAGAGGAGTTAATAGTGAAGGATCTGGGAATCCCTTCTATAAGCCTCAGTGCTATAGATAAAGCCAATATTGGACAGCTTAAGGAGGCCATAGTTAAATATGCCCCTACAGATTTTGAGCTTTCCACAATTGTAGGTGACATCCTCAAACCAAAGGACAAGGTAATCCTCGTTGCCCCTCAGGATATCCAGGCACCTAAGGGAAGACTTATACTCCCTCAGGTACAGGTTATAAGAGATATTTTAGATAACGATGCCCTAGCTCTTACGGTAAAGGATAGTGAGCTACCAGATATATTAAATAGCTTAAAGGAAAAACCAGATTTAATAATCACTGATTCTCAGATATTCAAAAAAGTCAATGCCATGGTACCAGGAGATATTCCTCTAACCTCCTTTTCTATACTCATGGCAAGATACAAGGGTAGCCTCAAGGCCTTTGTAGAGGGGGCAGAAGCCATAGATACCTTATGCCCTGGAGACAAGGTCCTTATAGCCGAAGCCTGTACCCATCATGCCTTAAAGGGAGATATAGCAAGGGAAAAGCTCCCCTCCTGGCTTCAGGAAAAGGTAGGAGAAGGACTAATTGTTGAAGTCTGTAGCGGAAAGGACTTCCCAGAGAATCTAAGCTCCTATAAGCTTATTGTTCACTGCGGCTCCTGCACCTTCAATAGAAAGCAGCTTATGTCAAGGCTGATAAAAGCTGAGGAGGCTGGAGTTCCTATAACCAACTTCGGAACTGCCATAGCTCACCTCAACGGTATATTGAAGAGGGTAACCTCCATGTTTCCTGAAATAGAATAAGCAGTATATGAAGCCTCCTCTTTAATAAAGGAGGCTTTTTGCTGCCATAAAAGTATTATCTACATTACTCCCTCATATAATTCTATAAAGCAATTATTAAAGGAGAAAAGCTTTGGACAATAAAACATCTAATGAAAATCATATTTCCAAGAAAAAATCTAGAATTATTGCAGGACTTTTAGGAGTATTTCTTGGCTTTTTAGGAGTGCATAGATTTTATCTTGGATATAAAGAAATAGGTACCCTTCAGATAGTTGTCACTATACTTACCTGCTTTGTAGGAGGAGTATGGGGAGTTCTAGAAGGAGTTCTAATATTCCTTAAAATTATGGATACGGATGCTCTGGGAAACCAGCTTATATAAGCTGGTTACTTTTTATATAAAAGATTTTAACTATAAAATAACAATCTATTCACTTCTATTTCCCATAAAAATGCTATATTGAAAATAAATATATTTGGATAAAGGAGTCATAATCATGAAAAAAGCAAAGCTCATATATAATCCAAAGTCCGGGAAAGAGGAAGCCTCATCATCTCTAGATGTGATTTTATCCCTTTATGAAGAGAAGGGTTTTCAGCTTACTCCCCTTCGTCTTCAGGAGGGTCTCGATTTAAAGGAAGAGCTGAAGGATATAAATGAATATCACCATATTGCCATAATGGGTGGAGACGGAACCTTAAATTCAATAGTTAATGAGCTTAAAAAAAATAAAGTCGATATACCCATAGCTATAATACCTGCAGGAACAGCTAATGATATGGCCAGACATTTAAATATTTCTGAGGATATTGAAGAATGCGTTACCAAGATACTATCAACTACACCTAAAAAAATGGATATAGGAAAGGCCAACGACAGTTATTTCATGAACATGGCCAGCACCGGTATGTTTTCTAATCCCTTTGAGGCAACAGAAGATGATAAGAAAACTAAGCTTGGGAAGCTTGCCTACATGGTTACTGGGATAACTCAAATTAACAAGATTCAACCATTTGAATTCAATATAAAAAGCAAAGAATATAATTATCAAGGTTCTTCTCTTGGAGTTATTTTATTAAATGGAAGCAGCATAGCAAATGTTGACTTGGCTCCTGAAGCTTCAGAAGAAGACGGCTTGCTGGACGTGCTTGTATTCAGTAAGGATATACTAGAAAATAAATTAAAAGTTGCCTTGAAGCTAATTATGGAGGGAAGCCTTGAGGAGCTGGAGGGTGTCTACCATTACAGAAGCTCTGAGGTTTACATAGAATGTCCCTCTCAACCACTGACAGACTTAGATGGGGAAAGAGGTCCATCACTACCAGGAGTCTTTAAATGCATTAAAAATGGAATAAGTATTTTAGGAATATAATAAAAGCATCATAGGACTTTTGAATCTGTCCTATGATGCCTTTACTTTTTATGAGCTTAAGCTTTATTCAATATTATTTATACGATATACAAGAGTTAATAAGCTGTCGCTGAAATGAACATTCCTTATATTGACCTTATCGGTCTCTGGTAGGTCTATAGGAGTAAAATTCCATATGGCCTTTATATCCGATGTGGATAAGGTTTTATATAGCTCAGGCGCTGCTTTTTTAGGTACGCAGAGAGCTGCTATATCTACAGAGTTTTGCTTAAGGAACTCCTCTAGATAATCAACGTCGTAAACTTCCTTATTCTTCATTTTAAGGCCAACTATCTTAGGATTTACATCGAAAAGTCCCGCGACATCCATATAATCTTCCCTATCGTTATAGTAATAAAATAGTGCCTGCCCTAGATTACCAGCTCCTATTATTATAAGGCTATATTTTGTTCTTATGCCCAGTATATCACTGATTTCATCATAAAGAATCTGAACATCATATCCATAGCCCTTATGTCCGAAATTACCAAATCGGCTTAAATCCTGCCTGATTTGAGATGAGCTGAAGCCAGTGCATTTACTAAGCTCACTGGAGGAAATTTTATCAACCTCTCCTAAAAAGTTTTTTAAATGCCTTCGATATTTAGGTAGCCTCTTAATAACACTTGCAGGAATATCGCTTTTACAGTATTCCTTCATATTCCTCTCTCCAATACACCCTTTATAAGGTCTTAGTCTAATATATTGCTTTATTAAAATTTTTCTCTCTCTACATAAGTTGTATGAAGAAGCTCATGAGACTTATGTCCTCCAACCTCTCCCAGGAATTCATCATAAATAGTCTTAATAGCAGGATTTTCATGAGACATTCTAACAGCTCTGTTCTCATCAATATCATAAAGAGCGCTGGCTCGTAAGGATCTTACATCTACATTATTCCTAATGCTGTCAGAAAGAGTTGGCTGACCACCACCATTTACGCAGCCTCCAGGACACGCCATTATCTCTATAATATGATATTCCTTTTCTCCGCTCTTAACGCTGTCCAGTACCTTTCTAGCATTGGCAAGACCTGAGGTAACTGCTACCTTAACCTCTATACCAGCTACATTGTAGGTAGCTTCC
Source organism: Alloiococcus sp. CFN-8 (assembly GCF_049943125.1). Taxonomy (GTDB): domain Bacteria; phylum Bacillota; class Clostridia; order Clostridiales; family Clostridiaceae; genus JAEXZL01. Next base: position 1,275,648 of record NZ_CP188040.1, read on the forward strand.
TTGATTCCTTCAGTACCTCTAACCTCATTAAACTCTAGCTTTTCAAAATCTCCATCTAGCCAGTGGCTTGCAGTTCTTAAGGCTGCTTCCATAACACCGCCGGTAGCACCGAAGATAGCCCCTGCCCCTGAACCAACCTCAAAAGGAAGATCATAAGCTTCATCAGGTAATTCATTGAATTTGATTGCTGCCCTCTTAATCATCCTGGCTAGCTCTCTGGTAGTAAGAGCAACATCTACATCCTGCATGCTTTCTCTCTTCTGCTCATCCCTTGTTACCTCAAACTTTTTAGCGGTACATGGAATTACACTGACAACAAAGATATTATTTGGATCTAAGCCATTCTTTTCAGCATAGTAGGTCTTGAGAATTGCACCAAACATCTGCTGAGGTGACTTACAGGTGGATAGATTACTTAAGAATTCAGGATAGTAGTGCTCACAGAACTTAACCCAGCCTGGACTACAAGAGGTTATAAGTGGGAGCTTTCCACCATTTTTAACCCTATCTAAAAATTCATGAGCTTCCTCCATGATAGTAAGGTCAGCAGTGAAATCCATGTCAAACACCTGATCTACACCAAGCCTTCTTATAGCTGCAACCATTTTCCCCTCTACATTTGTTCCAACAGGAAGGTCAAAGGCTTCACCTAAGGTAGCCTTTATAGAAGGTGCTGTAAATACCAATACCTTCTTATCAGGATCTGCTATAGCATCCCATACATCCTCTTCATGAGTTCTTTCTTTAAGAGCACCAACTGGGCAAGCTACTATACACTGACCACAGCCAACGCAAGCTACCTCTCCCATTCCTTTTTCAAAGGCACAGCCTATGTGAGTCTTCTGTCCTCTTCCTATAGCACCAATAACTCCTATACCTTGAGTATCGCCACAGGCTGCAATGCAGCGCCTGCAGAGTATACATTTATTGTTATCTCTCACTATATAAGCTGAGGTTGTATCTATCTTATAATCATTTACTGTAGGCTCAAACTTGTCTTCTTCAACCCCATATTCATTACAAAGCCTCTGTAGCTCGCAGCTATTGCTTCTCACACAGGAGAGACAGGTTTTATCGTGATTTGCTACAATAAGCTCCAGGGTCATCTTTCTAGAAGCTCTTATAGCTGGGGTGTTGGTTAGTACCTCTATTCCCTCTTCAACAGGATATACACAGGAGGCAACCACACCTCTTCTTCCTTTTATCTCAACCATACAAATTCTGCAGGCACCTATCTTGTTAACATCTTTAAGATAGCACAGGGAAGGGATTTCAACCTTAGCTGCCTTTGCTGCCTCAAGTATTGTAGTGCCTTCAGGTACTTGCACTGCTATACCATTTACCTTTAAATTAATCATCTTCATAGTATCTCCTCCCTCCTACCTTTTTACAACAGCATTAAACTTACAGCTATCCATACATACTCCGCACTTAATGCATTTATCCTTATCTATAACATGAGGGTTCTTTACGCTACCGCTGATAGCTCCCACAGGACATTTTCTAGCACAAAGTGTACAACCTCTACATTTATCAGCCTCTATTTCAAAGCTTAAGAGCTTCTTACATACTCCAGCAGGACATGTCTTATCAATTACATGAGCTTCATATTCATCCCTGAAATATCTTAGGGTAGAAAGAACTGGGTTTGGAGCTGTCTGGCCAAGTCCACAGAGTGAATTATTCTTAACATAGTAGCAGAGCTCTTCCAGCTTATCTAAATCCTCAAGGGTTCCCCTACCATCAGTAATTTTATCTAAAATTTCAAGGATTTTTTTGGTACCCAAACGACAAGGAGTACACTTACCGCAGCTTTCATCAACGGTAAAGCCCAAGAAAAACTTAGCTATATCTACCATACAGTTGTCTTCATCCATAACGATAAGTCCACCTGAACCCATCATAGACCCTATTGATATCAAGGATTCATAATCCATGGGTGTATCTATAAGAGATGCAGGTATACATCCACCGGAAGGTCCACCAGTTTGAGCTGCCTTAAACTTCTTGCCTCCTGGTATTCCTCCTCCTATGTCATATATAACCTCTCTTAAGGTTGTTCCCATTGGTATTTCCACAAGTCCTGTGTTAACTATCTTGCCGCCTAAAGCAAACACCTTTGTTCCCTTGGATTTTTCAGTACCCATGGAAGCAAACCATTCTGGTCCATTGAGAATTATTCTTGGAACATTGGCGTAAGTCTCAACATTATTCAGTATAGTAGGCTTACCAAATAGTCCTTTAACTGCTGGGAATGGTGGTCTTGGTCTTGGTTCTCCTCTGTTACCTTCTATGGAGGTCATGAGAGCAGTTTCCTCTCCACATACAAAGGCTCCTGAACCCAGACGAACATCTACATTAAATTTAAAGCCTGTACCTAATATATTATCTCCTAATAGGCCATATTCTCTTGCATGATTAATCGCCGCCTTTAATCTCTGAACAGCTATAGGATATTCCGCTCTAACATAAATATATCCTTGAGTAGATCCTATGGCATAGCCGGCTATTGCCATGGCTTCTAAAACTGCATGAGGGTCACCTTCTAATACAGAACGGTCCATAAAGGCACCAGGGTCACCTTCATCGGCATTACAGCATACATATTTCTGATCAGCCTCAGAGGCTGCAGCAAAGGCCCACTTTCTTCCTGTTGGGAAGCCTACTCCTCCTCTACCTCTAAGTCCAGAATCAAGCATAACCTGAATTACCTCTTGAGGTGTCATTTCTGTAAGAACCTTAGCTAGAGCCATATATCCATCTGTGGCTATATATTCATCAATTGATTCAGGGTTGATATTACCACAGTTTCTAAGAGCAACACGGTTTTGCTTTGCATAGAAATCTGTATGAGCAAGGCTCTTTATGGTATTATCCTCGTTAACTGTTTCCTGATATAAAAGCTTCTTAACAACTCTACCCTTTATGATGTGCTCATCAACAATTTCCTCAATATCCTCAACCTTTATATGAGAATAAAAGGCTCCTTCAGGATAAACTATCATTATTGGCCCCTTAGCACAAAGACCGAAGCATCCTGTCATAACTATTTTTACTTCTTCCTCTAAGCCCTTAGCCTTGATCTGTTTCTCCAGCTCTTCAAGGATACTTCGGGAGTTTGAGGATGTACATCCAGTACCTCCGCACACCAGCACATGAGATCTTATCATATTAAGCTACCTCTCTTTCTTATTCTGCAGAACCAATGGTATATTCCGCTACTACTCTGTTATTTACCAGGTGCTCATGGACCACCCTTACTGCCTTCTCCGGTGTCATCTTCACGTAAGTTATCTTTTCGTTTCCATCGTAAATTTCCACTATTGGCTCATATCGGCACATCCCAACACAACCTGTTTGAGTAACCATAACATGAGAAAGGTTACGCTTTGCAACTTCTTCTGTAAGTGCTGCTAGAACAGGCCTTGCACCAGCTGAAATACCACAGGTAGCCATACCTACCAGAACTCTAATAGTCTTATTGTTATCATCTCTTAAATTGATGGTATTCTTCATTCTTTCCCGTATTTCTTTTAAATCCTCTATAGACTTCACAATGAAACACCCCCATATAAATCTCTTATTTTTTCATTTACATATTCCTTTATCCAAAGTACAATTTCAGGATTATTCAAAGGAGCTCCTTCCAGGACAAGACTTAACTCCTCTGTACTAAATAAAAAACTTCTGCCTCCATAGCTATGAGAATAATTAAGCTTAATATCTGGATGGCATTGAATCAAAGTACCTATAGTCTCGCCCATATCTCCTAAAGGCACCCTATCTATATGACTATAACCAAAGGTTGCCTCCACGGTAGTTCCTATACTCCTTTTTGACTGAATTTCAAATTTCCCTCCAGTTGCTTCCGCTGCCTCTTTAAAGAGTGGAATACCCATACCAACCTTTCTTGTAGTCCTGGTAGTGACAAAAGGATTGGTCACCTCTCTAAGAAACTCTTCTTCCATACCACAGCCATTATCTTTAATGATAATCCTTAATAAATCCTCTTCCACTTTCTCATCAATAGAAATATCAATTGAGGAAGCATTAGCAGAAACAGAGTTCTCTGAAATATCCAATATGTTTAAAGATAATTCCTTCAAAGTATTATCTCCTTACTTTTGAGATTCTTTTCTGTACTTATCTAAGATACCTCCAACTTGTTCAGGAGTTACCATTCCATATACATCGTCATTAATCATCATAACCGGTGCTAATCCACAGCAGCCTAGGCATCTAGTGTCCTCAATTGAGAATAAACCATCCTCAGTAGTCTCCTTCATCCCTATACCTAAGGTATCTTGAATCTTTTCTAAAACCTTTGCAGAGCCTTTTACATAACAAGCTGTCCCCATACAAACCCCTATCTTATACTTACCCTTTGGCTTAAGAGCAAACTGAGAATAGAAGGTTGCAACCCCGTAAACCTGAGAAAGAGGAATATTAAGATTATCTGCGATAACCTCTTGAACCTCAATAGGAAGATATCCGTAAATATCTTGAGCTCTCTGCATGATAGGCATCAATGCCCCCTGCTCATTTTTATATTGAGCAATCACATCCATGAGTTCCTTTTCCTGCTGGGCGGTTCCATTAAACTTACATTCTGTACTCATACTTTATCCTCCAAACTTTTTAATTAAAATACACTTATTCTAGTAGATGTATTATTAAACTAAGTTAAAATAGAAATAAAATTAAAATTAATTTTATTATAGCAGAGCTTGTTAAAAAAAACACATATATTAATAAAATTTTTTAAATATTTAATCATCTATTCCGCTAATATACTCTAGCACCTTTTTGATACTGCTAGAAGACACCTCAATAAAATGCTCTCTTTCTGCTATATCCCATAAATAATGGGCATCAGAATTCCTTATTATAAGCTTATCCTTTAATAGCTTCTGTTTCCTTAGTATATCATCCTCTACAGCTCTAGGAGAAAGCTCATAAACAGAGAAATTCATATCTTCAGTTATAAATCCTAGTACAGAAAGAATAGAATAGGAGCTTTTATCTATGTGCGCTGGTATCACTATACCATTATATTCCCTACATAAAGAAATAGTCTCATATATACCGATATTAGAAGCAGTGATAAGAAGCTTTTCTTCTATCCCTACTGCCTCATCCTGCGAATTCATATAGATTTGCTCCCCAAACACTTCTTTTTTGTTAATAATATCCTGCATATTGTTATAAATGTAGCAAGAAAACTCCTCTGCTTTTTCTATATCATTAAATAAGCATAATACATGGACATCTTCTCTAGTATTAAGCTCCATGCCAGGGATAACTATAAGTCCATTTCTCTCCCCTACCTCCATGATAGCCCTGCAATTGCCACAGGTATTATGGTCTGTTACTGCAATTATATCTAAACCTTTTAATATAGACATATTTACTATATTATTAGGTGTCATATCCATATCCCCACAGGGAGAGAGACAGGAATGGATATGAAAGTCATAATAAAGCTTCATAGCTTTGAGGACAGGCAGTTATTTATGTTAATAGCTGCTTCATAAGCAGACTCCTTTGTTCTAAGGATACAGACTCCCTGATCTAAGGCTTTCTTTAAGGCTAGCTCATCTAAGGCAACATTTTCTGCAAGTACAATACAGGCTACTTCTGTAAGTACAGCAACAGCTACTACATTAATATTACTCATTATGGTTATCCATAGGTTTCCCGGAGATGCGTGTCCCATAACCCAGCTCAGAAGATCACCTATGTAGCATCCTGTTATTTCCTTGTGCATATCTCCAGCTGTAACTATTTCATAATTTAACTTTTCTGATAATTCTTCCACCCTCATGCTATTCCTCCTGCTTCTTTGCATTCTTTAAGGTCTTTTCATACATCTCACTGAGCCTATCCCTGATTACAAATAAACAATCAGTAATATTAGCACTACCGCTTACTATATCTTCAGCAAGAGCCCTGCAGGTAGGTGCACCACAAGCACCACAGTCAAGCCCAGGAAAGGAAAGCTCTATTTTATCCATTTCCTTCATCTTTTTCATAGCTACTGAAATATCACTATCCAGCTCCATTACCGGCTCGTAGGTTATCCTCTCCTGCCACAACATACTATCCATATGAAAATCCTCCTGCAGCTTATTTTTGCTAACAGGGAGGTACTTCCTTAACTTTTTTATCTTTACTTTAGCAACAAAAGGGTTTTCCACCGTTAAAACACCACCTACACAGCCTCCAGTGCAGGCATTTAATTCTATAAACTCCATTGACTTAAGCTTTTCTTTTTCTATTTCTTCAAGAACCTTGATAACATTTTCTATTCCATCAGCAGCGAGATACCTATCCCTTAAAAGTCCGCTGGACTCACCTCCACTTAAAGGCCAGCTCAGGCCAACAATTCCACTAGAGGCAAGCTGCATGGGAGTATCTATCTTATTCATTTCTTTTAAAAGCCTTGGATATAAATCATTAATTGAAAATATTCCGTCTACCCCTGATGAATCTAAAGCCAAGGGGGTTTTCCCCTCCGTTACCTTAGCAGCACAGGGTGAAATAAAAAATACACCTATCTCATGAGGCTCTAAACCAGTTTTCCTTATAGCCTCCTCTCTAGCCATTGCTGCTGCTAGATTAAACGGAGCAACCACAGGCAAAAGGTTATCACATAGGTCTGGGAATTTAGTTCTTACTAATCTAACTACTGCTGGACAGGCAGAACTGATTACAGGCGTAGTAATAAGTCCCTCCTTCATGAGATGTCTCGTATAATCGGAAATAACTTCTGCAGCCTTAGATACCTCAAAGACCTGATTAAAGCCCATATTAATCAGACCTGTAAGAATATAATCTATATCTTCTAAATGAGAAAATTGCCCATATAAAGCTGGTGCAGGCAGTGCAACTGACCATTTAAAGCTTTTAATGCATTCATCGAAATTATCATATACAGCCTTCTTTGCTTTATAAGGGCATACTCTTATACATTCACCACAATCTATACAACGCTCTGTGGTTATAACCGCCTTTCCACTTCTAACTCTTATAGCTTCTGTAGGACATCTTCTTATACAAGTAGTGCAGCCTCTACATTTTTCATAATCTAAAATTACTGAATGAGAAAACTTAGTCCTATTCTCCATATCTCCTCCTACAACTATACTATAAATACTGACATGTATATGGTAGTCCCTGCCCCTACCTCAGTAACGATTTCCATGGAGTCTGAGTATTTTTTCATATTTGGAAGACCTATGCCAGCACCAAAGCCTATGTTTCTAATGTTATCAGGAGCGGTAGAATACCCCTCCTGCATGGCTAGCTCAACATCTGCTATTCCTGGCCCTTTATCTGAAAGTATAATGTCAATTCTCTCTGGTGTAATATCAACGTCTGCTACCCCTCCACCAGCATGAATGACCATATTGATTTCACCTTCATACATAGCAATTGAAACCTTCCTTATCACTTCTTTGGAAACACCTAATTTCTTTAATATTCTTTTGGTGTCACTGGAGGCTTCTCCTGCTGAGGCAAAATCATTCCCATCTACCCCATAATGAAGCTTTATTCCTTCATTCATTACTTGCTGAGACCCTCATCCACTCCATTTTTATACAGTAATCCGCAGGCCTGAAACATTGGCATTGAGGTAGCAATTAATATAATATCCCTGTCCTTAGCTAGGCGAACAGTCTCTTGATCGGGCTTCTTCCCTCTAACAAATACCACACAGTGCATATCCATCATCTCTGCCGTCCTTACGCTCTGTGGATTTGTAAGACCAGTTAAAAGCAAGCCTTGGTTCTTCACATAAGATAAGACATCACTCATCATATCACTGCCGCAAGCAGAGGTGATCTCCGTATCTAATAGCTCTTCTCCCGTTATAAGCTCTCCTTGAAGCAATTCAATAATTTCGAATACCTTCATGGTCTTCTCCCTTCATACAAAAGTTAATATTTATTAACACTCTGTTATAATTATATCAAAGGTGACAATTAAAAAATAGCTCATAGGAAATATTTTCTTAACTTTCAGAATTATTCTTAATACAAATATATCTTGAAGCTCAATAAATCACGGGGTATAATTGTAAATAAATTGAAGCAGCAGCCATCTTACTATTTATATAATGGCTGCTGCTTATTAACTATGTGGAGGTGCACAAAAACTATGAGATTATTGGTTATTCGCCATGGAGAATCAGAAGCTGATTTAATGGATGTACATGAAGGACGAGCAGACTTTTCCCTGACAGAACGCGGTCACAAGCAGGCTAAAGCCATGGCTCTATTTGTAAAGAACAATTACAACATATCTGCTATTTATTGCAGTACCCTGAAAAGAGCTCATCAAACTGCAGCTCATTTGTCAGAAGCTACAGACATTCCTCTCATTCCTGATGATAAGCTTATGGAGTTTAATAACGGCCTCATCGCTGGCTTAGAAAGAACAGTTGCCCATGAGAAATATCCGTTTGTTGAAAATCTCCCTATCCACGCTGCTGTATATGAGCAGGAGTCCATCCTAGAGTTCAGATTTCGGGCAGATTATATTCTATCCAAGATTATCTCAGATACCCCTCCTAACGCTACAGTGGCAATTGTCTCTCACGGTGGTATGATTAATCAACTCTATCAGGCCTTTCTCCGCCTACCTATAGACAGCAACATCATTTTCGGAACTGGCGACACGGGTATCCACAGCTGGTATTTAGATGAAAAAAAACGTCGTGTGCTCATGGCAAACTATACTGGTCATACGAAGGACATTTAGCTTGTATATTTTCAATCATAGGAATTACTAAAGTAAATATCATGAGTTATATAATAGTTCAGTTATGGAAAACTATATTCTAGCTACTCCAGTTCTACGGGCTGCTTCTGCTACCGCCTCAGAAACGGATCTGGAGACTCTAGGATCAAAGGCTGCTGGTATAATGTAGTCTGCTGTTAATTCTTCCTCAGTAATTATATTTGCTATGGCATTAGCTGCAGCAATTTTCATTTCATCATTTATATCAGAAGCCCTAACGTCAAAGGCTCCTCTAAACATTCCTGGGAAAACCAGTACATTGTTTATCTGATTGGAAAAGTCACTTCTTCCGGTGGCAATAACCTTAGCTCCACCAGCCTTAGCATCCTCTGGGAATATTTCTGGGGTTGGATTTGCACAGGCAAAAATTATAGCATCCTCTGCCATGGTCTTAACCATCTCAGAGGTTACTAGTCCTGGAGCGCTTACTCCTATAAATACATCAGCATCCACAAGAGCATCCTTGAGAGAGCCCTTTCTTCCACCATTATTGGTTATTGAGGCCATATTTTTATGATAAAGGTTACCTTCAGTATTATCCTCTGTAAGTATTCCTTGTCTATCGCAAAGAATAATATCCTTTACCTTAAGGCTCATAAGCATTTTAGCTATTGCAATACCTGCAGAACCAGCCCCATTAATGACTACAGTAATCTCTTCTAATTTCTTTTTTACTACCTTTAAAGCATTTATTAATCCCGCAGCTACAACTATCGCTGTACCATGCTGGTCATCATGGAATATAGGAATATCACATTTTTCCTTAAGCTTCTTTTCTATTTCAAAGCATCTTGGTGCAGAAATATCCTCTAAATTAATTCCTCCAAAGCTTCCAGAAATAAGATGAATAGTATTCACTATCTCATCCACATCCTTACTTTTTATACATAAAGGGAAGGCATCTACATCACCATAGGTCTTAAAAAGAACACACTTCCCCTCCATCACAGGCATTCCCGCCTCAGGACCTATATCCCCAAGACCTAAAACTGCAGTTCCATCGGTTACCACTAGACAGGTATTCCATCTTCTAGTAAGCTCATAGGATTTATTTATATCCTTCTGAATTTCTAAACAAGGCTCTGCAACTCCTGGAGTATATGCTATAGCCAAATCCTCCTTTGAAGCTGCAGGAACTCTTGATATCACTTCTATTTTACCCTTCCATTCTCCATGAAGTCTTAAACTTTTTTCAGCTGTCGTTAAATTGCTATTCATTTTGTTAGTCTCCTCTAAATATGATTTCTTATCTTATAGTAAAAATATATATTAATATCTTTTACCAATCACTATCTTATAATATTATTATTTTTTGTAAAATAAAATATATAATTCTACATATTATGAGTTTTTATTTATGTAAATCATTCTTATTTTGTCCAATAGCAAAAAAAGAAAACGTAAATAGGAAAGAACATCTGAACTTTCATATTTACGTTTCTTTTATTGTAAGATAATCCAAAAGTGCTTTCAAGCAGGTAAATTACTTGCTATATAGTACTAGCTTCTTCTATTGAAATTTATTAAACATCCAGCCTTTACAATCTTTTTCTCATCCTCTGTCATAGGGCTAATGTGAAGCTTTATTTCTTTTACACCATCGCTGATTACATAAGCAGGAATATTACTCATATCCCCTTCTAATGCTGCTAATATATCAGGAACATATATATAATCCCCTACATTAAACTCAGGTTCTTCACCAAGTAAAAATGGTAGCATTCCCCAGTTAATAACATTAGAACGGTATCTTTTCGTTGCATATTCCTTTGTAATATTAGCTAGTCCTCCAATAACCCTCTGACAGCTAGCGGCCTGTTCACGGGCAGAGCCATCTCCAGGCTTCACTGCATAAATTACACTCCCTATTTCTATGTCCATGGAATTTATATTTTCGCTTCCTGGTATTGACGAAATCATTTCATATATATCTTTAAGTTCAGGTTCAACATTCTTATGGTATTCACCGGAAACCCTTGCTTTTTCTATTTTTGCTACCGCTTTTGTCCTTCCCACATATTCAGGATCTCTTCGAGACAAAGTAAACTCTGCTAGTCCTAATGGATTAGAACGATATGAAGAGGTTTCACCAGAGGGTATCAACTCATCAGTAGTTGTTACTGGATCCATAATCTTAGAGCATACCTTTAGAAGTATATTATTGCTCAAGGGGCTCATCTCTGGCCAGTCCTTTATATTAGGTCCATATACCAGCTCTATTTTACTTTCTCCAGTACCATAGCCTTGGAAAACTCTATTGGTGTATGAAGTTTTATCAAAGTCATAATCAGGCACTTGATAATCATAACTTAGCTCCGTTGCTGGTGTTAGCTTGCCACCCGCAGCTGCTGTAGCTGCAATTGACCTTGCATCCATGAGGGCAACGGCTGAAATCTGATTATTTCCTGGCTTTGAACCTTCACGATTAGGGAAGTTTCTAGTGGTATGGCGAATACTCAAAGCATTATTAGATGGAGTATCGCCAGCCCCAAAGCATGGCCCACAGAAAGCGCTTCTTATGATAGCTCCTGCTGCCATCAGCTCAGAAATAGCACCTTTCTTTATTAAATCTGCATACACTGGCTGAGAAGAAGGATATACAGATAAAGAAAATTGATCATTACCGCAGGATTTACCCTTTAAAATATGTGCTGCTTCCATAATATTTGAATAGCCTCCTCCGGCACAGCCTGCTATAACCCCCTGCTCTACCTGGAGCTTGCCATTTATTATTTTATTGGTTAGATTAAAATCAATATTAGGATTATCTATTATCCTTGAGGCCTCAAGCTCTACCTTACGGAGTATATCCTCAAGATTTGAATTCAACTCATCAATTTCATAGACATTGCTTGGGTGGAAAGGCAAAGCAATCATTGGTTTTATAGTAGATAGGTCTACATAGAGCAAACCATCATAATAAGCTATCTCTGAGGGATTTAACTCTTTATAGTCCTCTCCCCTACCATGGATAGTGAGATATTCCTTAGTATCCTCATCGGTTCTCCATATAGAAGATAGACAGGTAGTTTCTGTGGTCATTACATCAATGCCATTACGAAAATCAGTGGTCATGGAAGATACTCCTGGTCCAACAAACTCCATGACCTTATTCTTTACATAGCCATTTTTAAATACTGCCCCTATTATAGCTAGGGCAATATCCTGAGGTCCTACCCCTGTCCTTGGCTTTCCATCTAAATAAATTGCTACTACTCCTGGATAGGCAACATCGTAGGTATTAGAAAGAATCTGCTTTACTAGCTCTCCACCACCTTCACCAATAGCCATTGTACCCAAAGCACCATAGCGAGTATGACTGTCAGAGCCTAAAATCATCCTTCCACAGCCAGCCATCATCTCTCTCATATATTGATGTATCACAGCCATATGAGGAGGAACAAATATTCCACCGTATTTTTTAGCAGCAGATAGGCCAAAAACATGATCATCCTCATTGATAGTACCTCCCACAGCACAGAGAGTATTGTGGCAGTTAGTAAGAACATAAGGAATAGGAAACTTGTCCATTCCTGAAGCCCTAGCAGTTTGTATTATTCCAACAAAGGTTATGTCATGTGAAGCTAAGGAGTCAAATTTTAACTTAAGATTTTTCATATTCCCGGAGGTATTATGTGCTTTTAGAATTGAATATGTTATGGTGCCTTTTCTTGCTTCTTCTAAATCAGCTTTTCTCCCCGTAAGAGCAAATATTCTTTCACCGTCCTCTTGCTGGACAATTTCCTTTCCCCTTACCAAATAAGTACCACCTGAATACAGCTTAATCATTTACCATTCCCCCTATAGATTATCTATTGCTGGATAAGTTATTTAGATTATAATCCTATAGCTGCCACATCTATAGCCAAAGCTGCTGTCCTATACATTAAAATCATTCCAAAACTCCCCATATATTATAATCAAAAAGACTATGCCTATTTAACATAGCCTTTTAATATATTATTTTTAAAATAACATATCCACAGTAAACCTGTTTTTCATACACCTTAATTAATTTTTATACAATTATATCACATTTATACATTATCCTACAGTAATAATTGCATAATTATTAATAAAATATATATTGTAAATTTTCAATTATAGTAGCGCAGACCCTTATAATATCACATACTTAAATATAATATAATCAATATAACTCCAGTTTTTTTGCAGTTTATTTTCTATATGTCTTCATATTTACTCATACTAACCTTTTATAAAGGTATATATCTTCATAGCTTAATTCCTTAAAATAAAAAAACGCTGTACTAAGATTAATATCTTAATACAGCGTTTTGGTGGCTCACCGGGGAATCGAACCCCGGACACCATGATTAAAAGTCATGTGCTCTACCGACTGAGCTAGTGAACCACAAAAACCCGGCAACTTCCTACTCTCCCACAGAGCTTCCCCTGCAGTACCATCGGCCCTATGAAGCTTAACCATCGTGTTCGGAATGGGAACGGGTGTTACCTTCATGGCATTGCCACCGGATATTCTGGTTTTGAAAGAATTTTTGTTCTTTCAAAACTGCATACAGAATGATGTTTTGTAAAGTCGTCATTTATTTTGGTCAAGCCCTCGACCTATTAGTATCGGTCAGCTGAACACGTTGCCGTGCTTACACCTCCGACCTATCAACCTCGTGTTCTTCGAGGGGTCTTACTAGCTTACGCTATGGGAAATCTAATCTTGAGGTGGGCTTCACGCTTAGATGCTTTCAGCGTTTATCCCTTCCCGACATAGCTACCCAGCTGTGCTCCTGGCGGAACAACTGGTGCACCAGAGGTCAGTCCATCCCGGTCCTCTCGTACTAAGGACAGCTCCTCTCAAATTTCCTGCGCCCGTGGCGGATAGGGACCGAACTGTCTCACGACGTTCTGAACCCAGCTCGCGTGCCGCTTTAATGGGCGAACAGCCCAACCCTTGGGACCTACTTCAGCCCCAGGATGCGACGAGCCGACATCGAGGTGCCAAACCTCCCCGTCGATGTGGACTCTTGGGGGAGATCAGCCTGTTATCCCCGAGGTAGCTTTTATCCGTTGAGCGATGGCCCTCCCACGAGGTACCACCGGATCACTAAGTCCGACTTTCGTCCCTGCTCCACTTGTAGGTGTCGCAGTCAGGCTCCCTTATGCCTTTGCGCTCTTCGAACGATTTCCGACCGTTCTGAGGGAACCTTTGAGCGCCTCCGTTACTTTTTAGGAGGCGACCGCCCCAGTCAAACTGCCCGCCTAACAATGTCCCGTCACCAGCTTCATGGTGCCCGGTTAGAATTCCAGTACTGTCAGGGTGGTATCCCAAGGTTGACTCCACAGAGCCTGACGACCCTGTTTCCCAGTCTCCCACCTATCCTGTACAGACAATACCGAAACTCAATGCTAAGCTGCAGTAAAGCTCTACGGGGTCTTTCCGTCCAACCACGGGTAGCAAGCATCTTCACTTGCACTACAATTTCGCCGGATTTGCAGTTGAGACAGTGCCCAAGTCATTACGCCATTCGTGCGGGTCAGAACTTACCTGACAAGGAATTTCGCTACCTTAGGACCGTTATAGTTACGGCCGCCGTTTACTGGGGCTTAAGTTCATGCCTTCGCTTGCGCTAAGCAATCCCCTTAACCTTCCAGCACCGGGCAGGCGTCAGCCCCTATACATCAGCTTACGCTTTAGCAGAGACCTGTGTTTTTGCTAAACAGTTGCTTGGGCCTATTCTCTGCGGCCATGTCTCCATGGCACCCCTTCTCCCGAAGTTACGGGGTCAATTTGCCGAGTTCCTTAACTGCAATTCTTCCGCCAGCCTTAGGATTCTCTCCTCACCTACCTGTGTCGGTTTGCGGTACGGGTACTGTCTCTCTCCCTAGACGCTTTTCTTGGCAGCGTGGAATCATGTACTTCGGCCCCGTAGGGCCTTCCCCATCACACCTCAGCTTAATACAGGCGGATTTGCCTATCCTGTATACCTAAGTGCTTAGACCAGCATCCAATAGCTGGCACACACTATCCTCCTGCGTCACGCCATCGGTAATAACGATTAACAGCAGTATCGGAATATCAACCGATTGTCCATCACCTACGCCTTTCGGCCTCGGCTTAGGTCCCGACTAACCCTCAGCGGACGAGCCTTCCTGAGGAAACCTTAGGTTTTCGGCCAATGGGATTCTCACCCATTTCTCGCTACTTATGCCTACATTCTCACTCCTGTACAGTCCACCGCTCCTTACGGTACGACTTCAGCCCATACAGGACGCTCCCCTACCACTGACACTATTGTGTCAATCCGTAGCTTCGGTGATAGATTTTAGCCCCGGACATCTTCGGCGCGGGATCTCTCGACTAGTGAGCTATTACGCACTCTTTGAATGAGTGGCTGCTTCTAAGCCAACATCCTAGTTGTCTTAGAAATCCCACATCCTTTACCACTTAATCTATACTTGGGGACCTTAGCTGACGGTCTGGGCTTTTTCCCTTTTGACAATGGCACTTATCTGTCACTGTCTGACTGCCGGACTCATAGTATGCGGCATTCGGAGTTTGATAAGGTTCGGTAAGCTATACGCCCCCTAGCCCATTCAGTGCTCTACCTCCGCTACTCATATCCGACGCTAGCCCTAAAGCTATTTCGAGGAGAACCAGCTATCTCCGAGTTCGATTGGAATTTCTCCGCTATCCACAGCTCATCCCATGGTTTTTCAACACCAACGTGGTTCGGTCCTCCACGGAATTTTACTTCCGCTTCAACCTGGCCATGGATAGGTCACCCGGTTTCGGGTCTACGGCATGCAACTAGTCGCCCTATTAAGACTCGGTTTCCCTTCGGCTCCGTACCTAAAGTACTTAACCTCGCTACATACCGTAACTCGTAGGCTCGTTCTACAAAAAGCACGTCATCACACACATAAGGTGCTCTGACCGGTTGTAGGCACATGGTTTCAGATTCTATTTCACTCCCCTCCCGGGGTTCTTTTCACCTTTCCCTCACGGTACTTCTTCACTATCGGTCATCAGGTAGTATTTAGCCTTGGGAGGTGGTCCTCCCTGCTTCCCACAAGGTTTCACGTGTCTCGTGGTACTCTGGATCAGAACTGGCTATCAATGACTTTCACCTACAAGGCTGTTACTTTCTGTGGCCCAGCTTTCCAGCTGGCTTCGGTTAGTCATCTCCTGCATTTATTGTTCTGTCCGCAACCCCGGAAACAAGTTTCCGGTTTGGGCTCTTTCCTTTTCGCTCGCCGCTACTAAGAAAATCGATTTTTCTTTCTCTTCCTCCAGGTACTTAGATGTTTCAGTTCCCTGGGTTTACCCTCCATAACCTATGGATTCAGTTATGGATACATGGGGTTACCCATGTGAGTTTCCTCATTCGGAGATCTCCGGATCACTGGCTATGTGCGCCTACCCGAAGCTTATCGCAGCTTATCACGTCCTTCATCGGCTCCTGATGCCAAGGCATTCACCATGCGCCCTTTGTAGCTTGACCATATTCGCTCACATTAAGCTGCGTACTGCTTCGTCGCTTTCGTCACTACGGTACTCACGTACGGTTTTGTACGCTCCGTGCCTTCGTTCCTCGGCTCCTCGCATTACTTCGCTTACTGTTCGCTCTGACGTAGAGACTTAAAAGTCATACGTCAAGGTTTAATTAGTTTACGGTTTTACAATTAATTCTCAGCGAAATCATACATTGAATAAACAATTTATAATTTGCACTTTAAAAGATTGTAGTTATCTTTACTTACATCAGTTTCTGTATGCAGTTTTCAAAGAACAAGTTGAAAGACATAGTCTCTCAAAATTGGACAGAGAATTTAGTACTAGAATAAACCCAGCTTTGTGAATCCGTACTTTTCCAAGGGAAAAGATATCGGATTAAGTTTCCTTAGAAAGGAGGTGATCCAGCCGCAGGTTCTCCTACGGCTACCTTGTTACGACTTCACCCCAATCGCTGACCCTACCTTCGGCCGCTGGCTCCTTGCGGTTACCTCACGGACTTCGGGTATTGCCAACTCTCATGGTGTGACGGGCGGTGTGTACAAGGCCCGGGAACGTATTCACCGCGACATTCTGATTCGCGATTACTAGCAACTCCGGCTTCATGCAGGCGAGTTTCAGCCTGCAATCCGAACTGGGACGAGTTTTAGAGTTTTGCTCCACCTCGCGGTCTTGCGTCTCTCTGTACTCGCCATTGTAGCACGTGTGTAGCCCTAGACATAAGGGGCATGATGATTTGACGTCATCCCCACCTTCCTCCCGGTTAACCCGGGCAGTCTCGCTAGAGTGCTCAACTTAATGGTAGCAACTAACAACAAGGGTTGCGCTCGTTGCGGGACTTAACCCAACATCTCACGACACGAGCTGACGACAACCATGCACCACCTGTCTTCCTGCCCCGAAGGGCTTCCCCGATTAAGGGTAATTCAGGAGATGTCAAGTCTAGGTAAGGTTCTTCGCGTTGCTTCGAATTAAACCACATGCTCCGCTGCTTGTGCGGGCCCCCGTCAATTCCTTTGAGTTTTAATCTTGCGACCGTACTCCCCAGGCGGGGTACTTATTGTGTTAACGGCGGCACAGGGGGAGTCGATACCCCCTACACCTAGTACCCATCGTTTACGGCGTGGACTACCAGGGTATCTAATCCTGTTTGCTCCCCACGCTTTCGAGCCTCAGTGTCAGTTACAGTCCAGAAAGTCGCCTTCGCCACTGGTGTTCTTCCTAATCTCTACGCATTTCACCGCTACACTAGGAATTCCACTTTCCTCTCCTGCACTCTAGACGCCCAGTTTCAAATGCAGTTCCCAGGTTGAGCCCGGGTATTTCACATCTGACTTAAGCATCCACCTACACTCCCTTTACGCCCAGTAAATCCGGACAACGCTCGCCACCTACGTATTACCGCGGCTGCTGGCACGTAGTTAGCCGTGGCTTCCTCCTCAGGTACCGTCATTATCGTCCCTGAAGACAGAGCTTTACAACCCGAAGGCCTTCATCACTCACGCGGCGTTGCTGCATCAGGGTT